>NZ_JBIVBY010000017.1:0-1672 GCF_044746405.1 Pseudomonas sp. NPDC086251
CTGCGCGTGTTCAAGGTCACCGGCGAAACCAACACCGACGACCTGTCCCCTGCCCCGGATGCCTGGTCCCGCCCGGACATCCCGCTGCACGCCCTGGCCATGCTGAAAATGGCCCGTGAAGGCATCGTGCCTGACGTCCAAGGCGTCACCGGTCCGATGAAGCAGATCGAAGAAATGCGCAACAGCGGCTTCCCGATCGCCTACGTCGGCGACGTGGTCGGTACCGGTTCTTCGCGTAAATCGGCGACCAACTCGGTGCTGTGGTTCTTCGGCGACGACGTTCCTTACGTGCCGAACAAACGTGCTGGCGGTTTCTGCTTCGGCAGCAAAATCGCCCCAATCTTCTACAACACCATGGAAGATGCCGGCGCACTGCCGATCGAATTCGACGTCACCAACATGAACATGGGCGACGTGATCGACCTGTACCCACATGCTGGCAAAGTCTGCAAACACGGCACCGACGAAGTCCTGACCACCTTCCAGATGAAGACCCCGGTTCTGTTGGACGAAGTTCGTGCTGGCGGCCGTATTCCGTTGATCATCGGTCGCGGCCTGACCGACAAAGCCCGCGCCGAGCTGGGCCTGGGTCCTACCGACCTGTTCAAGCTGCCTGAAGCACCTGTCGACACCGGCAAGGGCTTCACCCTGGCACAGAAAATGGTCGGCAAGGCCTGCGGCCTGCCAGAAGGCAAAGGCGTTCGTCCAGGTACTTACTGCGAACCGAAGATGACCACCGTCGGCTCCCAGGACACCACCGGTCCTATGACCCGTGACGAACTGAAAGACCTGGCGTGCCTGGGCTTCTCGACCGATCTGGTGATGCAGTCCTTCTGCCACACCGCGGCTTACCCTAAGCCGATCGACGTGACCACCCACCACACCCTGCCAGACTTCATCATGACCCGCGGCGGCGTTTCCCTGCGTCCGGGCGACGGCATCATCCACAGCTGGCTGAACCGCATGCTGCTGCCGGACACCGTCGGCACCGGTGGTGACTCGCACACCCGTTTCCCGATGGGCATCTCGTTCCCGGCCGGTTCCGGTCTGGTCGCATTCGCCGCAGCCACCGGCGTTATGCCGCTGGACATGCCGGAATCGATCCTGGTGCGCTTCAAAGGCAAAATGCAACCTGGCGTCACCCTGCGTGACCTGGTTCACGCCATTCCTTACTTCGCGATTCAGGCTGGCCTGTTGACCGTTGAGAAGAAAGGCAAGAAGAACGCCTTCTCTGGCCGCATCCTGGAAATCGAAGGCCTGGACAACCTGAGCATCGAACAGGCTTTCGAGCTGTCCGACGCCTCGGCCGAACGTTCGGCTGCCGGTTGCACCATCAAGCTGTCGAAAGAGTCGATCACCGAGTACCTGAACTCCAACATCACCCTGCTGCGCTGGATGATCGGCGAAGGCTACGGCGATGCACGTACCCTGGAACGTCGTGCCCAAGCGATGGAAGCCTGGGTTGCCAACCCTGAGTTGATGGTTGCCGATGCTGACGCCGAATACGCTGAAATCATCGAAATCGACCTGGCCGACATCAAAGAGCCTGTGCTCTGCGCGCCAAACGATCCGGACGACGCCCGTCTGCTGTCCAGCGTTGCTGGCGAGAAGATCGACGAAGTGTTCATCGGTTCGTGCATGACCAACATCGGTCACTTCCGCGCTGCCGGTA
>NZ_JBIVBY010000017.1:1682-159398 GCF_044746405.1 Pseudomonas sp. NPDC086251
TGTCGCCGCCGACCAAGATGGACGCTCACCAACTGACCGAAGAAGGCTACTACGGCATCTACGGCAAGGCTGGCGCGCGCATGGAAATGCCAGGCTGCTCGCTGTGCATGGGTAACCAGGCACGTGTAGAGCCGAACTCGACTGTGGTGTCGACGTCGACCCGTAACTTCCCGAACCGTCTGGGTGACGGCGCGAACGTTTACCTGGCTTCGGCTGAGTTGGCGTCCGTTGCGTCCATCCTGGGTCGCCTGCCGACCGTCGAGGAGTACATGGAATACGCTGGCAAGATCGACAGCATGGCGGCTGATGTTTACCGCTACCTGTCCTTCGACCAGATTGCCGAGTTCCGTGAAGCGGCTGCGAACGCCAACATCCCGGTCGTTCAAGCCTAACGCTGCAACGCAATAAAAAACGCCGCCCATCGTGAGATGAGCGGCGTTTTTTTATGCCCTTATGAAGAGCAAATGTGGGAGCGGGCTTGCTCGCTCCCACAAGGGTTATGCGGATGGGTTGAGGGCTTGTTGCACCGCGCCATCGACGCTCAAACCGCTGAGTATTACCTGATCCAGTTCCCGCGTCGGCAACTTCGACAGCACCGCTTTAGCCTCGTGTTTGAGCCGTGCGTTTATGCAGCGCAAGCTTAATCGCTAATCGCCCGCCATGTCGGCTCTGGATCAGGTGCCCGGGGTTTTCAACGCAATAAAAAACGCCGCCATCCTGAGATGAGCGGCGTTTTTCATGCCTGAATGAAGATCAAATGTGGGAGCGGGCTTGCTCGCGAATGCAGTGTGTCATTCAACATTTAAATTGCCTGATACACCGCTTTCGCGAGCAAGCCCGCTCCCACAGGATCCCAGCGTGCCAGAGAGGACAATGTGGCCCGCACCGGGGCTCCGAATCAGGCGGTCAGGGAGTTGATCAACGCCGTAATCGCCACCAGGCCTACCGCTGTCACGAAGACGTTGGACGCCTGACCGCGATAACGCGCCATCGCCGGGACCTTGCGGATCGCGTACATCGGCATCAGGAACAGAATCGCCGCGATGATCGGGCCACCGAGGGTTTCGATCATCCCCAGAATGCTCGGGTTCAGCGTGGCGACGATCCAGCACACCACCAGCATGAAGGCAGCGGTCATACGATCCAGAGTCTTCGGCGCCGGGCGCTTGCCGCTTTTCACGATCAGACCCTTAAGGCCTTCACTGGCACCGATGTAGTGACCGAGGAACGACTTGGAGATCGCCACGAACGCAATCAACGGCGCTGCGAACGCGATGGTCGGGTTGCTGAAATGGTTGGCCAGGTACGACAGGATCGACAGGTTCTGCGCCTTGGCTTCCGCCAGTTGCGCCGGTGACAGGGTCAATACGCAACTGAAGACGAAGAACAGCACCATCACCACCATCAAGGCGTGGGCGCGGGACAGGATCTGCGAGCTGCGCTCTTCGGCGTGGTCGCCATAGCGACGTTTCTGGTCCACCGCGAACGCCGAGATGATCGGCGAATGGTTGAACGAGAACACCATCACCGGTATCGCCAGCCACAGCGTGTGCAGCAGCGCCGACGGCTCCGGCAGCGTCGAAGCCGTGGCCAGGATGCCGCCGTTCCAGTGCGGAATCAGGAACACTGCGAGAAACAGCAGCGCCACGATGAACGGATACACCATCAGGCTCATCGCCTTGACGATCACTTGCTCGCCGCAACGCACCACGGCCAGCAAGCCGAGGATCAGCACCAACGACAGCACGGCGCGCGGTGGCGGCATGATGTGCAGTTGATGTTCGAGGAAACTGCCCACGGTGTTGGTCAGGGCCACGCTGTAAATCAACAGGATCGGGAAGATCGCGAAGAAGTACAGCAAGGTGATCAACGCACCGGCCTTGATCCCGAAGTGTTCTTCCACCACTTCGGTGATGTCCGCGCCCTCACGGCCCGACAACACGAAACGGGTCAGGCCGCGGTGTGCGTAAAAAGTCATGGGGAACGCCAACACCGCCAGCACCAGCAACGGCCAGAAGCCGCCCAGACCCGCATTGATCGGCAAAAACAGGGTACCGGCCCCGATGGCCGTGCCAAACAGGCCCAGCATCCAGGTGGTGTCATGGCGATTCCAGCTCGCGAGGCTCGCTGGTGTCGCCGCTACATAGCGTTCGTCGACGCTATTGGCCTGATCATTCATCCGGTGGGATCTCCACATTCCGGTCACTTGCCACTCGGTCAGGACGAGTCGGAAAAATCCGACAGGCAGCGCCCTGGCCGAAACAGGGGCGCGATTGTCCGGGATTAATCAACAGAAGCAAAGACTTAGCTGAGGAGCGGTGCTGCGGATCAGATAATAGTGAGCAACGAAGGCCCCATGGGAGCGGGCTTGCTCGCGAAGGCGTCAGCACATCCAACATCAAATTGGCTGATAGACCGCTTTCGCGAGCAAGCCCGCTCCCACAAGGATATTCGGTGTTGTCGGAACCGTGCTTGGACCCGCAGTTCATCAACAAAAGGCAATCCCCGCTTGATAAAGGTTTCCCGTCATGTATTTTGAAGTGTCCTGCATCCCTTCTGGAGCCATCCCATGCCACTGGTTCGTGTCGACATCAAAAAGCATCAGGACCCTACTTTCGCCAAACGCGTCGGGCAGCAGATTTACGCAGCCATGCACAGCACCATTGGCGTGCCGGAGAACGATAATTTTCAGATTCTTGCCGAGCACGACGAACAGCATTTCATCTTTGATCCCGGCTACCTGGGCATCAATCGCAGCGACAATCTGGTGGTGATCCAGATCACCCTGAGCGAAGGCCGGAGCATCGAGCAGAAAAAGCTGCTCTACAAAACCATCGCCGAAAGCCTCAACGCAGAGCTGGCCGTGCGCCTGGAGGACGTTTTCATTAATCTGGTGGAAGTGAAAAAAGAAAACTGGTCCTTCGGCCATGGCATTGCCCAGTACGCCCTTTGATTCCTGACTTCTACTGATCTGTGAGCCCCTAATGCCTCGAGTTTCCCGCAAGCAAGCCGACCTCAACCGCGAGATCATCGTTGAAGCCGCCACGCGGCTGTTTCGTGAGCGCGGCCTGCATGGGATCAGTGTCGTCGATGTAATGGGGGCCGCCGGCCTGACCCATGGCGGATTCTATGGCCACTTCGAGTCCAAGGAAGCCTTGGCGCAAGAGGCCAGTGGCCGTGCATTCGCGCAGGCCAACGGACGCTGGAAGGAACGCATTGCTGAACATCAAGATAAAAACGCCGCCCGCCGGGCCTTGATCGAACCGTACCTGTCAGCCGCCAGCCGCGACACGCCGGGCGAAAGTTGCCCGGTGGTGGCCTTCGCCGGGGACATGTGCCACGAAGCGGCCGAGAGCGGTTTGCGCGACACCTTCATGGCGGGCCTGGAGACCTTGCTCGAGACCTTCGGCACGCTGTTGGACAGCGGCAATGACGCTCGCGACCGGAAAGAGGCGCTGGTGCAATATTCCTTGATGGTTGGCGCACTGACGCTGGCCCGAGCCACTCAGGGCCAGCCGTTATCCGATGAAATTCTTGAGGCCGCAATGAGTTTTCTGACTCGAACTTGAATCCGTTTCTTGCGTGTCACAATCGATCCATCACACCTTTTCTATCATTCCATGAAGTCCCTCGCGTCAATGAGTAGTTTGTAACCTCATCATCCGCATTACAAACTCGATGTATATATATTGCATAAGCAATCACTGTAGCGCCCGGCTTTTCCGGCAAATGCGCTGTTTTAGCCAACAGGTGCAGCACCGACAAATAATATCGATCACATTGCCATCTGGATATGTAGGAAAAGTCTGACAGCGGAAGCGTGAAAAACATGTGCGACAGAATATTACCCCATATAAAAAACGCACTTAATTGTTACAAGCAATCAACTCACTATTGATCACCCTCAACTCCAAGCCTATAGTTTTTTACGTCTTTACTCTCAAAGATTGATAGCGAGCTAGCGACCAACGACGTTGACAAGGGGTTATCCGCATGCAAAAAAACACTATGACTTCTACAGGTCTACTTCTAGCGGCACTGCTGTTTCCTCTCGGTAGCTTTGCGCAGCAAGCTCCCGTCACTGCCGACGTTCGAGATCTGGCATCCTCTCCTCGATGGCTGACAACCAAGGTCTATATAGAGGGGGCACCACAAACAGATGTAAAAGCGAATTATCCTGGCGTGGTTGGAATATCGACGTGGGATACCGAACGTAATCGCTATGAGTTTTTTTACGCAGATACGGGTGAATCAAAGTACAACAATGGCGGCGGAGGTTACTTCTTTGTCACTGGCGATCACAAAACCCATATTTTGGTACCCGATATAGGGCCGACTAAAACCGTGATCAGGAAACTGGAAACATTAAATCGAAGCGAGTTCACTTATTCTCGCGAAGTGCCCCGCGACATGGTAGCTAACAACCCGCTTGTGCGCACCTATGTCGTTCATTCCCCTTACACTGGAACAGTGGACACAACGTCTGCCATCAAGCCCAATTAATACGTCGCACACATGAAATCCGTCGTGCACTAACGACGTCCTGCCAGCTTCACCTTATTAGTGCTATTTCTGTAGCCAAGTTAATTTTTTTAAAAATACACGGAGTTTCAATATGAAAAATACACTCAAAACATTATTGATATCTACCTTACTGACAACTTCGGCCTTCTGTGGAGTTGTCAGTGCGCAATCCACCACCTCGTCCCCGGCGAAAAATGCCATTGCCACGCCTGATAATGCGGTCATGCTTACCGTATTTTTAAAACATGATCAGTCAAGACCGCTCGGCGAACTAAAGGCGCAGCTAGCCAAGCAAGGATTCTATAAAACATTTCCACCGGCTGGAGTCGAGGTCGTTAGCTGGAACATTATGATGGGCATCGGACAGGTCGTGACACTGCGCCTTCCGGCGTCCCGCCTGGCAGAAGTAAACCTTGCACTCGAAAATACGGCGTGGGGGACTTACAGAACCGAGTTCTATCCGACCTACGACTTCAAAGCGATAGCGCTGGCAGAACAAAACAAGGCACAACAAGCACAAACGGCCCAGTGACACTTACAGCTGCACACTGTATTTGCAGTGTGCTGCACAGTCGTGACACCGCCTCCGGCGGCCTTGAATCGATAATTTGCTTCTTCCGAGAAGCAGTCCAGACTGAAAAGTACCGCTCTGCGATTGACGACCATTGCCAAACAACTCTGGTATCAGCACCCTGAAATTACTTTTGCGCCCGACACGCCGACGACAGACAACAGGAGCCTAGCAATGCCCGCAACCGTTCTGGTACTGGTTGAAACCATTAATGATTACCTGCCGATTCTCGAACATCAGGGCTTTCACCTGATTCTTGCCCCGACGCCTGCCGAGCGCGCCGCCGCCATTTCGCGGCACGGTGGACAGATCGATGCCGTCCTGACCCGTGGCCCGTTGGGCCTGTATGCCGATGAAATCGCCGCCCTGCCCAAGCTCAGGATCATCTGCGTGATCGGCGCCGGTTATGAGCACGTCGACCTGCAAGCGGCCGCCGACCGCGGCATCACCGTGACCAATGGCGCCGGGGTCAACGCCTCATCAGTCGCCGACCACGCGATGGCGCTGCTGCTGTCGCTGGTGCGCGACATTCCTCGTTGTGATGCCGCTGTGCGCCGGGGCGAATGGCCGAAAATCATGCGCCCTTCCCTCGCCGGCAAACGCCTGGGCATCCTCGGCCTCGGTGCCGTCGGCATGGCCATTGCCAAACGTGCCGCCAACGGTTTCGACATGACGGTGAGTTACCACAATCGCCAGCATCGCAGCGACGTGCCCTACAGCTTCTGCTCGACGCCCGCCGAACTGGCTCGCGCATCGGATTTCCTGATCGTCGCCACACCTGGCGGCCTGGGCACCAAACATCTGATCAACCGACACGTGCTCGACGCGCTGGGTCCCAAGGGCTTCATTGTCAACATCGCCCGGGCCAGCGTGATCGTGACCACTGATTTGATCAGCGCCCTGGAGCAACGCAGGATCGCCGGCGCGGCGCTGGATGTCTTCGATGCCGAACCCCACGTGCCGGAGGCACTCAAGGGATTGGCCAACGTGATCCTCACCCCGCATGTCGCCGGGCTGTCCCCGGAAGCCACTCAAGGCACCGTGGAGCTGGTGGGTCGCAACCTGATGGCGTTCTTTTCTGGCGAACCGGTGCTCACGCCTATTGATCTGCCTGCCAGCGAAATCAAGGCAGTGCTATAAGGGGCCATTCAAACGGTTGTATCAAAAGCAATGATTGGCCGGCAACACGCTCACCTATAAGGGCCGTTCGTGGTTGTGGGTGGCCCCTGCGCGCATTAGATTAGCCAATAGTCTCAGGCCTCCAGAATAAGCAGAAGGGATAAGCATGGCGCTTACTGACCAGTCCACCCGTATCCGCACCGGCGAAGAACTCGATGCCAGCCTGATCGATCCGTACCTCAAGGCCCATATTCCGGGCCTGAGTGGCTTGCCGCAAATCAGCCAGTTTCCCGGCGGTGCGTCGAACCTCACCTACTTGCTGGAATACCCCGAACAGGAGTTCGTCCTGCGTCGGCCGCCGTTTGGCCACAAGGCCAAGTCCGCCCACGACATGGGCCGCGAATTTCGCATCCTCAATCAACTCCGGGACGGCTTTCCGTACTGCCCGAAAGCCTACGTGCATTGCACCGATGAATCGGTGATCGGTGCCGAGTTCTATGTGATGGAGCGAGTCAACGGGATCATCCTGCGCTCCGAACTGCCACCGGAACTGGGTCTGGACTCGGAAAAGACCGAAGCCCTGTGCAAGAGCTTCATCGACAAATTCGTCGAGCTGCACCGGGTCGACTACAAGGCCTACGGCCTGGCCGACCTCGGCAAACCTGAAGGTTACGTGGCGCGGCAGATCAAAGGCTGGAGCGATCGCTACGAGAAAGCCCTGACCCCCGACGCGCCGCAGTGGGCCGCGGTGAAAGCCTGGCTCAATGACAAGATGCCGGCCGATCATCCGACGTCGAGCATCGTGCACAACGACTATCGCTTCGACAACGTCATCCTCGACCCGAACAACCCGATGCAGATCATCGGCGTGCTCGACTGGGAACTGACCACCCTCGGCGACCCGCTGATGGACCTGGGTAACACCCTCGCCTACTGGATCGAAGCCGATGACCCGGCGCCGGTGCAACTGATGCGTCGCCAGCCGAGCCACGCTCCGGGCATGTTGACCCGCCGCGAATTCGTCGATTACTACGCCGAACGTTCGGGCATCCAGATCGACAATTTCGACTTCTACTACACCTACGGCCTGTTCCGCCTGGCCGGTATCGTGCAGCAGATCTACTACCGCTTCTTCCATGGCCAGACCCAGGACAAACGCTTCGCGCAGTTCATTCACATGAACAAACTGCTGGAGCAGATGAGCTTGCAGGTCATTTCAAAATCCAGCCTCTGATCACGGCTCTCTATTGCAACCAGGTCCAAAAACAAGACTTTTTATAAGGGAACCCCATGTCCAAGACTCAGTTGTTCGACCTCGACGGCAAGATCGCTTTCGTCTCCGGTGCCAGCCGTGGCATCGGTGAGGCCATCGCCAAACTGCTGGCCCAGCAAGGTGCCCATGTGATCGTTTCGAGCCGCAAACTCGACGGCTGCCAACACGTGGCCGACGCGATCATCGCGGCCGGCGGCAAAGCCACCGCCGTCGCTTGCCACATCGGAGAAATGGAACAGATCAGCCAGGTTTTCGCTGGCATCCGCGAACAGTTCGGGCGCCTGGACATCCTGGTTAACAACGCCGCGACCAACCCGCAGTTCTGCAACGTACTGGACACCGACCTCAGCGCCTTCCAGAAAACCGTCGACGTGAACATCCGTGGCTACTTCTTCATGTCGGTGGAAGCCGGCAAGCTGATGCGCGAAAACGGCGGCGGCAGCATCATCAACGTGGCGTCGATCAACGGCATCTCACCGGGGATCTTCCAGGGCATCTATTCGGTGACCAAGGCTGCGGTGATCAACATGACCAAAGTGTTCGCCAAGGAATGCGCGCAGTTCGGCATCCGCTGCAACGCCCTGCTGCCGGGTTTGACGGACACCAAGTTTGCGTCGGCACTGGTGAAGAACGAGGCGATCTTGAACACCGCGTTGCAGCAGATTCCACTCAAGCGCGTGGCGGACCCGAGCGAAATGGCCGGCGCGGTGCTGTACCTGGCCAGCGACGCTTCGAGCTACACCACGGGTGTTTCCCTGAACGTGGATGGCGGCTTTCTGTCCTGACCCAATCCTTGCTCGCGATGGGTGTGAACGATAACGCGTGTTTGCTGGTTAAACGCGTCGTTCTCGGGTTCATCGCGAGCGAGCTCGCTCCTACAGGGTCTTCGCTCGCCTGGAGAATATTTATTCTATTAATTGCATTTAGTGAATATTTATTCCATAAAGAGTCCTCTTGAAAACAAAAATTCAAAAGGACCCCGGCTATGCGCGAACTCGGTATCGGACTCATTGGCACAGGTTTCATGGGCCGCGCCCATGCCTTGGCGTTTCGAAATGTCAGCGCGGTTTTCGAACTGCCCCTCAAGCTCAGGCTCGCCGCCCTGGCCGATGCCGACCCGCAACGCGCCCGTCACTGTGCCGACGCCTGGGGTTTTGAAACCGCCCACAGCGACTGGCAAAAACTGATCGATGACCCCAAGGTCAATCTGATCGCCATCACCACGCCCAACCATCTGCACTACCCCATGGCCATGGCGGCCCTGGCTGCCGGTAAACCGGTGTATTGCGAAAAACCCCTGGCAGTCAGTCTGGAGCAGGCCAACGCCATGCGACTTGCCGCCAAAGCAGCAGGTGTGGTGACGCGGGTGGGCTACAACTACCAGCACAACCCGATCATCGGGCTGGCGCGCGAGTTGATCGAGAACGGCGAGTTGGGGCAGATCGTCAGTTTTCAGGGTGAGTTCAGCGAAGACTTCATGGCCGACCCCGCGTCACCCTGGTCCTGGCGCTGCGACGCTGAACATGCCGGCGGTGCACTGGCGGACCTGGGCAGTCACCTGCTGGCGATGGCCCGTTATCTGGTGGGTGATGTCGAATCGGTCTGCGCCGACACCCAGACTGTACACGGGCAACGTCCTGCCACGGCGGGTAGCCAGGAGCAACGGACCATCGCGGTGGACGATCAGGCCCATGCCCTGCTGCGGTTTGCCAATGGCGCGCGCGGGACGGTCAGCAGCAGCTGGCTCAAGCACGGCTACAAGAACCATCTGAGTTTTGAAATCAGCGGCACGCGGGGGACGTTGGCGTTCGATCAGGAACGTTTGAATGAACTGCGCCTGCATCGCGCCGGACAGGATGGCTTTCAGCGCCTGCTGGCCGGACCGAACCTACCGGGTTACGCGGCGTTCAGCCCGGCGGCCGGGCATCAACTGGGCTACAACGAGCTCAAGACCCTGGAAGTGCATGATCTGGTGATGGCACTGGCCGGGCTTGGTCAGGGCGGGACGGATTTCGAACAGGCGTGGGAAGTCGAACGCCTGGCAACGGCGATTCGCCTGGCGGCGCGGGAATCGCGGTGGGTCAGGATCGAGGACGTCTGAACGAGCGATCGCCGCCAGCAGCACAACGCCGCTGGCGGCTTGCACACTGATCCGCGCTTACTGAGTGACGCAGCGTGTCAGCGTGGTGTTTCGGGTCACCTGCCCTTCAGCTCGCATGTCGCCTTGCACATCTGTGTTTTCGGTGGTCTGGCAGGTCCGCACAGGGGGCGGCGGTGGAGCAAGGGGTGGTGGCGGCGGAGGACTGGCACAACCACCGAGAATGGCCGCGCAGAGTGCAAGCGGCAGTGGTGCGAACATGCGTTTCCCAAGACTTTTCATAGGTTGACCCGCGATGAGTGATGTACACAGTTTTGTGACAACAAAACAGCGCGGGAAAGTCCACGGGTCGACAGCAGAAAAGACAGGTTTATGAAGTTTGCGGGTGATGATGCAAGGAATTGCTCTCAAGTTCATACCGCAACTCTTCAACCAGAGCGGCCACGGCCTCGGGTGATCTGAGGTTCGACACATTCAGCCCGCTGACCACCAGATCCACTTGCCCGGATACCGGGTGATAAAGCTTCACCGTCACCGAGTTGTCACCCGACACGCTGCACTCACAAGCCCGGGGAGAAAACTGCTGCTCCAATTGCGCGCGCAATTGCGTCAGATAAATCATTACGATTCACCTCCAGGTTGTTGGGTAGCCCCGTCGATCGAAACCGTTTTGAATGGGCGAAGCATGTGGCTGTTCCTCAAGCTGTTTCTAAGGGGACGCGTACGGTTCAAAGACCTGTATCGCACCCTTACAGATTAAGAATTGCCCTACCTGTCCAGAACATCAAAATGCACCTCTCGAACTAGTGCATTTGCACCTTACCGCTAGCCCTTTGGCCGCCACTCGCTGGAGAACAAGCCACGCTCGCGCGCCCAGACAATGGCCTCACTGCGGCTGTGCACATCGAGTTTGGAATACACCGTAGAGACGTGATTGCGCACGGTGTTGGGCGCCAGTTTCAGGCGGGCGGCGATTTCCTTGTCCGCCAGGCCTTCACAGATCAGGCCGAGCACATCGCGTTCACGGGCAGTCAGGTCAGTGAAGGACACACTGGGCAACTTCGGCGAGCTGACGTGCTTCACGTTGGCCAGTTTTTCGATCAGCGTACGGCTGAACCATGAGGCATCTTTCATCACCTCTTCGATGGCTGACACCAACTCCAGTTCCGTGCGCTTGCGCTCGGTGACGTCCATCAACACCAGCAAGTAGCAGGGATTGTTCTGGATGTTCACGGTGTCGGCGGAAACGGCGCAATCGATCTCTTCGGCGTCTTTTTTACGCATGCGAACGTCGACCCGATCCAGGCTTCCGGTTTTTTCCAGCGCGGCGAGCAGCTTGGTTCGAGCGCCTTTGTCGTGGATGAAGTCAATCTCCACGAGGGTCCTGCCGATCACTTCTTCGCTGGGATACGCAAAGGTGTCGAGAAACGCCTCGTTCACATCCATCACCACCTGATCACTGGCGTTGCACACCAGGATCGGCACCGGGGTCAAGCGAAAGGCTTTGGCGAAACGCTCCTCACTCTGACGCAGGGCGACTTCGGCCTTGTGCCGAGGCTCCATGTCGACGAAGGAAAACAGCATGCAGGCCTCGTCATTGAGTTCGAGCGGTTGGCCGGCGACGATCACTTGTTTGGTGCCGCCGTCGGCCACCTGCAACTCGGCCTGCATCTGCGGAATGGTCGCCCCTTCACGCAATCGCTGCTTGGCCAGGTCTTTGTTCTCGGCGCCTTCGAGCACGTCCAGTTCATAGGTCGAACAACCGATCACCTGATCTCGGGAGTGACCGGTCATTTCCAGGAATCCGGGATTGACCTTGATGTAGCGTAAATCACTGAGGCGACAGATCACCGCCGGGGCCGGGTTGGCGTTGAAGGTCTTCTCGAAGCGCTGTTCGGCGCTGGCCCACTCGGTGACATCGTCCATGATCAGCACCAGCGACTCCGGCTCGCCGCTGCTGTCGGCCAACACCATGCTGCGCACGTTGTGAACCCAGGTGCGTTCCTCATCATCGGCCGGCGTCACTTCCACCAGCACATCGCTGAACGTCTCGCCGCGGGCCACGCGGTTGATCGGGTAGTTGTCGGCGGGCACCGGATGATTGTTGCGATAGCGCAAGGCAAAGCGCTTGGCGTATTCCTTGGCATTGGCCCCCAGGTCGCCGATTCGACTGACACCGTGCATGGCCAGCGCGGCGTCATTGGCCCAGAGAAGGGTCTGGTCGAGTTCCAGCAGAATCACGCCGTCGGACAGGCCGGCGATGATTTGTTGCAACTGGCGGCGATTGGTTTCGGTGGTCAGGACGTCCTGGCTCATTGCATCTCCACGGGTGCGGCCGGCGCCTTCACGCGCCGGCCTGTGAAGATGTCGACCGCAGTGGGGTGGGATAGTGCAGATGCAGTGGTGGTGAAGGCATGATGGGGCAGTCAATACCGTCACCTGCAGGAGCGAGCTTGCTCGCGAAGAACGTTGACGATGACGCGTTTCAACAGGGTAAACGCGGTGCATTCAAGACCATCGCGAGCAGGCTCGCTCCTACAGGGGCTGCGTACACCGGTAATCTCACGGGTATGCGCGGTCAATGCAGGAGCCTGCGCTCTTTTGATCTTCAAGCCGCCAATTCGCCCTTGGCAATCGCCGCCGACGCCGCCAGCATCGCCCGCAACAACACCGCGCACCCGGCCGCCAGATCATCCGGCGCGGCGTTTTCGATTTCGTTGTGGCTGATGCCGCCTTCGCACGGGACGAAGATCATTCCGGCCGGGCCAAGCTCGGCGAGGAAGATTGCGTCGTGCCCTGCTCCGCTGACGATGTCCATGTGTGACAGTCCCAGGCCTTGAGCCGCACCGCGTACCGCCTCGACGCAACCCTTGTCGAAGTACAGCGGTGGGAAGTCGGCGGTGGGTGTCAGTTCGAAGGTCAGGCCGTGCTCCTCGCAGGTGGTTTCGATCACTTCGCGCACTTCGGCGATCATTGAATCCAGGCGCGCCGGTTCCAGATGCCGGAAGTCCAGGGTCATGCGCACTTCGCCGGGGATGACGTTGCGCGAACCCGGATAGGCTTGCAGGCAGCCGACGGTGCCGCAGGCGTGGGGTTGATGGCCGAGGGCCGCGCGGTTGACGGCACCGACGATCACTGACGCGCCAACTAACGCGTCCTTGCGCAAGTGCATCGGGGTCGGGCCGGCGTGGGCTTCGACACCGCGCAGTTTCAGGTCGAACCATTTCTGGCCGAGGGCGCCCATCACCACGCCAATGGTTTTGCGCTCGTCTTCGAGGATCGGCCCCTGTTCGATGTGGGCTTCGAAATAGGCGCCAACGGCATGCCCGCTGACCTTGCGCGGGCCGGCATAACCGATGGCATTCAGAGCTTCGCCAACGGTGATGCCTTCGGCGTCGACCTTGGCCAGGGTTTCTTCGAGGGTGAATTTTTCCGCGAACACGCCAGAGCCCATCATGCACGGAGCGAAGCGCGAGCCTTCTTCGTTGGTCCAGACCACCACTTCCAATGGCGCTTCGGTTTCGACGCCGAGATCATTGAGGGTGCGCAGCACTTCGACGCCGGCAAGCACGCCGAAACAGCCGTCGAATTTGCCTCCGGTGGGCTGGGTGTCGATGTGGCTGCCGGTCATCACCGGGGGCAGGTTCGGGTTGCGGCCGGGACGACGGGCGAAGATGTTGCCGACGGCGTCGATGCTGACGGTGCAGCCCGCCTCTTCGCACCAATGGACGAAGATGTCCCGGGCCTGGCGATCGAGGTCGGTCAGGGCCAGGCGACAAACGCCGCCCTTGACCGTGGCGCCGAGCCTGGCCAGGTCCATGAGCGACTGCCACAGGCGGTCGCGGTTGATGTGCTGATGCGTGGACTGCAGAACGTCTACGGCAGCGTTCATGATGATCTCCTCAGGCAGTTCTTATGGATTTCTTCAGGCATTTTTTGGGTGTCTTGGCGGCCGTCTTCGCGAGCAAGCTCGGCTCCTACAGAGGAATGCATACCTCTGTAGGCGCTGAGCTTGCTCGCGAAGAGGCCATCCCTCACACCGCAGATTTCGCGACAGACGGGTCAGGCCGCATCGAGCACAACCCGTAATAAATCACCCCGCCCAGCGCCGAGCCGGTGAACCAGCCATAGCTGTAGAACCAGCTGAACGCATCGCTACCCAGCGACAGCAACGTCAACACCACCGGCACGCCAAACGCGATAAACCCGAACCAGTTCCACGCCGGGTACACGTCGTCGCGGTAGAGTCCGGCCAGGTCCAGTTGCTGTTTCTTGATCAGGAAATAGTCCACCACCATGATCCCGGCGATCGGCCCCAACAGGCTGGAATAGCCCAGCAGCCAGTTGGAATAGACCGTTTCCAGGCTGACGTCGGAGACAATCAACCCAAGCTTTTTCAGCAGTTCATGGCCCATCAGCAGCAACCCGACAAAGCCGGTGAGCATCACCGCTTTAGTCCGGTTGATCACCTTCGGTGCGATGTTCTGGAAGTCATTGGTCGGCGACACGATGTTCGCTGCAGTGTTGGTCGACAGCGTCGCGATGATGATCAGCGCCATGGCCAACGCCACCCAGACCGGGCTCTGGATATGGCCGATCAAGGTGACGGGATCGGAGACCGTGACGCCCACCAGTTTCACCGACGCGGCGGTCATCACCACGCCCAGCGAGGCAAACAGGAACATGGTCAGCGGCAGGCCAATGATCTGCCCGACGATCTGGTCCTTCTGGCTTTTCGCGTAGCGGCTGAAGTCGGGGATGTTCAGCGACAACGTGGCCCAGAAACCGACCATAGCGGTCAGCCCGGCAGCGAAGTAACTGACGACGCTGGCGCCTTCCGGACGCTTGGCCGGGATCGCCAGCAACTCGGTCATCGACACATTCGGCATCGCCCACACCAGCAAGCCCACACCCACCAGCACCAACAGCGGCGCCGACAGGGTTTCCAGCCACTTGATCGACTCCGCACCGCGAATCACCACCCACAGGTTCAACGCCCAGAAGATCATGAAACCGATGACTTCACCGGTACCGCCCAAGGATTTCCAGCCTTCGAACACCGAGCCGAGGAACAGGTGAATCGCCAGCCCGCCAAACATGGTCTGGATGCCAAACCACCCGCACGCCACCAAGGCGCGGATCAGGCACGGAATGTTGGAACCGAGGATGCCGAAGGACGAACGCAGCAACACCGGAAACGGAATGCCGTACTTGGTGCCGGGGAAGGCGTTCAACGTCAGCGGGATCAACACGATGATGTTGGCGAACAGAATCGCCACCAGCGCTTCGCCGACGGTCAGGCCGAAATACGCGGTGAGCACGCCGCCAAGGGTGTACGTCGGCACGCAGATCGACATGCCGACCCACAACGCCGTGATGTGCCATTTGTTCCAGGTCCGTTCGCGCACCTTGGTCGGCGCCATGTCGTGGTTATAACGGGGACTGTCGAGGACGTCGCTGCCGGCTTCGAGCTCAAACAAGCCGTCGCGCTCGGTCACTTGCGATCTGATCTGTTGCATGGCCGCTCCACTGTTCTTTGAATTATTTTTTGCTCATCAGGGGCTCACGACATCAATAAGCGTGCCGGGCACCCCGTTTGCGCATCGGGCAGTTCCATAAAAACTTTATAACCAACTGATGTTTATCAGTTTTATGTGTATCGCCACTAAGTCCTCGGTGCTTGCCTGTTCACTCAGGCCGAATGCCGGGCAAGTTGTGCATACCGTCAGGACTCAATCTGGTGCAGGCGACTTTTTTTCAAAGTTGCGCATCAACCATAGACCATTCTCAAACAGCTGATTTCACATAGGAAATCTCGTCTATTTCTGGAACCTGTCAAGTGCGTCAAAATGGTGATTAGGCTCACCATTTTGGTGATTCGTAGTTTTAATCGTTAATTATCAATTAGTTAAAACAGATATAAGCTTATAAAAAATATTCTTGCTCAATCCACAATCTACAGCTAGCGTCTATTCTTGACAGCACTGACAGGAATACACCTGTTTGCACTGGCTTCATATAAAACAGTTAGAACCGACACAAGTCGGTCATTGCCTGCGAGGAACTCGGAATGTCTCTGTTGATCCGTGGCGCCACCGTTATTACCCACGATGAAAGTTATCGCGCCGACGTCTATTGTGCCGACGGTGTGATCAAAGCCATCGGTGAAAACCTTGATATTCCGGCGGGTGCCGAAGTGCTCGACGGCAGCGGCCAATACCTGATGCCCGGCGGCATCGATCCGCACACGCACATGCAACTGCCCTTCATGGGCACCGTGGCCAGCGAAGATTTTTTCAGTGGCACGGCGGCGGGACTGGCCGGTGGCACGACGTCGATCATCGACTTCGTGATTCCCAATCCGCAGCAATCGCTGATGGAAGCGTTTCACCAGTGGCGTGGCTGGGCCGAGAAGTCGGCGTCGGATTACGGTTTCCACGTCGCCATCACCTGGTGGAGCGAACAGGTTCGTGAGGAAATGGCTGAGCTTGTGAGCCATCACGGGGTCAACAGTTTCAAGCATTTCATGGCGTACAAGAACGCGATCATGGCCGCCGATGACACGCTCGTGGCGAGTTTCGAACGTTGCCTGGAGCTTGGCGCCGTGCCCACTGTGCACGCGGAAAACGGTGAGTTGGTGTATCACCTGCAACGCAAGTTGATGGCCCAGGGCATGACCGGCCCGGAAGCGCATCCGCTGTCGCGGCCCTCGCAGGTTGAGGGCGAAGCCGCGAGCCGGGCGATCCGTATCGCCGAAACCCTGGGCACGCCACTGTACCTGGTGCATGTCTCGACCAAGGAAGCCCTCGACGAAATCACTTACGCCCGCAGCAAGGGCCAACAAGTCTACGGCGAGGTGCTGGCCGGGCACCTGCTGCTGGACGACAGCGTCTATCAACACCCGGACTGGCAGACCGCCGCCGGTTACGTGATGAGCCCGCCCTTCCGTCCGCGCGGTCATCAGGAAGCGCTTTGGCACGGGCTGCAATCGGGCAACCTGCACACCACCGCCACCGACCACTGCTGTTTCTGCGCCGAGCAAAAAGCCGCCGGCAAGGACGATTTCAGCAAGATCCCCAATGGCACCGCCGGGATCGAAGACCGCATGGCGGTGTTGTGGGATGAAGGGGTGAACAGCGGGCGTTTGTCGATGCAGCACTTTGTGGCGCTGACCTCCACCAACACCGCGAAGATCTTCAACCTCTACCCGCGCAAAGGCGCGATCCGCGTCGGTGCCGATGCCGATCTGGTGCTGTGGGACCCGGAGGGCACGCGGACGATTTCGGCGAAGACACATCACCAGCAAGTCGACTTCAACATCTTTGAAGGCAAGACCGTGCGTGGCGTGCCCAGTCATACCGTCAGTCAGGGTCGTGTGGTCTGGGCCGATGGCGACCTGCGCGCCGAGCGGGGTGCCGGGCGGTATGTCGAACGGCCGGCGTACCCGGCGGTGTTTGATTTGCTGAGCAAGCGGGCGGAGTTGAATAAGCCTGTGGCAGTGAAACGCTGAAATCGAGGCCTTCGGCCTTCGCGAGCAAGCCCGCTCCCACATTTGAAATGCATTCCCCTGTGGGAGCGGGCTTGCTCGCGAAGAGGCCGGCCCAGGCAACACAAAAACCAATGCCCATCAGAGGCAGTACCTCAATAACCGTGAGGCCAACACCGTGATCAAGACCCTGACCCACCTCCCGCATCCCTATGAGAATGCGGCCACCCTCGCCGGCCATTTCACCGATCTCGCGCCGCCACTCAACGACCGTCAGGCGCATCTGGAAGCCTCGCGCTGCCTGTATTGCTACGACGCGCCGTGCGTGAACGCCTGCCCGAGCGACATCGACATTCCTTCGTTCATCCGCAATATCCATCAGGAAAACGTTCAAGGCGCGGCACAGAAAATCCTCTCGGCCAACATCCTCGGCGGCAGTTGCGCCCGGGTCTGCCCGACGGAAATCCTGTGCCAGCAAGCCTGCGTGCGCAACAACGACCATGAGTGCGCACCGGTGCTGATCGGCCTGTTGCAACGCTATGCCGTGGACAACGCGCACTTCAGCGAACACCCCTTCCAGCGAGCCGCCGCCACCGGCAAGCGCATCGCCGTGGTCGGCGCCGGGCCTGCCGGGCTGTCCTGCGCGCACCGCAGCGCCATGCACGGCCATGACGTGGTGATTTTCGAGGCCAGGGAAAAGGCTGGCGGCCTGAATGAATACGGGATCGCCAAGTACAAACTGGTGGATGACTACGCACAAAAGGAACTGGAATTTCTGCTGGAGATCGGCGGGATCGAAATCCGCCACGGCCACAAGCTCGGGGAAAACCTGACCCTCAGCGACCTGCACCAGCAATTCGACGCGGTGTTCCTCGGCCTCGGCCTGGCCGCCAGCAAACAACTGGGCCTGGCTCAGGAAGAGGCACCCGGCCTGCTCGCCGCCACCGATTACATCCGCGAACTGCGTCAGGCCGATGACCTGACCCAGCTCCCTCTCGCGGACCATTGCATCGTCCTCGGTGCAGGCAACACGGCCATCGACATGGCCGTGCAAATGGCGCGTCTCGGGGCTCACGACGTCAACCTGGTGTACCGCCGCGGTGTCGAGGACATGGGCGCCACCGGCCACGAACAGGACATCGCCAAGGCCAATCAGGTGCGACTGTTGACCTGGGCGCAACCCGATGAAGTATTGCTCGATGACAACGGTCAGGTGCGCGGCATGCGTTTCGCCCGCACGCACCTGGTAGAAGGTCGCTTGCAAACCACCGGCGAAACCTTCGAGCTGGCCGCCGATGCGATCTTCAAAGCCATCGGCCAGGCCTTCGATGGCAGCGCCCTCGCCGATCCGCTGGCCCGTGAACTCAAGCGTTCGGGCGATCGAATCCTGGTGGACGAACAGCTGCGCACCAGCATCCCCGGCGTGTACGCCGGCGGCGACTGCACCAGCCTCGATCAGGACCTCACCGTGCAAGCGGTGCAGCACGGCAAACTGGCGGCCGAAGCCATCAACGCCCAACTCATGCTCAACGTGGAGGCTGCGTAAATGGCCGATCTCTCGATTGTCTTTGCCGGCATCAAAGCCCCCAATCCATTCTGGCTGGCCTCCGCGCCGCCTACCGACAAAGCCTACAACGTGGTTCGCGCCTTCGAGGCCGGTTGGGGTGGCGTGGTCTGGAAAACCCTGGGTGAAGACCCGGCGGCGGTCAACGTGTCGTCGCGTTACTCAGCGCACTTCGGTGCCAACCGCGAGGTGGTGGGCTTCAACAACATCGAGCTGATCACCGACCGCTCGCTGGAGATCAACCTGCGGGAAATCACCCAGGTCAAAAAGGACTGGCCGGACCGCGCACTCATCGTGTCGCTGATGGTGCCCTGCGTCGAAGAATCCTGGAAATTCATTCTGCCGCTGGTGGAAGCCACCGGTGCCGACGGCATCGAGCTGAACTTCGGTTGCCCGCACGGCATGCCGGAACGCGGCATGGGCGCGGCGGTCGGTCAGGTGCCGGAGTACGTCGAGCAAGTCACCCGCTGGTGCAAGACCTATTGCTCGCTGCCGGTGATCGTCAAGCTCACGCCGAACATCACCGACATTCGCGTCGCTGCCCGTGCAGCCCATCGTGGCGGCGCCGATGCGGTGTCGCTGATCAATACCATCAACTCGATTACCAGCGTCAACCTGGAGCGCATGGTCGCCAATCCCGCCGTCGGCAGCCAGAGCACCCATGGCGGCTACTGCGGGTCGGCGGTGAAGCCGATTGCGCTGAACATGGTCGCCGAAATCGCCCGCGACCCGCAGACCCAAGGCCTGCCGATCTCCGGCATTGGCGGTATCGGCAGTTGGCGTGATGCGGCGGAATTCATCGCGCTGGGCAGCGGCTCGGTGCAGGTGTGCACGGCGGCGATGCTGCACGGTTTCCGGATTGTCGAGGAGATGAAGGACGGCTTGTCACGCTGGATGGACAGTCAGGGCTACGCCCGTATTTCGGACTTTTCCGGGCGTGCGGTGGGCAACACCACGGACTGGAAGTACTTGGACATCAATTATCAAGTGATTGCCAAGATTGATCAGGAAGTCTGCATCGGTTGCGGTCGCTGTCACATCGCTTGCGAAGACACCTCGCACCAGGCGGTTGCCAGCCTCAAGCAGGCGGACGGGACGCGCAAGTATGAAGTGATTGATGAGGAATGCGTGGGCTGCAACCTGTGCCAGATTACGTGCCCGGTGCAGGATTGCATCGAGATGGTGCCGATGGACAACGGCAAGCCGTTTCTGGATTGGAATCATGATCCGAGGAATCCGTACCATGTAACCGTCTGAATGATGTGTTGTTTGGGCTGACGCCTTCGCGGGCAAGCCTCGCTCCTACTGGGATCGCATAAACCTGTAGGAGCGAGGCTTGCCCGCGAAGAGGCCCGTCGCTACACCGCAAACCTCAAGGCTCCAACCCGATCCCGCGCAAAATCACACTGGTCACCGTCTGCACCGCCCGCTCAAATTGCATGTCCGACAACGGCTGATGATCGTTCAGGATATTCACCTGATGATCAAAGTCGGCGTAATGCTGGGTCGAGGCCCAGATCATGTACAGCAGGCTGGAAGGCTCCACCGGCAGGATGCGTTTGTCGTCCACCCACTGGCGAATTTTCGCTTCTTTCATCTTGGCCCAGTCGTACAGGCTGACGTCGAGTTTCTCACCCAGGGTCGGCGCGCCGTGGATGATTTCGTTGGCCCAGACTTTCGAGCCGTAAGGCCGGCTGCGGGAGTGGTTCATCTTGGCGCGGATGTAGCTGCTGAGTACCACGCGCGGGTCGTCGAACATCTCGAAGCACAGCGCGTCCTGCTTCCAGACTTCCAGCAAGTCAAACAGCACGGCGCTGTACAGCTCGGTCTTGGTGCTGAAGTAGTAATGCAGGTTGGAGCGCGGCAGTTGCACTTCGGCGGCGATATCGGCCATGGCAGTGCTGCCGAAACCTTTTTCGGCGAAGACCTTTTCAGCCCCCAGCAGAATTTTCTCGACGTTACTGCGACGAATCTCGATCTTGTGATTGCCCATGAGGGCTCCCTGACACCAACGTTGATCAAGACTAGCATCCGCTCTACATCGCGGCGACAGGGGAAAACGAAACTTCGTACACAGCGCTTCTCGCCGCTAAACTGACGGCACTTTGAACCTGCCTCTGAGGTATCCACGATGCTGCTCAAGAAAACCCTCACCGCCGCCGCCCTGCTCGGCTCGCTGCTCGTCGCTTCGTCGGTGTTTGCCCACGCCCATCTGAAAGAACAGACGCCGGCCGCCGACAGCACCGTGAGCGCGCCGCCGGACCTGCGGTTGGTGTTTTCCGAAGGCGTTGAAGCGACCTTTACCAAAGTCACGATCAGCAAGGACGGTGCCGATGTGCCGGTGAAAAGCCTGGCCACCGAAGGCAGCGACAAGAAGACTCTGATCGTGACGCCAGCCGCACCGTTGGCGGCGGGCACCTATAAAGTCGAGTGGCATGCCGTGTCGGTCGACACCCACAAAAGCGAAGGCGCCTACCGCTTCAAGGTTGGCCAATAATTCATGACAGACGCGATGGTGCTGTGCCGCTTCCTGCATTTCACCGTGGTGTTGATGCTGTTCGGGGCCTGGGTGTTCAAGCCGCTGCTGTTGGGCCGGGAGACGGCGCTCGATGGGCCTCTGGCGCGCGTGAGTCGATGGCTGGCGGCGGTGGCTTTGCTCAGCGGCATCGGTTGGTTGCTGCTGATCACCGCCAGCATGGCCGGTACCTGGAGCGCGGCATTCGATCTGCCGACCTTGCGCCTGGTGTTGCGCAACACGTTTTTCGGCCAGGTCTGGGGCTGGCATTTGCTGCTCAATGTTGTGTTGGTGGCGTTGCTGATGACGCCGTTGCGTTCGAACCAGACGTTGCGGATTGGCTTGGCCAGTTTGCTGCTGGCAACCCTCGCCCCGGTCGGTCACGGCGCCATGCTCGACGGCCTCAGCGGTCATTTGCTGATCCTCAATCAAATCATCCACCTGACCTGCGTCGGTGCCTGGCTCGGTGGCTTGATGCTGTTGGTGATGATTCTTCGGCAACCGGCGGGCCATACCGTCGGCGCAATCCTGCGACGCTTCAGCGGGGTTGGCTACGTGTTGGTGGCGGGACTGGTGCTGACCGGTTTGATCAATGTGCGGGTGCTCACCGGGGCGTTCTGGCCGACGCCGTTGCTGTCCGGGTTCGCCTTGATTCTGTTGATCAAGGTGGTGCTGGTCGCCGGGATGCTCGGGCTCGCGCTGTTCAACCGACTGCGGCTCAACGACTGCAATCAACGCCTCACCACGTTACGTGCCAGCGTGATCGTGGAATGGTTGCTGGGAATGGGTGCCGTGGCGGCGGTGTCCCTGCTCGGCACCCTGCCACCGATGATCTCCAGCTAAAACACGCCCCTGTAGGAGCAAAGCTTGCTCGCGAAAGCGGTGTATCAGCCAACATCAATCTTGAATGTAAGATTGCATTCGCGAGCAAGCCCGCTCCCACAGGGTTCTTCGCCATCCCACAAAATCCCGTCGAGTCATCGTACAACTTCTGATTGACAATCCCTGAACCCCTCGCAAATAATCGCCGCCATGTTGTACGACGACGTATAACAAAAATAAAAACAACAAGATTCAAGGGAGCGTTACTTTGAGCAAGCTCGTCCGTCATTTCTCCGCCAGCACCCCTCGTCCATCCTTCGCTCGCCGTTATACCCTGAGCTTGATTGGCTTCAGCAGCCTGGCACTTGCCGTGCCCATGACCGGCAACGCCGAAGGGTTTGTCGATGACGCCAAAGCCACGCTGGGCCTGCGCAACTTCTACATCAACCGCAACTTCACCAACCCGGCCTATCCCCAGGGCAAGGCTGAAGAGTGGACGCAAAACTTCATCCTCGACGCCAAATCCGGGTTCACCCAAGGCCCGGTCGGCTTTGGCGTGGATGTGCTGGGGCTGTACTCGCAGAAGCTCGACGGCGGCAAAGGCACGGGCGGCACTAGCTTGCTGCCGATCCATGACGATGGCCGCCCTGCCGACAATTTCGGTCGCCTGGGCGTGGCGCTGAAAGGCAAAATCTCGAAAACCGAATTCAAGGTCGGCGAATGGATGCCGGTGCTGCCGATCCTGCGCTCGGACGACGGCCGCTCCCTGCCGCAGACCTTCAGCGGTGGCCAGGTGACCTCGACCGAGATCAGTGGCCTGACGCTCTACGGCGGCCAGTTCCGCCAGAACAGTCCGCGCAACGATGCGAGCATGGAAGACATGTTCATGAACGGCAAATCGGCCGCCTTCACCTCGGACCGTTTCAACTTCGGCGGCGGTGAATACACGTTCAACGACAAGCGCACCCAGGTCGGTGTCTGGTACGCGGAACTCAGCGACATCTATCAGCAGCAGTATTTCAACCTGAGCCACAGCCAGCCGATGGGCGACTGGACCCTCGGCGCCAACCTCGGCTACTTCATCGGCAAGGAAGACGGCAGCGCCCTGGCGGGCGACCTCGACAACAAAACCGCGTTCGCCATGCTCTCGGCCAAATACGGCGGCAGCACCTTCTTTGTCGGCCTGCAAAAACTCACCGGCGACGATCTCTGGATGCGGGTCAACGGCACCAGCGGCGGCACCCTGGCCAACGACAGCTACAACTCCAGCTACGACAACGCCAAGGAAAAATCCTGGCAGCTGCGCCACGACTACAACTTTGTCGTGCTGGGCATTCCCGGCCTGACCATGATGAACCGCTACATCAGCGGTGATAACGTGCACACCGGCACCATCACCGACGGCAAGGAATGGGGCCGCGAATCGGAACTGGCCTATACCGTACAGAGCGGTCCGTTGAAAAACCTCAACGTGAAATGGCGCAACGCGAGCATTCGCAAGGACTTCAGCACCAACGAATTCGACGAAAACCGCATCATCATCAACTACCCGATCTCCCTGTTGTAAGGCACCTGAGCCTGCCCACCTGTAGGAGCGAGGCTTGCCCGCGAAGGCTGCTTGTCTGACACACCGCTTTCGCGGGCAAGCCTCGCTCCTACAGGGATTGCGGGGGTTGGCGGACCCTTCGTCAATTTCAAGTGATGACGCGTTGACAAGCACCGGACAGGCTTAGGATACTTCACTTTAGTCGTACGACAACTTACAACAATTAACAATAACTGCGTTTCAGGGACTTCCATGATCACTACTCCTCCAGCCCCTTTTAATCGCCTGCTGCTGACCGGTGCCGCCGGTGGCCTTGGCAAAGTCCTGCGCGAAACCCTGCGGCCTTATGCCAACGTGATTCGCCTGTCCGACATCGCCGACATCGCCCCGGCCCAGGATCATCACGAAGAAGTCGTGATCTGCGACCTCGCGGACAAGCAAGCCGTGCATCAACTGGTCGAAGGCGTCGACGCGATCCTGCACTTCGGCGGCGTGTCGACGGAGCATTCGTTCGAAGATATCCTCGGCGCCAACATCTGCGGCGTGTTCCACATCTATGAAGCCGCGCGCCGGCATGGCGTGAAACGCGTGATTTTCGCCAGCTCCAACCACGTGATCGGCTTCTATAAACAGAACGAAGTCATCGACGCCCACTCGCCGCGCCGCCCGGACAGCTACTACGGTTTGTCCAAGTCCTACGGCGAAGACGTGGCGAGTTTCTACTTCGATCGCTACGGCATCGAGACCGTCAGCGTGCGTATCGGCTCCTCGTTCCCGGAACCGCAAAACCGCCGGATGATGAGCACCTGGCTGAGCTTCGGTGACCTGACCCAGCTGCTCGAATGCGCGTTGTACGCCCCGAACGTCGGCCACACCGTGGTCTACGGCGTGTCCGATAACAAGCACGTCTGGTGGGATAACCGCTTTGCCGCCGGCCTGGGTTACAAACCGCAGGACAATTCCGAAGTGTTCCGCGATAAAGTCGAAGCCCAACCGATGCCCGCCGCCGATGACCCGGCGATGGTTTACCAGGGTGGCGCGTTTGTTGCGTCTGGCCCGTTCGGCGACTGAACCTCTTCCTTCACTTGACCCCAAGGGAATGCGTTGCATGCAAGCCGAATTGATTGTCGATGCTCGTAATGCGGTCGGTGAGTGCCCGGTCTGGGTCCCCGAGGAAAACGCCCTGTACTGGGTCGATATTCCTGCCGGCGGACTTCAGCGCTGGAGTGCCGACAGCGGTCATGTCCACGCCTGGACCGCGCCGGAAATGCTCGCCTGCATCACCCGCCATCGTGACGGTGGCTGGGTGGCGGGGATGGAAAGCGGGTTCTTCCATCTCCACACGCACAACGATGGCAGCCTCGACAGCGAACTGCTGGCCCGCGTTGATCACGCCCGCCCTGACATGCGTTTGAACGACGGTCGTTGTGATCGTCAGGGGCGTTTCTGGGCCGGCAGCATGGTGCTGAACATGGGCGCCAACGCGGCCAAAGGCACGCTGTATCGCTACAGCGCCGGTCAACGCGGACCGATTGACGCTCAGCTCAACGGATTCATCGTGCCCAATGGCCTGGGTTTCAGCCCGGACGGGCGCACGATGTATGTGTCTGATTCCCATCCGTTGGCCCAGCAGATCTGGGCTTTTGATTACGACCTCGACAGCGGCACGCCTTCCAACCGCCGACTGTTTGTCGACATGAATCTGTTCCCCGGCCGCCCCGATGGCGCCGCCGTGGATGCCGAAGGCTGCTACTGGATCTGCGCCAACGATGCCGGGTTGATTCACCGCTTTACCCCGGATGGCCGATTGGACCGATCCCTCGCGGTGCCGGTGAAAAAGCCGACCATGTGCGCCTTTGGTGGCAGCCGACTGGACACGCTGTTCGTGACCTCGATCCGCCCCGGTGACGACCACGACGAACAGTCGCTGGCGGGTGGCGTGTTCGCGCTTAATCCGGGTGTCAAAGGCTTGCCAGAGCCGCAGTTCAAGGGATGAACCAGATCCCCGTGTAGCAGCTGCCGAAGGCTGCTACAAGGAGCAGCGGTGTTATCACATTAGAGTTCAATTGAATGACGCCAACATTGCTGAACCTCGAAGACGAATTCACCCGCCTCACCCTCGCCCCGGAACTCGGTGCGAGCATCGTCAACTGGACGGTACGCAGCACCGGTCAGCCGCTGTTGCGCCACAGTGACGCTCATGCGCTGAACACCGGGTTGCCAGGCAAGCTCGGCTGCTTTCCTTTGGTGCCGTGGTCGAACCGCATTGCCGAAGGGGGTTTTGACTGCCCCGATGGCTGGCTGGCACTGACGCCAAACAGCCTGACCGATCCGCTGCCGATTCACGGCAGCGCCTGGCAACAGGCGTGGCAGGTGGTGTCGCAAACCCGTGATGAAATCGTGCTGCAACTCGACAGCACAACGCCGTTTGCCTATCGCGCCCGGCAACGCTTCCATCTGCGTGAAGGTCGATTGAGCATCGAGTTGCAGGTCACCCATTTGGCCGATCGCGCGGCGTGGCATGGGCTCGGTTTGCACCCTTATTTTCCGCGTAGAGCCAACACGCGGCTGCAGGCTCAGGCCGAGCAGGTCTGGTTGTGTGACGCGTCAAAACTGCCGACACAACTCAGCGCCCTGCCCGCTGAATGGGACTTCCAGCAAACCACCGCGTTGCCCGCGACACTGGTCGACAACGGTTTCTGCCACTGGGACGGCCGTTGCCTGATCCAGCAGCCCGACCTGGGCTATGAACTGGAATGCCAGGCCACCGGCAGCGATTATTACCTGCTGTACTGCCCGGTGGACCTGGGGTTTTTCTGCATCGAGCCGGTGAGTCACCCGGTTAACGCGCACCACCTGCCGGGGCGGCCGGGGTTGCGCTTGCTGGAGCAAGGCCAGTCGGCTGAATTGGGTTTCAGTCTGCAATACCGCGAACTGGCTTAACCCAGCATCTGACTCAGCACCGCGCGTAACTTGCCGGGTTTCACCGGTTTGTTCAGCAGCGGTGCTTCGAGTCTTTGCAGCGAGCGCCGACATTGGTCGGTGCGATCGGCCGTGATGATGACCGCTGGAATCCTCTGGCTGAAATGCTCGCGCAAATGCCGCACCACATCACAGCCCACCACCCCGTGATCAAGGTGATAGTCCGCCAGAATCAGCTCTGGCGCGCGCCCCTGCAAGGCGGCCAGCGCCGAGAACTCATCGGTGGCGATCACCACTTCGCAGCCCCACTGCCCGAGCAGCGCGCTCATGCTGTCGAGAATGCTCACTTCGTTGTCCAGCACCAGCAAACGCCGGCCCGGCAGCGGATTGCCCGTGCCCGGCAGCGGCGCAGCCTGGCTGATGGGCAACGGAATCTCATGGGATATCGGCACCTCGATGCTGAACATCGACCCGCGTCCCGGCCGCGACTGCACGCGGATTGTATAGCCGAGAATCTTCGCGATGCGCTCGACGATAGCCAGCCCCAGGCCGACGCCTTTGCGGTCGGAGGCGCGGCCAACGTCCAGCTGATTGAATTCGAGAAAGATCGAATCCAGTCGATCCGCTGCGATCCCGCGTCCGGTGTCCCAGACTTCCAGGCGCAGCATTTCCCCTCGGCGCCGGGCACCCAGCAGAATGCTGCCCTCGTCGGTGTAGCGGCAGGCGTTGCTGAGGAAGTTGCGCAGGATGCGCGTCATCAGGCGCAAGTCGGTGCTGATGGCGTAGTCGCCCATGTGCACTCGCAGGTTCAAGCCTGCGGCTTCGGCCACCGACTGAAACTCCGAGACCAACGGCCCGAGCAGTTCGTCGAGGCGATACAAGGCAATGTCCGGTTTCACCGCCGCTTGATCAAGCCGGGAAATATCCAGCAAATCGGTGAGTAAATCCTCGGCGCCTTCCAGCGCCTGGTGCGTGCGCTCCACCAGCACCTGTTCAACGTCGGGCAGTTTGCGCTCGCGCAGGGTCGAGATCAGCAAACGTGCGGCGTTGAGCGGTTGCAACAGATCGTGGCTGGCAGCGGCGAGGTATTTGTCCTTGCTGCGATTGGCGGCTTCGGCGGCGTCACGGGCATCGCGCAAGGCCTGGGCGATCTGTTTACGCTGGGTGATCTGCTGTTGCAGGTTGCGGTTGGCTTCCAGCAACTCGTCGGTGCGCGCGGTGACGCGTTGCTCCAGTTCGTCATTGAGTTGCTGCAAGCGTTGCTGGGCGAGTTTGCGTTCGGTGATGTCGGCGACAAACCCCTCCACCAGCCCTTCCTGATCAGGCTTGAGCAACAGGTTCATCAACACGTCGAGGTTGCTACCGTCCTTGCGCCGCAGTTGGGTTTCATAGCCGTGCAGGCTGCCCTGGTGCCTGAGCATTTCGCCGATATTTTCCAGCTCTTTTGCACCGCCGACAAACAGGTTGCTCGCCAGGTCCGCCAGGGAAAACAGCACCTCTTGCGGGTCTTGATAACCGAGCATGCGCGCCAACGCCGGGTTGGCGGCGCGCATGCCTTCGAGCAGGCTGGCCTGGAAGATTCCATGCACTGCGTTTTCGAACAGCCACTTGTAGCGATTGCGCTCGGCTTCCAGCTCATCGAGGCGCGCGGCCAGTTCCGGGTAATGGCTCTTGCGCGCCGAATGGCTGCCTAATCCGAGTAGCCCGGCCAGCGCCCGTTGCTGTTCGTCAGAGGGCTTCGCCATAGACGACCTCGACATCACGCTGACTGGATTCACGCGGGTTGGTCAGGATGCACGGGTCGTGCATGGCGTGTTGTGACAGGAACGGAATGTCCGCCGTGCTGACCCCGTGCAAACCGAGGGTTTCATGGAAGCCGATCGCGTGTTTCAGGGCAATCAGGTGTTCGACCAGGCGCCCGCAGATCTGCCGGTGATTGAGGCCACGGCAATCGATGCCGAACGTCTCGGCGATCACCTTGAAGCGATCAGGTGCCGAGTTGTAGTTGAACGCCACCACGTGCTCCACCAGCACCGCGTTGCACAGACCATGGGGCAAATCGAGGAAGCCGCCGAGGCTGTGGGACATCGCGTGCACCGCGCCGAGGATCGCGTTGGAGAACGCCAGCCCGGCCTGCATGCTGCCGAGCATGATTTTTTCGCGCAGGGCGATGTCGTTCGGGTTGGCGATCATCTGCACCAGGTTGCCGTTGATCAAGCGCATGGCTTCCAGCGCATGGGGATCGGTCAACGGCCCGTGGCCAGTGGAAACAAAGGCTTCGATGGCGTGCACCAACGCGTCGATGCCGGTACAGGCCGACAGGAACGGGTCCATGCTCAAGGTGGTTTCCGGGTCGATCAGCGACACATCCGGAACCACAGCCTTACTGACGATGGAGAATTTCATGCGTTCTTGCTGGTTGGAGATGATCACGAATTGCGAGACGTCGGCCGAGGTGCCGGCGGTGGTCGGAATCAGGATCAGTGGCGGGCTGGGCACGCGGATAGTGTCCACGCCTTCGAACTCGAGGATGCTCCGGCCGTGGGCGACGACGATGCCGATGCCTTTGCCGCAATCCATCGGGCTGCCGCCACCGACGGCGACGATCACATCGCAGTGGTTTTCCCGGTACAGATCAGCGCCGAGCATCACTTCTTCGACCCGAGGGTTGGGCGAAACGGCGCTGTACAGGAAGTAATCGATGCCCAGGGCTTGCAGGCTGGCCTCGACATCGGCGACCCACCCGGCGGCAATCACCCCGGGATCGCTGACGACCAGCACCTTGCGGGCACCAAAGGTCTTGGCGTAGTTGCCGACATTGTGCCGGCAACCGGCACCGAAGATGATTTCAGGCGAAACGAATTTACGCAGCTGGCTGAGATTCTGGCTCATTGGAAAGCCTGTTTTTATTGTTTTGAAAGGTAGAACCCACACTAAAGCATCCGGCTGCGAATGCAATCAGACCAAAGGACAGCAGGTTGGCTCACCGCAGATCAAAATGTGGGAGCGGGCACAGTTCATCCGCGATAGATCAGCCTAGAAGCCTTTTCATTGCGCAACGTCAGGTGTTCCATGCCCTGCCCCGGCGCATCAGCCTCTTCGCGGGCCTTGAGGATCACCCCATGGTGCGGCGACTTGCTGCACACCGGATCAGCATTTTCGGCATCGCCGGTGAGCATGAACGCCTGGCAGCGACAGCCGCCCAGATCCTTGTGCTTTTCTTCGCAGGAACGGCACGGCTCTTTCATCCAGTCATCGCCGCGAAACCGGTTAAAGCCAAACGAGTCGGTCCAGATGTGTTCGATGCTGTGCTCGCGCACGTTGGGAAACTGCACCGGCAACTGCCGGGCGCTGTGGCAAGGCAACGCGGTGCCGTCCGGGGTGATGTCGAGAAACAGGTTGGCCCAGCCGTTCATGCAGGTCTTGGGGCGTTCTTCGTAGTAGTCCGGGGTGACGAAAATCAGCTTGCACGGGTGGCCCTGAGCCTCAAGCCGCTCGCGGTATTCGTTGGTGATGCGCTCGGCACGCTGCAATTGATCGCGGGTCGGCAACAGGCCGACGCGGTTGAGCTCGGCCCAGCCGTAGAACTGACACGTGGCCAATTCAACAAAATCCGCTTCCAGTTCCAGGCACAGGTCGATGATCCGGTCGATCTGGTCGATGTTGTGCCGATGGGTGACGAAGTTCAGCACCATCGGGTAACCCTGGGCTTTCACTGCCCGGGCCATGGCCAGTTTCTGCGCGAAGGCCTTGCGCGAGCCGGCGAGCATGTTGTTCACCGCTTCGTCAGCGGCCTGGAAGCTGATCTGGATATGGTCCAGCCCGGCGACCTTGAAGTCGCGGACTTTCTGCTCGGTCAGGCCGATGCCCGAGGTGATCAGGTTGGTGTAGTAACCCATGTCCCGCGCGGCTTTGATCAGCTCGGCCAGGTCCTGGCGCACCAACGGCTCGCCACCGGAAAAGCCCAGTTGCGCCGCGCCCATGTCCCGGGCCTCGCGGAATACGCGAATCCATTCTTCGGTGCTCAACTCTTCGCCTGATTGGGCAAAGTCCAGCGGATTGGAACAGTACGGGCATTGCAACGGGCAGCGATAGGTCAGCTCCGCCAACAGCCACAACGGCGGCCCCGGACGCGAGTCATTCGATCCAGTATTGAGCATGGGCCACCTCCAGAAACGCCAGCACGTCCAGGTCAATGTCCGGCTCGCCGGGAAAGCACGCGGACAACAGATCGATGATCGCCGCGACGCTGCGTTGACCGTCCACCAGATCGAGCACCTTCCCGGCACTGGCGTTGAGTTTGATCATGCCTTCGGGGTACAGCAGCACGTGACAGTCCTGACGGGGTTCCCATTGCAGACGGAAACCCTGGCGCAAGGTCGGTGTTTTTTGGCGATTCATCAGGCTCACAAAGCAATCCCCCGGTGCCAGACGTTCTCACGAGTGACGGTGTGATACGGCGGACGATCCAGTTCGTAGGCCATGCTCATCGCGTCGAGCATGCTCCACAGCACGTCGAGCTTGAACTGGAGAATTTCCAGCATGCGTTGCTGGCCTTCGAGCGTGACGTAATGCGTGAGGGTGATGCGCAAGCCGTGCTCCACATCCCGCCGTGCCTGACTCAGGCGAGTACGGAAATAGTCGTAACCGGCGACGTCGATCCACGGGTAATGGCTCGGCCAGGCGTCGAGCCGGGATTGGTGGATCTGTGGGGCGAACAGTTCGGTCAGGGAGCTGCTGGCCGCCTCTTGCCAGCAGGCGCGACGGGCGAAATTGACGTAGGCGTCCACGGCGAAACGCACGCCGGGCAACACCAGCTCCTGGGAGAGGATTTGTTCGCGATCCAGCCCTACGGCTTCGCCCAGCCGCAGCCAGGCTTCGATCCCGCCTTCGCTGCCGGGCACGCCGTCGTGGTCGAGGATCCGTTGCAGCCATTCCCGGCGCACATCGCGGTCCGGGCAGTTGGCGAGGATGGCGGCGTCTTTCAGCGGGATGTTGACCTGGTAGTAGAAGCGATTGGCGACCCAGCCTTGAATCTGCTCGCGGGTGGCACGGCCGGCGTACATGGCTTGGTGGAAGGGATGATGGATGTGGTAGTAGGCGCCTTTCGCACGCAGGGCGGCTTCGAATTCGCTGGGGGTCATCGGTGGTTTGGTCATTGCGGTGCTCCTGGAAGCTCTGCGGTGTCTGGTCTGGCGCCTTCGCGGGCAAGCCTCGCTCCTACAAGGCACGACACAAAATCTGTAGGAGCGAGGCTTGCCCGCGAAGAGGCCATCCGCTACAGCACAATACTCATGCCGTCGTAGGCCACTTCAATCCCCCGCCGCTCCAACAACGCGCGCTCCGCCGAATCTTCATCCAGGATCGGGTTGGTGTTGTTGATGTGGATCAGCACCTTGCGCTGGCGCGGAAAATCCTCCAGCACCTCAAGCATGCCGCCGGGGCCGCTTTGCGACAGGTGCCCCATTTCACGGCCCAGGCTCTGGCCGACTTCGCACACGCGCATTTCGTCGTCACGCCACAGCGTGCCGTCCAGCAACAGGCAATCGGCGCGCTGCATCCAGCTCAGGACTTCATCGTCGACTTGCCCCAAGCCCGGCGCATAAAACACCGAGGCGCCGCTGCGCAGGTCCTCGATAAACAAACCAATGGTGTCGCCCGGCTGCGGATTGCCACGATTGGGCGAGTACGGCGGTGCGTTGCTCAGCAAGGGGATCGCGCGAAATTGCAGGTGTGCGCACGCGGCGATGCTGAACGGCTCGCGGTCCAGGCTGATGGGTTGCCACTGCAAGCCACCGTTCCAGTGCTTGAGCATGGTGAACAGCGGGAAACCGCTGCTCAGGTCTTGATGGACGCGCTCGGTGCACCAGACGTGATGCGGGCAACCTTCGCGCAGGCTCAACAGGCCGGTGCAATGGTCGATCTGGCTGTCCAGCAGGACGACGCCGGCAATCGCGGTATCGCGCAATTGGCGGGCCGGTTGCAGGGGCGCGAAACTCTCGAGTTGCGCGCGGATGTCCGGTGAAGCGTTGCACAGCACCCACTCCACACCCTCGTCGCTCAGGGCAATCGACGACTGCGTGCGCCGTTGCGCGCGCAGGCTGCCGTTGCGCATCGCGGCGCAATGTTGGCAGTTGCAGTTCCACTGCGGGAAACCACCGCCAGCGGCGGAACCGAGAACGCGGATGTGCATGGGCGATGCTCCAGAAGGCAGGCCCGGCCAACGCAACGGCTGGCCGGGTGAACAATCAGCGGTTGGCGAAATACATCGTCACTTCGAAGCCAATACGCAGGTCGGTAAACGCGGGTTTAGTCCACATGGGTCAATCCTCTTCTTGTGCCGGGCGATTCCGGTAAAGCCATTAATGCACGAGGCGCCGGACGGCCGAATGCTACTTTCGAACGAAGTGGCGGCGTGCGTTGGTAGGGGGGTTACACACAAAACCAATGTGGGAGCGGGCTTGCTCGCGAAAGCGGTCTGTCACTCAACCCATGTGCTGAATGTGACGCCGCCTTCGCGAGCAAGCCCGCTCCCACAGGGTTTTGCGGTGTTCTAGTGGCGTGTTAGAAGAACCCCATCGGGTTGATGTCGTAGCTCACCAGCAGGTTTTTGGTCTGCTGATAATGGTCGAGCATCATCTTGTGGTTTTCGCGGCCGACACCGGATTTCTTGTAGCCACCGAACGCGGCGTGGGCCGGGTACAGGTGGTAGCAGTTGGTCCACACACGACCGGCCTTGATCGCCCGACCCATGCGGTAGGCGCGGTTGATGTCGCGGGTCCACAGGCCGGCGCCGAGGCCGAACTCGCTGTCGTTGGCAATCGCCAGGGCTTCGGCTTCGTCCTTGAAGGTGGTGATGCCCACCACCGGGCCGAAGATTTCTTCCTGGAACACGCGCATCTTGTTGTGGCCCTTGAGCAGGGTCGGCTGGATGTAATAACCCGTCGACAAGTCGCCTTCCAAACGCTCGGCCGCACCGCCGGTGAGCAGCTCAGCGCCCTCCTCCTGGGCAATTTTCAGGTACGAGAGAATCTTGTCGTATTGCTGCTCGGACGCCTGGGCGCCGACCATGGTTTCGGTGTCCAGCGGGTTGCCGCGTTTGATCTTGACGATTTTCTTCATCACCACTTTCATGAAGTCGTCATAGATCGACTCTTGCACCAGGGCCCGAGACGGGCAGGTGCAGACTTCGCCCTGGTTGAAGAACGCCAGCACCAGGCCTTCAGCGGCCTTCTCGATGAACTGCGGCTCGGCGTTCATGATGTCTTCAAAGAAGATGTTCGGCGACTTGCCGCCCAGTTCAACGGTGCTTGGAATGATGTTCTCGGCAGCGCACTTCATGATGTGCGCGCCGATCGGGGTGGAACCGGTGAAAGCGATCTTGGCGATGCGCTTGCTGGTGGCCAGTGCCTCACCCGCTTCACGACCGAAGCCCTGGACGATATTGAGCACGCCGGGCGGCAGCAAGTCGGCGACCAGCTCGGCGAAGACCATGATCGACAGCGGCGTTTGCTCGGCCGGCTTGAGCACCACGCAGTTGCCGGCGGCCAGGGCCGGGGCGAGTTTCCAGGCGGCCATCAGCAGCGGGAAGTTCCACGGGATGATCTGCCCGACCACGCCCAATGGCTCGTGGAAGTGATAGGCCGTGGTCAGCTCGTTGATCTCGGCGGCGCCGCCTTCCTGCGCGCGGATGCACCCGGCGAAGTAACGGAAATGGTCAGCGGCCAGCGGCACGTCGGCGTTAAGGGTTTCGCGCACGGCTTTGCCGTTGTCCCAGGTTTCCGAGACGGCGAGGATTTCAAGGTTTTGTTCGATGCGGTCGGCGATTTTCAGCAGCACTAGCGAGCGATCCTGCGCCGAGGTCTTGCCCCACGCGTCAGCAGCGGCGTGAGCCGCATCGAGGGCCTTGTCAATGTCGGCAGCGCTGGAGCGTGGGAATTCGGCGATCACTTCACCGGTCACCGGCGAGGTGTTGGTGAAGTACTCGCCATTGACCGGCGGGACGAACTCGCCGCCGATGAAGTTGCCGTAGCGTGGTTTGAAGGAAACGATGGCGCCAGGTGTTCCGGGTTGTGCGTAGATCATGATGGGCCTCTGTCTGGGTCGATGCCTGTCGGGCAAACAGGCGATGAACCGATAGTAGAGAGCCCCGCGCGCCAGACGAATGCGCCGTTGGCAGGGGGACTCTCGTTATTTGGTAGTAGGTTCGCGCACATCAAATGTGGGAGCGGGCTTGCTCGCGAAGGCGGTTTATCAGGCAACATTGATGTCGACTGACCCACCGCCTTCGCGAGCAAGCCCGCTCCCACAGGGTTTACGCGGTGGATTTCGTTTTAGTGCTTGGCAACCAGGTCTTTAGGCAGTTTGAAGGTCCAGAGCATGCCGCCCTGGTTGAAGTCCTTGATGCGCTTGGCCACTTCGCCGCCCCACAGCGGTACAGCACCGCCCCAACCGGAGAGCACCGAGACGTACTGTTCGCCGTCCATTTCCCAGGTCACAGGCGAGCCAAGTACGCCGGAGCCGGTCTGGAATTCCCAGACTTTCTCGCCGGTCTTGGCGTTGAACGCCTGGAGGAAACCTTCCGGCGTGCCGGTGAACACCAGGTTGCCCTTGGTGGTCAGGACCCCGCCCCACAGCGGCGCGAAGTTCTTGTGGCGCCAGACTTCCTTGCCGGTTTTCGGGTCGATCGCCCGCAGCACGCCGATGTAGTCGTCATTCAACGGTTTGATGGTGAACCCGGCACCGAGGAACGCCGCGCCTTTCTTGTAGGCGATGCCTTCGTTCCAGATGTCCATGCCCCACTCGTTGGACGGCACATAGAACAGCCCGGTGTCCTTGTTGTAGGCCATCGGCATCCAGTTTTTCGCGCCGAGGAACGCCGGGGCGACGAACACCGAACTGCCTTTGGCTTCGGTGCCTGGCGCGCCGGGGCGGCTGGCTTCGTTGTAGATCGGCCGGCCCTCTTTATCCAGGCCGGTAGCCCAGGTGATCTTGTCTACGAACGGGAAGCCGCGAATGAACTTGCCGTTGGTGCGGTCCAGCACGTAGAAGAAACCGTTGCGGTCAGCGGTGGCCGCGGCTTTGATTTCCTTGCCGCCTTCGGTGTAGTTGAACGAGACCAGCTCGTTCACGCCGTCATAGTCCCAGCCGTCGTGAGGCGTGCTCTGGAAGTGCCATTTGATTGTGCCGTCGTCCGGATTGAGTGCCAGGCGTGATGAGGAATAGAGGTTGTCGCCAGGACGCAGGTGCGAGTTCCACGGGGCCGGGTTGCCGGTGCCGAACAGCAGCAGATTGGTTTCCGGGTCGTAGTAACCGCCGAGCCAAGGCGCGGCGCCGCCGGTTTTCCATAGATCGCCGGGCCAGGTTTTGCCTGCTTCACCGCCGGAGATGCCGTTCTCCACCGCTTTGCCGTCCTTGTAGACGTAGCCCATGTGGCCTTCGACGGTAGGTCGGGTCCACAGCAGGTCGCCGTTTTTCGGGTCGTAGGCTTCGATTTTGCCGACCACCCCGAACTCGCCACCGGCCACGCCGGTGATCAGTTTTCCGTTGATCACCAGCGGCGCGGCACTGATCGAATAGCCTTCTTTGTGGTCGGCGACTTTCTTGCTCCAGACGACTTTGCCGGTGTCCTTGTTCAGGGCCACGAGCTTGGCGTCGAGGGTGCCGAAGAACACCAGGTCGCCATACAGGGCGACGCCACGGTTGATCACGTCGCAGCACGGACGGATGTCATCGGGCAGGCGCGCATCGTATTGCCAGAGTTTCTTGCCGGTGCGTGCATCGACTGCGAACACCCGTGAGTAGGAACCGGTCATGTACATCACGCCGTCCTTGATCATCGGCTGTGCTTGCTGACCGCGCTGTTTTTCACCGCCGAAGGAGAACGCCCAAGCGGGCCGCAAATCCTTCACGTTATCGACGTTGAGGGTGTCCAGCGGGCTGTAGCGCTGACCCTGGACGCCCAGACCGTTGGTGACGATCTGCTCCGGGTTCTTGGGGTCCTGGAGAATGTCCTGGTCGGTGACGCCGGCCAATGCCTGGCCAGACAGCAGCATGGCACTGAGCAACACACTCAAGACGAAGGGTTGGCGACGTGCGGGTTGGGTCATGACGGCTACCTCTGCGGTTTTTGTTATACCCGGGAAATTTTCCCGGTCTGGTGCAGATTCTTCGCCGCCACCGCCCTTGCAACAATTGCCCGCAGTGCTGAGATTGCTAGTTCCTTAGTAGCGGGTCGGAGGAAATGAACACCGATGTGGTGATCAACGCCGGCCCAATGTGGGAACGGGCTTGCTCGCGAAGGCAGTGTGTCAGTTGAAGCATTTATTTACTGATCCACCGCCTTCGCGAGCAAGCCCGCTCCCACATTGGATCGGTGTTGTTCATTTGTTCGCGCTGGAATCGACTCGGGTCATCTGCCCGCGCTCGTAACGCGGGTACAGATGGCTGACGCTGCGGATCAGTTCGTAGCGGCTCAGGTTGATGCTGGCGAACTGTTCGGGGATGGGGCTGCGGATCATCTCGGCCATGTCACTGCCGTTGGCGGCGCCATCGCGCAGCAACTGGTCGAGCCAGGTGAGGTAATCGCGCATCTGTTCGAAGGGTTGTTGATCGCTGGCCACCGGGCCATGGCCGGGCACGATCAGCGTCCACGGCAAGGTCTGGAGTGTGGTGATATCTGCCAGCCAGACTGAAAGCCCAGGACTGTTCGGCGTGGTCAGCGCCCGTTGATAAAACACCAAATCCCCGGCGAACAACACGCCGGTTTTCTGGTCGAGAATAGCCAGGTCCGCGCCGGTGTGCCCACCCAGGCTCAGCAGGCGCAAATCGTGATTCCCAAAACTTTTCACGCCAGATGTCAGCGTCTCGGTCGGCAACACCACTTCGGTGCCGCGCATCCAGTCGCCCACCAACCGATACATATTCTCGGCCATGCCGTCGCCCTGCTGATGCAGCAGCTCGGTGGTGCCCGCCAATGCGCCAATCGGCACATCGGTGAAAGCCTGATTGCCCAGCACATGGTCCGGGTGATGATGGGTCAGCAGCACCTGAATCACCGGTTTGTCGGTGGTGGCGGCAATCGCCTTGCGCATCGCTTCGCCGTAGCGCTTCGACGGCCCGGTATCGATCACCACCACCCCACGCTCGGTGACGATGAACGCGGTGTTGACGATGTTGCCGCCGTTGGCCTTGGCGAAATTGTCGGTACTGCCTTCCAGCAGCCAGGTGTCTTGGGCGATCTGTCGGGGTTTGAGTGAGTAGTCGAGGTCGGCCCACACAGGAAGGCTCAGGCTCAGACACAGCAGCAGTATCCAGCGCATCACGCGCTCCTTGAGGTCAGGGTATGGCCGCATCGAATTGATTGCCGCTGTTGTCACGCAACAACAGGCGCGTCTGCCCTGCCCCTTCGATGTCGAAGGTCAGGTTGGGGTTTTCGCTGACGGCGGGAAACAGTTCGAGACGGGCCAGCACTTGATCGTCTTGATCGCGCAGTTCGGCATGGTTGATGAAGAACTCAGGAATGCCGCTGACCATGCCGTTGTCCATCGGATGCGCCACCTGCATACGCACACGGCTGAATTCGCCACGGGGATAACGCCCGCCAAGCACTTCGCCGATGTGCTCTTCCCAGCCCGGCTGCGTGCGCACCACGCTCGGCGCCGTGCAGCCGCCGCCCGCCGCATCGATCAGGGTTGAACCGACATGCCACACGCCGTCGCGGGTCAGCACCGCCGCACGCAACGGTGTGGCTTGCTCGATGCGGATGCGGATCGACAACCACGGCAGTACGCGGTCGAGGGGCTGGAAGTCGACTATTTTCGGCAAGGGATTGAGTTCCGCCCAGGCGAGGATCTTCACCACTTCGCCCTTGAACGCCCGGGCGTCGATTTCCAGCGGCACTTGCCGGGCGTCTTCGGCAAACGGCGGCGCCAGCAGCTTCACGCGGTCATCAAACACAAACGGTGCGTCGCCGAGCATTTGCTTGTGATAGAAGTCCCACATCACCGACGGCACCGGGTCCTTGCGCGGTTCGAGGTCCGACGCGTGCGCAGCAATGGGCAACCAGCAGATCAGGCACATCGCTGGCCAATTCACTGTTGATACATCTCGGGCACGTCATAGCGCAGGCCGTAATGGCCATAAATGGTTTTGACCGAGCCCTCGCGGATCAGGCCTTCCAGCGCCTCTTCCACGGCATACGCCAGCTGGCGGTTGCTTTCGTGCACCGCCATGCCGATCTCCCAGAGTTGCTTGCCCATGTTCGGGTAGGCGTTTTCCGCCAGCGCCACTTGCGGGTCCGCCGCTTCGTGGACTTGCCAGTCGATTTCACCGCGCATGGCCATCACCGCATCGACTTCGCCGGCCTTCATCGCCGCAAAGGCCTGAGGCACGTCGGGATAGTGGTGAGTCTTGGCGGCGAGCATGCCGTTGAACACCGACGTCAGGTAAAACGACGGCACGCTGTCGACCTCAACGCCGATCGGGTGTTGCTCGAACACCGCGACGCTGCCGACCTTGTCCAGTCGACGGCGGTCATAGGCGACTTGCCATTTTTCGTTCTGGTACGGCCCGAACATCACCACGTGGCCGTTTTCCAGCTCACCCAGTTCGTTACGTTTTTGCGCGTAATCGCGGTCGTAGGGCACGCGCATCATCAGGTCGGCCAGTTGCTGATCGTGCAACTGACTGGCGCGCCAGATGTAGTCGCGCAGGTCGTCGTCGAGCTTCTCGCCGGCCGGTGCCCAGATCAGTTTCAACTGCACGCCTAGCGACTTGGCCAGTGCCTGGGCGAGTTCGACATCAACGCCTCGCGGCTGGCCGGCGTCTTCAAAACTGTAGGGGGCGAAGTCCTTGTAGACCGCCACTTTCAGCTCCCCGGCGGCGATCATTTCGTCATAGGTGCGAACCTGCGCCTGCACCACCTGGCAGCACAGCAGCGCAGCGCTGATCAACACAGCGAGCAGGCGCATGGGTTACTCCTCGACGTGAACGCTATCCAGGTAAGTGCGCACCGCCCACAAGGCTTCCTGGCTCAAGTAGTCGGCCATCTTCGGCATGTAGACCCGGCCATCACGCACCGCGCCGTGGCGCACGCGTTCGACGAACCATTCATCCCCGGCGTCAGCGACATCGAGCATGCGCAAATCCGGGGCGATGCCACCGGACTTGGCTTCCAGGCCATGACACGCCGCGCAGTTCTGGTTGTAGGCGGAGGAACCGATTTCCACGGCCTTGTCATGTTCCGGTGAGGTGCGATAAGGGTTCACCGAGGCCCAGCCATCGGCATCGACCGGCACTCCGGAATCCTTGATCGGGGTCAGGCCCGGCGTAGCGATGGCCTGCGGTACCACGTTGCCGTGGGCCCAGACGGAACCTGCGCTGATAAAACCGGCCAGCAGTCCGGCAACGAGTAAGGCGTTGCGTTTTGTTGTCATTGTTATGCCCTCAGGATTGCACGCAAAACCTCTTTGAAGAGGCTATGGCACCCATCTTAGGAACGACTTCGCGCCAGCCCCATGCTGCTTTGGTGGCCGCCACCCAGTACCTTGGTAGTAGGGCTTGTGGCGCACACCCAAATCCGAAAACCACTCCCCCCTGCAGGAGCGAGCTTGCTCGCGATGGACGCATAGACGCCGCGTTTTCCCTGTTAAAACGCGCCAGCATTGACGTTTTTCGCGAGCAAGCTCGCTCCTACAGGGGGCTAGGTCGAGCGTCAGCTCCTGTGACTACCTCCATGGGCGCCACTACCAACGTTGATCCGCGCCGCCTAACGCGCCGGTGTCGCGGGCAAGACCTGCACCAGCGTCGGTCGCGGGCCATGCAATTTGTCGACGCCGATCAACGTCAAAATCAGCAGCAACGGCAGGAGCAGCGCCTTGAGAATACGCATGGTCGATCTCCCTCACAGTGATGGCCGTTGAAACCCATGCTAAAACCGCGCCGCCGCCGATGAGTTACTACCTTGGTACTGCCTGAGCGGTACTTTCTGCATATTTCATTCTGCCTCGCAGGCTTCCTATGCTGGCGCTACCTGTAACGGAGTGCCTTATGCGCCAGCTTGCCCCATACGCCCTGATCTACCTGCTGGCGATTGCCTGCGCCGCCGGGCTGGCGACCCAGAGCCAGGCGGCCGACGCGCCGTTGCAGGTGCAGATCGGCTATTTGGGCTATCGCACCGATCCGGGCCCGCTGCTGTCGAACATCATTCCCGAACCGGTCGATGCCGGGTTGCGCGGCGCCGAACTGGCGATCACCGACAGCAACAGCACCGGGCGTTTTCTCAACCAGAGTTACAGCCTGCTCAGCGCCAACGTCGACACGCCGGATGCGCTGCTCGAAGCGGCCAAGGCCCAGCATGAACAGGGCCTGCGTCTGTTTGTGGTGAACGCGCCGGCCGCCAGCCTGCGCCAACTCAGCGCCGCGTTGCCCGACAGTTTGCTGTTCAACGCCGGCAGCCCTGATGACAGCCTGCGCACCACCGATTGCCTGCCGAACGTGCTGCACAGCTTGCCGAGCCGCGCGATGCTCGCCGATGCGCTGGCGCAATTCCTGGTGGTGCGCAAATGGCAACGGGCGCTGCTGATCGTCGGCCCGACCCCGGACGATCAAGCCTATGCCGCCGCCCTGCGCCGCGCGGCCAAACGCTTCGGGCTGAAACTGGTGGCGGAAAAAGCCTGGAGCTTCGACAACGATCAGCGCCGCAGCGCCCAGGCCGACATGCCGCTGTTCACCCAAACCGCCGAGTACGACGTGGTGCTAGTGGCCGATGAACGCGGCGACTTTGGCGAGTACGTGCCCTACCAGACCTGGTATCCCCGCCCGGTCGCCGGCACCCAGGGCCTGACGCCGGTGGGCTGGCACAAAACCGTGGAAACCTACGGCGCCGCGCAATTGCAAAAGCGCTTCGAAGCCCTGGCCGAACGCTGGATGAACGACCGCGATTTCGCCGCATGGATCGCCGTGCGCAGCCTCGCCAGCGCGGTGAGCAAACTGCGTCAGGTCGATCCGATGGCGATCCGTACGCTTGAGATCAGCGATCAATTGCCGCTGGACGGTTTCAAGGGTCGCAAACTCAGTTATCGACCGTGGAACGGCCAGTTGCGCCAACCGATACCGATCGTCCAGCCCCGCGCACTGGTCAGCACCTCGCCCCAGGACGGTTTCCTGCACCCCTTTAACGAAATGGACAGCCTCGGCTACGACAAGGCCGAAGTCACCTGCCGTTTTCCCTGAGCCGATAATTAAAACAACAAGGAATCTGCCATGCGCCGCACCCTGCTTTCCTGCGCCCTCTTGCTCGCCGCCGGGCACGCCGCGGCCAGCACCGCCTGGGTCTCCAACGAAAAGGACAACAGCCTGAGCCTGATCGACCTGCAGACCCTGCAAGTCACCGACACCCTGCCCGTCGGCCAGCGCCCGCGCGGCCTGTTGCTGTCTCATGACAACAAGCTGCTGTACATCTGCGCCAGCGATTCGGACCGAGTGCAGGTGATGGACGTGGCCACGCGCAAGATCATCAAGGAACTGCCGTCCGGCAAGGACCCCGAGCAATTCGCCCTGCATCCCAACAACCGGTGGCTGTACGTTTCCAACGAGGACGATGCGCTGGTGACGGTGATCGACACCGAAACCTCCAAGGTCCTGAGCCAGATCAACGTCGGCGTCGAGCCCGAAGGCATGGCCGTCAGCCCCGATGGCAAATGGGCGGTGAACACCAGTGAAACCACCAACATGCTGCACTGGATCGACACCAGCACCCAGACCCTGGCCGACAGCACGCTGGTGGATCAGCGCCCGCGCTTCGTCGAGTTCACCCCGGACGGTTCGAAGCTCTGGGCGTCGGCGGAGATCGGCGGCACGGTGACCATTCTCGACGTGGCGACGCGCAAGATCCTCAAGACCCTGACCTTCCAGATCAAGGGCGTGCACCCGGACAAGGTGCAACCGGTGGGCATCAAGCTCAGCGCCGACGGCAAGTACGGTTTCGTCGCCCTCGGCCCGGCGAATCATGTGGCGGTGATCGATGCCAAGACCTTCGAAATCCTCGATTACCTGCTGGTCGGTCGGCGCGTCTGGCAGATGTCATTTACCCCGGACCAAAAGCAATTGCTTGCCACCAATGGCGTCAGCGGTGATGTGTCGGTGATCGATGTCGACAGCCTCAAGGTCACCAAATCGGTCAAGGTCGGGCGCTATCCGTGGGGCGTGGTGGTAACGCCATGAACGCACTGGACGTCAGCGACCTGAGCTTTGCTTATGGCACACGCGAGGCCTTGCGCCAGGTGAATTTCAGCCTGGCGCCCGGACGTTTCGCGGCGCTGTTGGGGCCGAACGGCGCGGGCAAGTCGACGCTGATCGCCCTGCTCACCCGGCTGTATGATCTGCAACGCGGTGACATTTCGGTCGGCGGCTGTTCGCTGCGCAACGCCGCGCGGCCGGCACTCAAGCAATTGGGCGTGGTGTTCCAGCAAAGCACTCTGGACCTGGACCTCAGCGTCGAGCAGAACCTGCGTTATCACGCCGCGCTACATGGCATGTCGCGGCGCCAGACCGGCCTGCGGGTCGAGGCCGAACTGGCGCGCCAAGCGCTGACAGAACGCCGTCGGGAACGGGTGCGCGAACTCAACGGTGGCCACCGTCGCCGAGTGGAAATCGCCCGCGCCTTGCTGCATGAACCACGCCTGTTGCTGCTCGACGAAGCCAGTGTCGGTCTCGACCCGGCCAGTCGCTTGGCGCTCAATCAACACATCCGCAGCCTGTGCCGCGAACAGCACATCAGCGTGCTGTGGACCACTCATTTACTGGATGAAGTGCAGCCCAGCGATGACTTGCTGATTCTCCATCAGGGCCGCTTGGTCGCCAGCGGACAGGCCGACGCGCTGAGCCTGGAACACGGTGGCGATCTCGGCTCGGCCTTCGCTCGCCTGACCACCTCTGGAGCCGCCCGATGAACGCTTACTGGCAATGTTTCAGCGGCATCGTCCTGCGCGAATGGCTGCGTTTCGTGTTGCAGCGCACACGGTTTCTCAGTGCGCTGGTGCGGCCGCTGCTGTGGCTGCTGGTGTTCGCCGCCGGTTTCCGCGCGGCCCTCGGGATCGCGATCATCGAGCCTTACGACACCTACATTCCCTACGAGGTCTACATCATCCCGGGCCTGGCCTGCATGATTCTGCTGTTCAACGGCATGCAAGGTTCGCTGTCGATGGTCTACGACCGGGAGATGGGCAGCATGCGCGTGCTGCTGACCAGCCCCCTGCCCCGGACCTTCCTGCTGTGCAGCAAGTTGTTGGCTACCTCGCTGATTTCGCTGTTGCAGGTGTATGCCTTTCTGGCGATCGCCTGGCTGTATGGCGTGCAGCCGCCGGCCATGGGCTTGTTGATCGCCTTGCCGGCGCTGTTGCTGGTGGCGTTAATGCTCAGTGCACTGGGCCTGCTGCTATCCAATGCGATCCGCCAGTTGGAGAACTTCGCCGGGGTAATGAATTTCGTGATCTTTCCGCTGTTTTTCCTGTCGTCGGCGTTGTACCCGCTGTGGAAAATGCGCGAGTCCAGCGAGTGGTTGTACTGGTTGTGCGCGGTGAATCCGTTCACCCATGCGGTGGAGCTGGTGCGGTTTGCCTTGTATGAACGCTTCAATCCGTTGGCGCTCGGGGTCTGCGTGGGCTTGACGCTGCTGTTCACCCTGCTCGCCGTGCTCACCTTCAACCCGCAACACGCCGCCTTACGCAAATCCAGCTAACACCACAAATCCAATGTGGGAGCGGGCTTGCTCGCGAAAGCGGCCATCCAGTCGACACAGTAGGTGTCTGACACGCCGCCTTCGCGAGCAAGCCCGCTCCCACATTTGATCTTCGTTGAATAGGAGAAAATTACTACTTTAGTACCGGTTTACCTGTCTATCGTCGCATTCCAATCGCACCGCGACTGGCATGTAATGGGTTCATAACTATAAGGATTGAACCCCATGCCGCGTGCCCGACGTCGTCTGCTGCGCCCTTCGCTCGCTGTGCTGTCGTTGAGCCTGTTGCTGGGCGTCGCGCACGCCGAGACCCCGCTGTTCTCCGCCGACGGCTACCGCATCGGTCTATACCGCAGCCCAACGCCGAATCAACTGGACGGAGCGGCCATCGTCGACACCGCCGCCCTGCAAACCCTGCTGAGCCAAACACCGCGTCCGGTGCTGATCGATGTCTACCGCCGTCAATGGCTGCAAGGCCGTTTCATCGAAGACCAGCCCCACGAGAACCTGCCCGGCAGCCATTGGCTGGCCAATACCGGCGACGGTGACCTGACGCCCGACTGGCGCGACTATTTTGCGCGTAAGCTGAACGCATTGACCGCCGGCGATCGCGCGCAACCGCTGGTCTTCTACTGCCGCTCCGATTGCTGGTTGAGCTGGAACGCGGTCAGGCGCGCCGCCGCCATGGGCTATAAAACACTGTATTGGTACCGCGATGGCCTGGATGCCTGGCAAGCGGCGAACCTGCCCGTGGTGCCGGCCCAGCCCGAGCCCTTTCCCTGATCTTTACGCTTGCGTGTTGTCCCACCATAATCAAAATAATGAGGTGAAAGGCTATGTATAAAATTCTGATTGCCGACGATCACCCGCTGTTTCGCGAAGCCATCCATAACGTCATCAGCGACGGTTTCCCCGGCAGCGAAGTGATGGAAACCGCCGACCTCGACAGCGCCCTGGCGCTGACGCAGGACCACGACGACCTGGACTTGATCCTGCTCGACCTGAACATGCCCGGCATGCACGGCCTCAATGGCCTGATCAACCTGCGCAACGAGGCGCCGACCATTCCGGTGGTGATCGTCTCGGCCGAACAGGACAAACAGATCGTGCTGCAAGCCATCACGTATGGTGCGGTGGGTTTCATCACCAAATCCTCGCCGCGGGTGCAGATGACCGAGGCCATCCAGCAGATTCTCAACGGCAATGTCTACTTGCCGCCGGACATCATCCGCACGCAAAAACCCGGCACTCATCGCCGCATGAACGACAACCCGAGCTTCCCGACCGAACTGCTCCAGGCCCTGACCCGCAAGCAGTTGTTGGTGCTCGAACGCATGACGAAAGGTGAGTCGAACAAGCAGATCGCCTACACCCTGGAAATCGCCGAAACCACGGTCAAGGCGCATGTCTCGGCGATCTTGCGCAAACTCAATGTGCACAACCGGGTGCAGGCAATACTGAGTGCCGGGGATATTGATTTCGGGTCTTACCTACGGCGCTGAGACCGCGTCGCCCCTTTCGCGAGCAAGCCCGCTCCCACATTTGACCGAGTTCACCTCAAATCAAATGTGGGAGCGGGCTTGCTCGCGAAGAGACCAGCACAAACACCAGAAGCCTCAAGGCCTGCCGAGCAAATGACTGATCGCCGTCTTGAGCTTCATCGGCCGCACCGGCTTATGCATCAACGTGTGACCCAGCTCGCGAATCTGCAGTTTGAGTTCATTGCTGTAATTGGCCGTGATCATCATCGCCGGGATCGCTGAGCCACGCCGGGCATTGATCCGCGCCACGGCATCTACGCCGTTCTGATCGTCATCCAGGTGATAGTCGGCGATCAGCAGGTCGGCTTCTTCATGGTAGTTGTCCACCTGCCGCGCCAGGTCCTGCTCCGACAACGCCGTCACCACCCGGCATCCCCACCCTTCCAGCAAGGTGCGCATGCCGGCGCAAATCGCCGCGTCGTTGTCCAGCACCCACACCCGGGCGCCGCGCAGACGCTCAAGCATCGGCTCACTCATGACCAGACTCGGCAGCGCCTTCGGTGCGGTCGCGCTCAAAGGCACTTCAACCGAGAACATCGAGCCCTTGCCCGGCCACGAACGCACATGAATCCGGTGCCCGAGAATCCCGGCAATCTTCTCCACGATCGCCAGCCCCAGACCCAACCCGCGATCCTGATCCGGACGTTGCACGTCACCACGTTTGAACTCCTGGAAAATCTCTTCCAGGCGGTTTTCCGCGATGCCCATGCCGCTGTCCCAGACTTCAATCGACAACCGCTGATGATGACGCCGGCACCCGAGCACCACCCGACCGCTGTAGGTGTAGCGAATGGCGTTGCTCAGCAGATTGCGCAGAATCCGCGCCAGCAACTGAATGTCGCTGCGCACCAGCGCCGAGCACGGGATGAAATGCAGTTGCAGCCCTTCGCTACGCGCCACGTGGGTGTATTCGGCGGCGAGGTTGTCCAGCAACTCACTGAGGGCAAACGGCGCGATGTCGGCCTTGATGACTCCGGCATCCAGTTTGGAAATGTCCACCAATGTGCCCAGCAGGTTTTCCACGTCTTCGAGGGAATTGCTGACATTGCGCACCAGAATTGCGTTGGCCACCGGCTCGCGGCGCTCCATCAGCGCGCTGGTAAACAGCCGCGCAGCATTCAGCGGTTGCAGCAGGTCGTGGCTGACCGCGGCGAGAAATTTGGTCTTTGACAGGTTGGCCTGCTCGGCTTCGAGTTTGGCTTCACGCAAGCGCGATTCCATGCGCCGACGTTCATCGATCTCGCGCAGCAACTGGTCATTGAGCGTGGTCAGCTCCGCCGTGCGTTCGCGCACTCGCAGTTCAAGGTTCTGATAAGCCTGGTGCAACGCCTCGGCAGTGCGGCGACGCTCGGTGATGTCGCGGATCAACACGAAAATCCCCACCACTTCCCCGGTGGCCAGGCGATTGGGCACGTAAGAGCGCAGCATGTAGCGCTCCTGATTGTTGATGTTGGTTTCGGCGAACTCAAATGTCACGCTTTCACCGGCCAGCGCCCGCGCCACGTAGGCTTCCAGGCGTTGGTAATGCTGTTCGCTGTGCACTTCGCGCAGACTCTGCCCTAGCATCACGCCACGCGGCCAGCAGTACCATTCTTCGTAGACTTTGTTGGTGAACTCGTAGACCAGATCGGCGTTGAGGTAGGCGATCAACGCCGGCACATGGTCGGTGATCAGGCGAATCCAGCGCTCGCTTTCGCTGAGGGCTTCGGCGTGCTGGTAGCGTTCGGTGATGTCGGTGAAGGTGTTGACGAAGCCACCGGTGGGCAACGGATGGGTGCGGATTTCCAGGACTCGGCCATCGTACAGGCGCTGTTCGCATTCCTGCACGTGCCGCCCGTTCGGATCGCGGCTGGCCGGGGTCAGCAGGTTCAATTCGCTGTCGGCGATCACCTCGGCGAACGGTCGATGCGCCGCCACTGGAGCGAGTCCGCTGAGCTCAAGGAAACGCCGGTTCCACAGTTCCAGGATGCCTTCGGCGTTGACCATCGCCACGCCTTGGGACAGGTTGTCGACCGCCCGTTGCAGCAAATGCGATTTCTGCGCCACGGCTTGTTCACGGCGCACGGTTTCACTGAGTTTGACGTCGGTGATGTCGGTGAACAGGATCACCCGCCCGCCTTCCTGGGTCGGCCGTTCGCTGACTTGCAGCCAGCGACCGTTCTGCAGGCGATAGAGCAGGTTTTCGTCGGCATGCCCACGGGGTTCTTCGGTGAACAACCCGGTGGAGGCCATCAAGCGCTTGACCTCGGACAGGCGCATGCCGGCGTTGATCCGCACCCGGCTGTTGCCCCAGAACGCCTTGAAACGGCTGTTGAACAGGACGATTCGCTGATCGGCATCGAACAGTACAAAGGCGTCGGAAATGCTCTCGATGGCGTCGATCAAATGTTGATGGGCGGTTTCTGCCCGCAGGCGCGCTTCGCTGAGCAAATGGTTACCCGACTTGAGTTCGGCCATCGCCTGGTTCAAGGCGTCGGTGCGCTCGCGAACTTGTTCAGCCAGCACCACCGAATGCTGGAACGCCGCGTACGGGTCGTTGCCACGGGTGATGCCGGACTCGATCCGCTCGATCAGCGCGCCATTGATGCGCTGCAATTTCTGGTTGTCGTGACGCAGGCTGGCGACCTGTGCCTGAAGCTCAGCGATGTCCAGGGGTCCGGCCTCGGGCAATGGCAACCCCAGTGAAGGTCTGGTTGATGTGCATGCCATTGAACTGTTCTCCGTAGGTGTTGAAACCCATCACCCGCTGGTCACGCAAAAACCTTCCGATCTGCTCCAGACTGCCGCCGTCTTCCAGTTCCAGACGCCTGAGAAAACAGTCGCAGCCGATGGTCAGCAACAGGTCGCCGAGGCGCTCTTGAAGGCCTTCGAACAGGGTTTGCAGGTTCGGCAGCATCGGGCCTGGGGTCATGACCGTGAGGACGATGCCGTTTTCCACCGCGCAGTAGAAACTCAGGCTCAGGTCCGGGTGAACCTGCTGGATCGCCCGCACGTAATACTGATCGTTGATCCGCACCGCCAAGGGGTGCGCGGCGAAGACCCGGTGATCGAGCTCCGCGACGGGCACGCCGATGTGGCGGGCGTACTCCTCGGCGGCGGGTTCGGCATTCAGTTCGAAGACCCGGCGTGAGGCGCTGTCGGCCCCGGTGACCACCAGTTTTTCCGCCCTTGGCAGGATGTGGTGGGTGGTGAACACTTCAAAATCCAGCCAGGTGTTGACCAGCACCACCACCGCGGCGCCGCTGTGGAACTCGCCATTGCAATAGACATGGGTGTGGGTCAGGCGGTTGTCGTCGCCGGCCGAGCCGCCGAAATGCGGGATGTCACCCAGTGCCGCACTCAGGGCGGCGAGGACCATTTCTTCGCGGCTGGACAGGCCGTCGAGCAAGGTCAAGGCGAAGCTGTTGCCCTTGATCGGCGCCAGGGTGTTGCTGCGACAGCCACTCACCAGGCGCTCGACCATTTGCTGGGCGTCGATCAGGCTGAAGTGCTCCATTTCGGAGATCAGTTCAGCGTCGATGGAAAAATGCCGATGGTCGAAACCCACCGCTGTCACGCAATTGCGGCCGTAGCCCAGCGGAGTGATTTCCCCGGCGCTGGTGCAACCGACCAGGCGAATACCGCCGAAGCTTTGTTGCAAGGCCTGGCCCAGCGCCTGCAAGTCGTACTCGGCGGAACAGAAAAACAGTACGAAGCCCAAATGCGGGTGCAATAGCTGCCGCGCCAGCTCCTGCGCCACCTGCTGGGCATCGGTGGCCTGGGACATCGCACTGACCACACCTTCATTCTGGACCTGCTGCATTGTCGCCTCCCGCAGGTGCGCGTGTATGAGGCACGAGTGTACGAAGGCTAGGGGCTGCGACGTATGCTACTTGGGTAGCGAATAGCCGCTTCGATGGGATGAGAGCCGGTCTATCGCGGATCTAAAAAACGCCACACATCCCCTGTAGGAGCGAGGCTTGCCCGCGAAAGCGGTGTGCCAGTCGATATCGATGTTGAATGTGATGGCCTCTTCGCGGGCAAGCCTCGCTCCTACAAAGGATTGGCGCAGGACTACCAGGCCCACACCGCCCCCACTGTAGGAGCGAGGCTTGCCCGCGAAGGCGGTGTACCAGTCGACATCAATGTTGAATGTGATGGCCTCTTCGCGGGCAAGCCTCGCTCCTACAGGGGGTTGGCGTGGGGTTACCAGGTCAACACAGCACCCACCGCGAAGGTGTCGGTGTTTTCATTCTGGTCGCTGGTGTCGTGGCCGTTGATTTCGAACTGGTTGTACTCGGCCACCAATTTGAGGTTGTCGTTGATGTCATGGAACAGCGCAACACCCCGGGTCTCGTAGTCCGCACCGCTGCCGACCACGCCGTTGCCATCGTCGTTGGTCTTGCCGTAAGACAAGGCCAGGCGGTTCTTGCCGAGTTTGTAGGAGCCCTGCAACAGGTAGCCGTCGCTGTCGACGTTGCGCAGGGTCGGCTCACCGGCGTTGTTGGTGAAGAACGGGTTGATGCCCTTGGCCTGGAAGCCAGAACCGACCAGGGTCAGGCCGCCCATTTTCGCCTGCACGCCGTAGCCAACACCTTTGGAGGTGACCGAGTTGACGGTGGAATCAGTATTGTCCGACGTCTGGTAGCTGCCGTTGACCCAGCTATAAATCTTCGCCCCGGCCACGTCGAACTGGTAGGTGACCTCGCTCTCGGTACGCGGGTTTTCCTGATACGCCTTGCCCAACGGGCTGCTGTCGTTGGTGTCCACCGGGTCCATGATCCCCACCGCCACCCGCAGTCCCTCCATCACCGGCGTGCGATAGGTGATCTGCGACGTCGGGAACGGGTACGGATAGCCCGTGCCGATGTTGCCGAACGACACCCCGCCACCGTCCACCAGCCCCAAGGTATCGCTGACCTGACCGTAACCGGCGAGCAACTCATCCAGCAGGATGTTGGAGCGGGCAAACAGGCCGAAGTCCTTGCCGATCAGCACCTCGCCCCACTCAGGATTGGCCACGGTGCCGTAGAACTGCCGCACATCGATGGCAGTGTCGGTGCCGTTGGTCTGGCTGTCGTTGATGGTCACCCAGAACGATGCCCGGGCGCCGAGCTTCAGGTCATCGACTTGCTTGCCCATGTTGAAGCCCAGGTAGTTGGGCAGATACCCCATTTTCACTCGCGCTTGCTTGCGGTCGTACTGATCGCCGGCACGGTCGACATCGCTGTTTACGTAGAAGGCGTTGATGTAGCCGTCAGTGGAAAACGTGGTCTGGTCCTTGTCGTACAGCATGATCTCGGCTTCAGCGATCGAGCTCAAACCGAAGGTCGACAGGCTGGCGATGAAGGCCGGCAAGAAACGATGCTTGAAGTTCTTATTGTTGTGCATGACGCGCTCCGCAGCGGGGGGACTGGATGTCGGAGGCGATTATCGAAAGCTGACCGGCGGCGTCATACGCTGCCTTGGAGGCGGTTTGCAGGTGCTTTGGTTTGGCCGCTGGTGCGCGGCAAGTTCGGTGTAAGACCGGGCCACGCCAAGGCCCGGAACTAAGGGTGTACGCCTGCCGGGCGGACTGGCGTTCAGAGGAACCGCTACGGGCTAGACGACCGCTCTAAACAGCATGTAAGCGGCGACCACCACGCAGATGGAAGCGAAGCCGGTTTGCAGTGCCCGCGGCGCTACGCGTGCGCAAAGGTTGCGGCCAATGACCATGCCGACGATGCTCGCGAGGATGAACGTCACGCCCAAACCGTCGATGCGCACGCCGGCATGAAAGGCCCCGATCACGCCAATGGCGGAGATCAGGCTGATCACCATCAAGGAGGTGGCGACGATGCCGCGCATCTGCACATCGGTCAGTTGCTTGAACGCCGGGACGATCAGAAAGCCACCGCCGACGCCGAGCAGCCCGGAGACCACGCCGGTCACCGCACCGAGCGCCGCGAGGGTCGCGGTGCATTTGGCGGTCCAGGAAAAGCGCCCGGTCTGTTGATCGAGCATGCAGTTTTTCTGGCCCCAGTTGGCGTGACCGTGGTCGCTCGGCCCTTCGTCCTGGCGCTCGCGACGCAACATCCGCCACGCCACCATGACCATCAACAAGCTGAACAGAATCATCAGGATTTTTTCCGGCAACTGATGGGCGAAGAAGATGCCGATCGGCGAAAAAATCGCGCCCAACAGTGCGATCAGCAACGCCGCGCGATAACGCACCAGACCGTGCCGCAAACCGTCGATGGCGCCGACCGCTGCCGCACTGCCCACCGCAAACAGCGCGACCGGCGCCGCCTGGGTCATGCTCCAGCCCAACCCCAGCACCAGGGCCGGCACGGCAAGAATGCCGCCCCCGGCACCGGTCAAGCCGAGCACCAATCCCATCACCACGCCAAAAAAACCTGCCAGCAACATAAAACACTCGTGATCCGCGAAAAAAGCCGGGAACGCCCGGTATCGATTGAGTGACAGGATAGAGCCCGCACAGCTTTTTTCCTGCATTGAATTCAGCCGGGGCTGGTCAACCCGGGGAAAATGAAACTACCCTCAACACTTGTCCCACTCGAAACAGCCACCATGCCCGCCTTGATTGAAGCCTTCCTCGACCCTGCCTCCTCGACCTATAGCTACGTGATCTACGAAGCCGATGGCGGTCAATGCGCGATCGTCGATCCGGTGCTCGACTACGACCCGGCCGCCGGGCGCACCGCCACCACCCAGGCCGACAACATCATCGCCTTCGTGCGTGAACATCAGTTGCACGTGCAATGGCTGCTGGAAACCCACGCCCACGCCGATCACCTGTCCGCCGCGCCGTACCTGCGCCGGGAGCTGGGCGGGAAGATTGCCATTGGCGAATCGATCAGCAAGGTTCAGGGGGTGTTCAAGGCGTTGTTCAATCTTGAGCCGGCGTTTTGTGTCGACGGTTCGCAGTTTGATCATTTGTTTGCGCCGGACGAATCGTTCCGCATCGGCAATCTGAAAGCCACGGCCCTGCATGTGCCCGGCCACACCCCGGCGGACATGGCTTACCTGATCGACAGCGATGTGATTCTGGTGGGCGATACGCTGTTCATGCCGGATGTGGGCACCGCGCGTTGCGACTTCCCCGGCGGCAACGCCAACCAGATGTTTGCCTCGATTCACAAACTGCTGGCCTTTCCTGCCAGCGTGCGACTGTATGTCTGCCACGACTACCCGCCCGCAGGTCGCGAACCTCAGTGCGTGAGCACGGTGGGTGAGCAGCGTAAAAGCAACATTCACATTCACGATGGCATTGATGAGGCCGCGTTCGTCGCGATGCGTACCGGGCGCGATGCCGGATTGGGCATGCCGACGCTGTTGTTGCCGGCGATTCAGGTGAACGTGCGGGCGGGGAATCTACCGCCGCCCGAGGACAATGGCGTCACGTACCTTAAAATTCCCCTGAACAAACTCTGACCCTGCCTGTAGGAGCGAGCTTGCTCCGGGCGGCGCTCCGACGATGGACGTTAACGATGACGCGAGTTATCTGAATAAACGCATCGCCCTCAAGTCCATCGCGAGCAAGCTCGCTCCTACAGGGTGATATTTCAGCTGGCAAGGGTTAACCCGTTGGCCGGCAACGGCAGCGCGGTTTTGTAGCGCACCTGCTTCAGCGCAAAGCTCGAACGAATGTTCGCCACGCCCGGCACTTTGGTCAAAAAATCCATCATGAAGCGCTCAAGCGACTGAATCGTCGGCACCAGCACGCGGATCAAGTAGTCCGGGTCACCGGCCATCAAATAGCACTCCATCACTTCCGGACGATCCGAGATCGCCTCTTCGAAATGCTGCAACGCCTCCTCCACCTGTTTCTCCAGGCTGACGTGGATAAACACATTCACGTGCAGCCCCAGCAGATCGGCATCCAGCAGGGTCACCTGCTCACGAATCAGCCCTAGTTCCTCCATCGCCTTGACCCGGTTGAAACACGGCGTCGGCGACAGGTTGACCGAGCGTGCGAGGTCGGCGTTGGTGATACGGGCGTTCTCTTGAAGGCTGTTCAAAATGCCGATATCGGTACGGTCCAGTTTGCGCATGAGACAAAACCACCTGTTTTTTATGTTTATGCAGATTATTTATCCTCAAATGATCTCCAGCGCAACGAAACAGAGATAAATATTCTTCTGGCCCGGGCCTATTATTGTTGTAGGACAAGATTCCTTTTATCGAAGGAATTCTGTCAGCTCACTACAAAAAATTCACAAGATCGAGCGTAGAAGCCATGAACCAAGCGTACGAACCGCTGCATCTGCACGTTCCCGAACCTTCGGGCCGTCCTGGCTGCAAAACCGACTTCTCCTACCTGCGTCTGACCGACGCCGGCACGGTGCGCAAACCCCCAATCGACGTTGAACCGGCTGACACGGCTGATCTGGCCAAGGGCCTGATTCGCGTGCTCGACGACGAAGGCAATGCCCTCGGTCCGTGGGCTGAAGGCGTGCCCGTTGAGATCCTGCGTAAAGGCATGCGCGCCATGCTCAAGACGCGGATCTATGACAACCGCATGGTGGTCGCCCAGCGTCAGAAAAAAATGTCGTTCTACATGCAAAGCCTTGGCGAAGAAGCCATCGGCAGCGGCCAGGCCCTGGCGCTGAACGTCGATGACATGTGCTTCCCGACGTACCGCCAGCAAAGCATCCTGATGGCGCGCGAAGTGCCGCTGGTGGACCTGATCTGCCAGCTGCTGTCCAACGAGCGTGATCCGCTCAAGGGACGTCAGTTGCCGATCATGTACTCGGTCAAAGACTTCGGCTTCTTCACCATTTCCGGCAACCTCGCCACCCAATTCGTACAGGGCGTGGGCTGGGGGATGGCCTCGGCGATCAAGGGCGACACCAAAATCGCCTCGGCCTGGATCGGCGACGGCGCCACCGCAGAATCGGACTTCCACACCGCCCTCACCTTCGCCCACGTCTACCGTGCGCCGGTGATCCTCAACGTGGTCAACAACCAGTGGGCGATCTCCACGTTCCAGGCGATTGCCGGGGGTGAAGCCACCACGTTCGCCGGTCGTGGCGTCGGTTGCGGGATTGCCTCCCTGCGGGTCGATGGCAACGATTTTGTCGCGGTCTACGCCGCCTCTGCCTGGGCCGCCGAACGGGCGCGCCGCAACCTCGGCCCGACCATGCTCGAGTGGGTCACCTACCGCGCCGGCCCGCACTCCACCTCTGATGATCCGTCCAAATACCGTCCTGCCGACGACTGGAGCTACTTCCCGTTGGGCGACCCGATTGCGCGCCTCAAGCAGCACCTGGTGAAAATCGGCCACTGGTCCGAAGAGGAACACGTCGCCGTCAGCGCTGAACTGGAAGCCGAAGTGATTGCCGCGCAGAAAGAAGCCGAGCAGTACGGCACCCTCGCCGGCGGCCAGATTCCAAGCGCCGCGACGATGTTCGAAGACGTTTATAAAGAGATGCCGGAGCACTTGAAGCGCCAGCGTCAAGAGTTGGGGATCTGACATGAACGACCACAACACCACTATCGAGCTGAACACGGAAACCGCCATGACCACAACCACCATGACCATGATCCAGGCCCTGCGCTCGGCCATGGACGTGATGCTTGAGCGTGACGACAACGTCGTGGTCTTCGGCCAGGACGTCGGCTACTTCGGCGGCGTGTTCCGTTGCACCGAAGGCTTGCAGAACAAGTACGGCACCTCCCGCGTGTTCGACGCGCCGATCTCCGAGAGCGGCATCGTCGGCGTCGCCGTGGGCATGGGCGCCTACGGTCTGCGTCCGGTGGCCGAGATTCAGTTCGCCGACTACGTGTACCCGGCGTCGGACCAGATCATTTCCGAAGCCGCGCGCCTGCGTTATCGCTCGGCCGGCGAGTTCACCGCACCGATGACCCTGCGCATGCCTTGCGGTGGCGGCATCTACGGCGGCCAGACCCACAGCCAGAGCATCGAGGCGATGTTCACCCAGGTTTGCGGTCTGCGCACGGTCATGCCGTCCAACCCTTACGACGCCAAAGGCTTGCTGATCGCCTCCATCGAAAACGATGACCCGGTAATCTTCCTGGAGCCGAAACGCCTGTACAACGGCCCGTTCGACGGCCACCACGACCGCCCGGTAACCCCGTGGTCGAAACACCCGGCCGCACAAGTCCCGGACGGTTACTACACCGTGCCGCTGGACGTTGCCGCCATCGCACGTCCGGGCAAGGACGTGACCATCCTGACCTACGGCACCACGGTTTATGTGTCGCAAGTCGCGGCTGAAGAAACCGGGATCGACGCGGAAGTCATCGACCTACGCAGCCTCTGGCCGCTGGACCTGGACACCATCGTCAAGTCGGTGAAGAAAACCGGCCGCTGCGTGATCGTTCACGAAGCGACCCGCACTTGCGGCTTCGGTGCCGAACTGGTCGCCCTGGTGCAAGAGCATTGCTTCCACTACCTGGAAGCGCCTATCGAGCGCGTCACCGGTTGGGACACTCCCTACCCGCACGCACAAGAGTGGGCGTATTTCCCTGGTCCGTCCCGAGTGGGCGCGGCTTTGCATCGGGTTATGGAGGTCTGAATGGGCACGCACGTTATTAAAATGCCGGACATTGGCGAAGGCATTGCAGAAGTTGAATTGTCGGTGTGGCACGTCAAGGTCGGCGACATGGTCGTCGAAGATCAGGTGCTGGCCGATGTGATGACCGACAAGGCGATGGTCGACATCCCTTCGCCGGTCCACGGCAAGGTGATTGCGCTGGGCGGACAGCCTGGCGAAGTCATGGCGGTGGGCAGCATCCTGATCAGCATTGAAGTCGAAGGCGCGGGGAACGTTAAAGAGTCGGCTCAGCCGGCGACCGTTGCTACTGCTGTGAAAGAAGCACCGGTTGCGGCGCCAAAAGTTGCCGCCATAGCTGAAAGCAGACCGGTCGCTGCTGCCGCTCCACGAGCGGCCGTGTGCCAAGGGCCGATGGTGGCTCGCGAGGCGGATGAACGCCCACTGGCCTCCCCGGCTGTGCGCAAACATGCGCTCGATCTCGGCATCCAGCTGCGTCTGGTGCGGGGCACTGGCCCTGCCGGTCGCGTGCTGCATGAAGACCTCGACGCCTATCTGGCTCAGGGTCAGAAGCCGCAATCGACCGCCACCGCTGCTTACGCCCAACGTAACGACGAAGAACAAATCCCGGTCATCGGCATGCGCCGCAAGATCGCCCAGCGCATGCAAGACGCCACGCAACGCGCCGCTCACTTCAGTTACGTCGAGGAAATCGACGTCACGGCCGTGGAAGAACTGCGTGCGCACCTGAACGAAAAACACGGCGCGACCCGTGGCAAGCTGACGCTGCTGCCGTTTCTGGTCCGTGCCCTGGTTGTCGCCCTGCGCGACTTCCCGCAAATCAACGCCCGATACGACGACGAAGCCCAGGTCATCACCCGCCTCGGCGCCGTGCACGTGGGCATCGCCACCCAGGCCGACATTGGTTTGATGGTGCCGGTGGTGCGTCATGCCGAAGCACGCAGCCTGTGGGACAGCGCCACGGAAATCTCCCGGTTGGCCACCGCCGCGCGCACTGGCAAGGCCAGCCGCGATGAGTTGTCCGGCTCGACCATTACGTTGACCAGCCTCGGCGCTTTGGGCGGGATCGTCAGCACACCGGTGCTGAACCTGCCGGAAGTGGCGATTGTCGGTGTCAACAAAATCGTCGAACGCCCGATGGTGGTCAAAGGCCAGATCGTGATTCGCAAGATGATGAACCTCTCCAGCTCCTTCGATCACCGCGTGGTCGACGGCATGGACGCGGCGCAATTCATCCAGGCCATTCGTGGCTTGCTCGAACAACCCGCCACCCTGTTTGTGGAGTAAGGCATGCAACAGTCTCTGAACACTACGCTACTGATCATCGGCGGCGGCCCCGGCGGTTATGTGACGGCGATCCGTGCCGGTCAACTGGGCATCTCGACCATTCTGGTGGAAGGCGAATCGTTGGGCGGCACCTGCCTGAACATCGGCTGCATTCCGTCGAAAGCGCTGATTCACGTTGCTGAACAGTTTCACCAGACCCAACATCACAGCCAGCACTCCGCACTGGGCATCAGCGTGTCAGCGCCGACCCTCGACATCAGCAAAAGTGTCGAGTGGAAGGACGGCATCGTTGATCGCCTGACCACGGGCGTTTCGGCGCTGCTGAAAAAGCATAAAATCAAGGTTATTCAAGGTTTTGCGAAAGTTATTGATGGTAAAACCGTAGAAGTGGGCGATACGCGCATCCAGTGCGAGCACCTGGTGCTGGCCACTGGTTCGAAAAGCGTGAACCTGCCGATGCTGCCAATTGGCGGCCCGATCATCTCCTCCACCGAAGCCCTGGCGCCGACCTCCGTGCCAAAACGGCTGGTGGTGGTCGGTGGCGGTTACATCGGTCTGGAGCTGGGCATTGCCTATCGCAAGCTCGGCGCCGAGGTCAGCGTGGTCGAGGCACAGGAGCGCATCCTGCCAGCCTACGACGCCGAACTGACCCAGCCGGTTCATGACGAATTGAAAAAACTCGGCATGAAGCTTTACTTGAAGCACAGCGTGGAAGGCTTTGATTTAAAAGCAAATACACTGCAAGTTCGTGACCCGAATGGCGACACGTTGAACCTGGAAACCGATCAGGTGCTGGTGGCGGTCGGGCGCAAACCCAACACGCAGGGCTGGAACCTAGAAGCGCTGAACCTGGACATGAACGGTTCGGCGATCAAGATCGACAACCGCTGCCAGACCAGCATGCGCAACGTCTATGCCATTGGCGACGTGAGTGGCGAACCGATGCTCGCGCACCGGGCCATGGCTCAGGGCGAGATGGTGGCCGAACTGATCAGCGGTAAATCCCGCGAATTCAACCCGACCGCGATTGCCGCCGTGTGCTTTACCGACCCGGAACTGGTGGTGGTCGGCAAGACGCCGGACGAGGCTAAGGCCGCGGGTCTGGACTGTATCGTGTCGAGTTTCCCGTTTGCGGCGAATGGCCGGGCGATGACCCTTGAATCGAAAAGCGGCTTTGTGCGGGTCGTGGCGCGCCGTGACAATCATGTGATTGTTGGCTGGCAAGCCGTTGGCGTGGGTGTTTCGGAGTTGTCGACGGCGTTCGGCCAGAGCCTGGAAATGGGCGCAAGGCTGGAAGACATCGCCGGCACCATCCACGCGCACCCGACCTTGGGCGAAGCGGTCCAGGAAGCGGCGTTGCGTGCGTTAGGCCACGCGTTACACCTATAACGCAAAACCTGTAGGAGCGAGGCTTGCCCGCGAAGAACGATGACCCGGAGTATCTGGTACACCGCGGTGCCTTGTTCGCGGGCAAGCCTCGCTCCTACAGGGATTGCAATTGCGGGCTGCGAAACCACCCCGGAATGAAGTATTGTTGTCCCCATCCAAAAAAACGTCAGAAGCCTTGAACCGTTTCGACGGTTGTTCAGTGATAGAGGGTGTCATGGGTAACGAAAGCATCAATTGGGACAAGTTGGGTTTTGACTACATCAAGACAGACAAGCGCTATCTGTCGCACTGGCGTAATGGCGAGTGGGACAAGGGCACCCTGACCGAAGACAATGTGCTGCACATCAGCGAAGGCTCCACCGCCCTTCACTATGGCCAGCAATGCTTCGAAGGCCTGAAGGCCTATCGTTGCAAGGACGGTTCGATCAACCTGTTCCGTCCGGATCAGAACGCCGCACGCATGCAACGCAGCTGCGCCCGCCTGCTGATGCCACAGGTGTCCACCGAGCAGTTCATCGAAGCGTGCAAGGACGTGGTTCGCGCCAACGAGCGTTTCATCCCGCCTTACGGCACCGGCGGCGCGCTGTACCTGCGCCCGTTCGTGATCGGCGTGGGTGACAACATCGGCGTGCGTACTGCACCCGAGTTCATCTTCTCGATCTTCTGCATCCCGGTCGGCGCCTACTTCAAGGGCGGCCTGACCCCGCACAACTTCCTGATCTCCAGCTACGACCGCGCAGCTCCACAAGGCACCGGTGCGGCCAAGGTCGGTGGCAACTACGCCGCCAGCCTGATGCCAGGTTCCCAGGCCAAGAAAGCGCACTTCGCTGACTGCATTTACCTGGACCCGATGACCCACACCAAAATCGAAGAAGTCGGTTCGGCCAACTTCTTCGGGATCACCCACGACAACAAGTTCGTCACGCCGAACTCACCGTCAGTACTGCCGGGCATCACCCGTCTGTCGCTGATCGAGCTGGCCAAATCGCGCCTGGGTCTGGAAGTGGTCGAAGGTGACGTGTTCATCGACAAGCTGTCCGACTTCAAGGAAGCCGGTGCATGCGGTACGGCTGCCGTGATCACCCCGATCGGCGGCATCAGCTACAACGACAAGCTGCACGTGTTCCACAGCGAAACCGAGGTCGGCCCGGTCACCCAGAAGCTCTACAAAGAGCTGACAGGTGTACAGACTGGCGAAATCGAAGCGCCAGCCGGCTGGATCGTCAAGGTTTGATCTGACACCCGCGGCCTCGAAGCCCTTCATTGCCTTGGTAATGAGGGGCTTTTTTATGAGTGCTGGCCGCGTTCGCTGCCTCCCGGCGCGATGCGCTTGCCCTCCCTGCCCTTTATCCCGCTGGCCTGGCCATCCTGTTGCTTGCCAGTCCGCGCCTGAGTGATCAGCCCCGGAATCAGCGCACCTTCCGGCAGATTCTTCCAGAACCGCGCCGGCAAATGCCCTTGCATGACTTTCGGGTTCAGCCGCGCAGGGTTAAAGATGTGGCTGTAGTACGTCAGCCACATGTCGCCGTGTGGATCGTCGACGTTTTTCGCCAGTTGCTGCCATTCAGCCGGGCACTTGCGTTGATGAATCAACTGGTCGCCATCGTAGTAAACACCGTCCCGAGGCGTGGCAATCAACCAGCGATGTCGGCCCATTCGACCGATGAAGTGTTCAGTGGCACTGCGCAGGATGTCATGAGCCGGTTCATGCCAGGCAACGTAGTGCGGCCCCTCGCCTAGCGGTATCGGCACGAAGCGTACGAATGCATGTAAATGATGAGCTTCACGCTGTACCTGTTTGATTCTCCTGTGTAACTCACTGCCGGTTTTATCTCCGGCCATCATCGCCGTGCGGTCGCCATGACTCACCCGCCACAGTACTTCGTACAGCAGGCTCCAGCGCTGATCGCCGCGATAACGAGCGGCTTGCTCAAGTGTGTCGAGCAGCGTTCGCGGAATTCGTGCCTGAAACGGACCTTGTGTTTCAGGCAACACATCATCACTGGCGAACAGGTCCGCCACACGTTCACTGGCCCAACTGACCAGACAAGGATCAACCTCATGGCTCAACAGCCAGCGTGCTTGCTGGCGCCAAGTATCGAACAGATCGTCGCAATCCAGATTGATCATCCCCAGAGCCCCATTTGCTGGGGTTGTGGCCGGTCGCGCAGTTGTTGATAGAGCGTGTGACTGGTGACCTCAGCCTGTTGCGGGTGGTAATCGCTGGTGATGAAGAACGGCTTGGCCTTGGCCAGCACGCAACGCATGCGGGCCAAGTCCTCATAGCGAATACGTCGCTGGCGGCGCAGCTCCACCAGCCGCTCGGTCGTGCGCAAGCCGATACCGGGGATACGCGAAATCAAGGACGCCTCGGCGCGGTTCAAGTCCAGCGGAAAGACTTCACGGTGCTCCAGTGCCCAGGCCAGTTTCGGGTCGATGTCGAGTGCCAGATGCCCAGGGCCCTTGAACAGTTCGCCAGCCTTGAAGCCATAACTGCGCAACAGGAAGTCGGCCTGATACAAACGGTGCTCGCGCATCAGCGGCGGCGCGGCCAGCGGCACGCTTTTCGGGCTGTTGGGGATCGGACTGAACGCCGAGTAATAGACCCGCCGCAGACGGAAGTCGCCGTATAGCGCCTGGGCAGTATGAAGAAGGGTGCTGTCGTCGGTGTCATCGGCGCCGACGATCATCTGCGTGCTTTGCCCGGCTGGGGCGAATTTCGGAGCCCGCGGTTCGTTCAGGACGGTTTGTTCACCGGTGTAGATGGTTTGCATCGCTTGTTTGATCGAACCCAACTGCTTCTCCGGGGCGAGGATTTGCAGGCTGTCATCAGTGGGCAGTTCGATGTTGACGCTCAATCGATCGGCGTAGCGTCCGGCTTCTTCGATCAGCGCCGGGTCAGCTTCGGGAATGGTCTTGAGGTGGATGTAGCCGCGAAACTCATGGTCTTCGCGCAGCAGTTTGGCCACGCGGATCAATTGCTCCATGGTGTAGTCCGCCGAGCGAATGATCCCGGAACTTAGAAAGAGCCCACTGATGCAGTTACGTCGGTAGAAATCCAGCGTCAGCGTCACGACTTCTTCAGGAGTGAAACGCGCGCGTGGCACATCACTGGAACGGCGATTGACACAGTATTGGCAGTCATAAAGACAGAAGTTGGTCAGCAGGATCTTCAACAGCGAGACGCAACGACCGTCCGGCGTGTAACTGTGGCAAATGCCCATGCCGTCGGTCGAGCCCAGGCCGCTCTTGCCCTCGGAACTGCGCTTGGGCGCTCCACTACTGGCGCAGGACGCGTCGTACTTGGCGGCGTCGGCGAGAATGCCGAGCTTATCGATGAGTTCCATGAGGCACGCCCCTTTACTGTTTGGATATACAGTATAGGGTCAGCCCCTGAGGTTCAAGGCGTCATCGTGCCCTTGGTCCGATAGACGCCCTGAAGTCCGTCTTGGGCAATCCGGGCAAACAACCACTCGACAAACACCCGCGTGGCCTCCGTGACATCCGGCGCAACCCCGTAGTAATAACGCGGCAACGGCATGCGCAACTCGGGCAACGGGCAGATCAGGCGCCCGCTCGAAAGATGGGTGCCCAGCAAAGAGGTCGGGCACAAGGCAATGCCCTGCCCGTCCACGGCCGCCTCAAGCACCCGATGCATGTGATCAAACTGCCGGGTCACCTGAGTGGCTGACTGCCTTTGAGCAAAGTGCAGGGCCCAGTTGTGCCAGTCTTCGCGACGCGCCTTGGCGGTCAGCAGTGTGTGTCGGCTCAGTGCCGTGAGGTCTTCAAGCGGCAGGCGTTCGATCAGCGAGGGCGCCGCGACCAGTAACAGTTCGTCTTCGAACAGGGCACGCGCCTCAATCGCCGGTGCCCAGTCGTCACGCCCCCGACGAATGACGACGTCGAAGCCGTCGCGGGCATGATCGGGGGCCTGGGTTTGAGTAATGACCTGCGGTTTGATCTCCGGGTGTTGTGCGATGAAATCCTCCAACCGGGGCGCCAGCCACAGCATGGCAAAGGACGGCCGGACATTGATCTTCACCCTCGGCAACGAGGCCTGCTGCCTGAGCGCAGCGGCGGCGTCGGCGATCTGTGCCAGCCCGGCACTGATTTGCTCATAAAAGCGCTGGCCGGCCGGCGTCAGCAGCGATTGCCGGATACGCCGTTCGAACAGCAGCACGCCGAGGTGCTCCTCAAGCAATTTGATGTGCCGGCTGACGGCACTGTGACTGACATGCAGCTCTTCGGCCGCCAGGCTGAAACTCTGATGACGAGCCGCAACGGCAAAGGCACGAACAGCATTAAGCGGCGGTAGTGGATTGGTCATGCGTCTAATTTAGTCACATATGCGCCGCATTTAAAGCGTTTGTCACGCCCGCCTCGCCACGCCAATCTGCCCGCACGCGGCAAGCGCCACCTGACGGAGCACGACATGAACAGCTATGGACTCTTTCTACTTTTCGCCACCCTGACCATTTTGAGCCCTGGGCCAGGTGTACTCCTGACCTTGTCCAACGCCGCGCGCCACGGCTGGAGCGGGGCCGTGCCGGGCATTCTGGGGATCGCGTCGGGAGCGTTTATCGTCGCCGCCATCAGCGCCACCAGTGTCGGCTTGATACTCAGCACTTCGGCCAACGCCTTTACCGCGTTGAAGTACGCAGGCGCCGCCTATTTGTTGTACCTGGGTTTCAAAAGCTGGCGTTCGGATCGTTTCAGTACGCTGCTGGAAACACGCCCTTCAAGCCCGGGTTATCGCTACCTGGAAGCGGCGTCGATCCAGTTTTTGAACCCCAAGGCGGTGTTTTTCTTCCTGGCGGTATTCCCACAATTCATCGACACCTCGGCCCATTTCTCCGCCCAGTTTTTCAAACTGGTCGCCTCTTATGCGCTACTGGTGATCCTGGTGCATGGCAGCTACGCCTTGCTCGCCAATGCCGCCAAAGGCTGGTTGTCGAGCCCGAAGGGTTCGTGGCTGGCGGCGAAAGTCTCGGGCGTGACCTTCGCCGGTTTTGGCGTGCTCATGGCCTCGGCCAGTCGCTAAGGCGCTGGACTGGTGATCCGGTCACCGGTGGACACAGGTTTGGCGGTCGAGAGTTGAATCGGCAGTTCAATGGAAAAGCGGCTACCGAGTTCCTTTCGGCCAGTTGCGGTCAGCGCCAGCGCCCGACTGTCCAGATCCTGCGTCAGCCATTTACGCTTGATCGCCGTTTGCAGCAACGCCGCGCCCAACGATCCCCCCAGATGCGGTCGGCGCATGCTCCAATCCAGGCATGGGCAGGCTAACCGGCGGCGCAAGGTGTTCAGGTCTTTGACCTCGATCCCCAAACCTTCAAACATTGCTTCGCCGCTGTCGCTCAGCTGGTAAACCTGCTCATCGGTTTCCAGCAGCCAGCCTTTTTCCAGCATCCGGTCATGCAGCAACACCGCCAGGGTGCCAGCCATATGGTCGTAGCAGGTGCGGGCGAATTGCAGGCGATCCGGGGTGCGCGGGTTGAAGGTCGGCGCGGCGTTCTGGCCGACGACCATCAGCGCTTCCAATGCCTGGGCCACCCGTTTGTCCGCGAGGCTGTAATAGCGATGGCGGCCCTGGACGTGTAAACGCACCAGCGCCGATTCCTTGAGTTTGGCCAAGTGCGCGCTGGCGGTAGACGCGCTGACCTCGGCGATCGCCGCCAGCTCGGTGCTGGTGCGGGCGTGGCCGTCCATCAGCGAACAGAGGATCTTGGTCCGGGCCGGTTCCGCAATGGCCGCAGCGACTTGAGAGACGCCAATGTCGTGCTGTTCTGCGTTCATACTTCGCTCCCGGACGAATCAAGGGCCTTTCGGACTGGAGATAGTAGCAACACTTTCCCCACCACGAACAAGGCTGCGACCCATGGACCCGATCATCGCTGCGACTCATGCTGATCCTTATCCCTATTACGCACAATTGCGCGCCGAGGGCGGGCTGGTTTTTCATCAGGGACTGAAACTCTGGGTGGCCAGTAGCGCCCGCGCCGTGTCGGCGGTACTGGCGCATCCCGATTGTCATGTTCGACCGGCCCACGAACCGGTGCCCAAGACAATCGCGGGTGGCTTGGCCGGCCAGGTATTCGGGCAACTGATGCGAATGAATGAAGGCGAGCGCCAGCGGTGCCCGAGGTCGGCGATTCAGCCGGGGTTGGCGTTGATTGATGTTGATGAAGTGAATGCGCTGGTCGGCGCGCGGTTGCTCAGCCCGGACGCCGACGGCCTGTATAAGGCGATGTTCCGTGGTCCGGTGTGCGTGGTGGCGGCGCTGCTGGGGTTTACGCCAGCTCAGGGTCGGGTGATCAGCGAGCTGACGGCGGATTTCGTCGCGTGCCTGTCGCCGCTTAGCGATCAGGCGCAACTGGACGCAGCCGATGCGGCGGCGGAGCAATTGAGTGGTTATTTCATCGAGCTAATGGACGACCCGGCCCCTCAAAGCGCCCTGCTCGCCGGTATTCGCCAGCGCTTTGCGGCGACATCAGCCGCCCCTGAGTCGTTGATCGCCAACCTCCTTGGCCTGTTCTCCCAGACGTATGAGGCTACCGCCGGGCTGATCGGCAATGCGTTGGTAGCGCTGATACGAAACCCGTCGTTGCCGAGCGATCCGGTTCGCATCGATGAGCTGTTGGCGGAGGTCCAGCGCTTCGATCCGTCGGTGCAGAACACCCGCCGGTTCGTCGCCGCGTCCTGTGAAATCGACGGCGTGAGCCTGAGCCCCGGCGATGTAATCCTGGTGCTGCTGGCCTCGGCCAATCGCGACTCGCAGCTTAATGACCATCCCGACGCCTTCCTGCTCGATCGTCCGCAGCGTCGCAGTTTCACGTTTGGCGCGGGGCAGCATCAATGTCCGGGGCAGGTGTTGGCCATGAGCATCGCCAGCGCCACGGTGACGCAGATTATGCAGATAAAACCCGCGCTGGATCGATTGACCTGGCGCTACCGACCTTCGCTGAATGGGCGGATTCCGTTGTTCGCTGATCTGTCGGCAGGCTGATGGACCGCGTTATCGTTCTTCGCGAGCAAGCCCGCTCCCACATTGGAATGCATTTCAACTGTGGGAGCGGGCTTGCTCGCGAAAGCGGTCTCACCAACAACGCAGACTGATTACATCAAGTAAAAACTGAAATGACTGGCAATGCCTATATTCCAGGTGCCTTTCTCCCTAAAGTCACCCTAATAAAAGACCCCGAGGCGCCACTGATGCAAACCCGACTGGACACGGCACTGAACGCTTTTGCCCGCGCAGACCTGCTGCAAGGCCCCACGCCCATTCAACGCGCCGAACGCCTCGAACGGCTGCTGGGCCTGGATACCCAGGGAATCGGCCTGTTCCTCAAGCGTGACGATCACATGCTGATTGGCGGTGGCGGCAACAAACTGCGCAAGCTCGAATTCCATATCGGTGCGGCGCTGGCGGCCGGGGTCGATACGGTCATTACCATCGGCGGCCTTCAATCCAACCATGCTCGCCTGACTGCCGCCGTCTGCGCGCGCCTGGGCCTCGCCTGCGAATTGATCCTGACCCGCTCGGTGCCCAAATCCGAAGTGGATTACGAACTCAACGGCAACGTGCTGCTCGACCAGTTGTTCGGCGCAGAAATCAGCGTGCTCGCCGGTGGCACCGACTCACTCGCCAGGGCCGAGACACGGGCTGCGCAACTCCGGGAATCGGGGCGCAAGGTGATGGTGCTTCCTACGGGCGGCTCAACGCCACTGGGCAGTCTCGGTTATGCACGCTGTGCAGCAGAGATCGCGCAGCAGGAGACGACGCTCGGCCTCACCTTCAATCAAGTCGTTGTGCCCAACGGCAGCGCCGGGACCCATGCCGGGCTCGCGGCTGGCTTCCAGTTGCTGGACCGAGGCACATCGATCGTCAAGTCGTACTCGGTGTTATCCGATCAAGCCACGTCAGCGGACAGGACCCTGAAATTGACCCAGGACACCTTGGCGTTACTGGGCAGCAGCGCCATCGTGCAGGCCGACGAGATCAGCATTGACGGCAGCCAATTGGGCGACGGCTACGGTCTGCCGACACCCGCCATGCAGGACGCAGTACACCTGATGGCCCGCGCCGAAGGCCTGTTGATCGACCCGGTGTACTCCGGCAAAGCCTTCGCCGGCCTGTTGGCCGACCTCCGGCAAGGACATTTCCGCGCCGGGGACAACGTGCTGTTCGTGATGACCGGCGGCACACCGGGGCTGTATGCCTACCGGGAAACGTTTCAGGCTTAGCCGTTAATCATCCCGCGTCAGCACTTCCAGCAATTCAATCTCGAAAATCAGATTCGAATGGGGGGTAATCGCCCCCATCGAACGCTCGCCATACGCCAAATGCGCGGGCACCAGCAGCTTGCGCTTGCCGCCGACCTGCATGCCGATAATTCCTTGATCCCAGCCCTTGATCACGCGCCCGGTGCCAATCACGCACTGGAACGGTTTCCCTCGGCTGTAGGAAGAGTCGAATTCGGTGCCGTCTTCCAGCCAGCCGCGGTATTGAGTGGTGATCAGTGCGCCTTTGACTGCGGCTTTGCCGTCGCCTGGCTCAAGGTCGATGATTTGCAATTCGTCGTTCATACTGCTTACTCGTTCACTGTCGCCCCGGACTGAGGGCACGGACGGTGGTTTTCGCAGAATCCGCCGCGGATGGCAATCCATGGAACCGAAACGCCGCCCTCCTGCTCACATAAATATCGATTTCGTACTCAGGAAAGGATGCTCTGATGACCGACTCACGATCATTGCGCAGTTTCATTCCGCCCTACATCCTCAACCGCATTATTGCCCACGGCTCCGAGCGGCAGCGTTCCAGCGCGCTGATCACGCTGACCCACGTGCGCGCCCTTCGTCACTCGCCGACACCACCGGTACGTTCTGCGGCGGCGACGATCCTGCCGCCCTCCACTCAACCCGGTCTGGTACAGCGCAGCGTCTATGATGCGCAGGGCAAAATGCTCCTGCCGGGGATGCCGGCGCGCCTTGAAGGCCAGCCGGCGACGGGTGATCCCGCGGTCGACGAGGCTTACGATGCGTTGGGCGCCAGTCATGATTTTTTCTGGAAGGTGCTGGGTCGTGACTCCATCGACAATAAAGGTTTTGCCCTGATTGGCAGCGTGCATTACGGCCAAGACTACGAAAATGCGTTCTGGAACGGTGCACAGATGGTGTTCGGTGACGGCGATGGCGAAATTTTCGAGCGCTTCACCCGTTCCCTGGATGTGATCGGGCACGAGTTGACCCACGGCGTGATCGAAAGCGAAGCCGGCCTGGTCTACGCCGACCAGTCCGGGGCCCTGAATGAATCGATATCGGACGTCTTCGGGGTCCTGATCAAACAGCATGTGCTGGGCCAGACGGCCAAAGAGGCAGACTGGCTGATCGGCGCCGACCTGCTGACGCCGCGGATCAAAGGCATCGGTTTGCGCTCGATGGCTCATCCCGGCACAGCGTATGACGACCCGCTGCTGGGCAAGGATCCGCAACCGGACCACATGCGCAAGTTCGTCATTACTCAGGAAGACAACGGCGGCGTGCACATCAATTCTGGCATCCCCAATCGCGCGTTTTATCTAGCGGCCAAGGCACTGGGCGGGTTTGCCTGGGAGAAAGCCGGGCGCATCTGGTACGACACGCTGTGCGACAAGCGCTTGAGCAGCGAGGCGTCATTCGCTGCCTTCGCCGATCTGACCCTCACGCATGCCCGGCAACTTTTCGGCCCCGATGAAGCCAAGGCAGTGCGCCATGCCTGGTCTGAAGTGGGTGTCGATGTCTCTCAGGAGAAACCATGAAAACCTTGCCAACACTGGGTGATGATGCCGTGGTGCGTCTCTCCCGTCAGGGCGGTGTAGCGGCAATCCACGCCTTGACCCGCCCTCGTCGAATCGAATTCGCGCAATGCGACATCGATCAGCGCACACGCATCTGTTCATTGCTGGAAGGTTGCCTGCCGCTCGCAGACTCCGCCTCGGGTCGAGGTGATCAGCGCTTCTTTGAAATCGAAGTGCATTTCCGCAGCGGCGAGCAGGACGATCGCATGGTGATGAAAGTGCCTGAGGATCAGGCACCGGGTGAATTGGTGCGGCTGTGGGACAAAGGCGAGGTGTTATGAGCCTGCTGCCTTCAGGCCAGCTTTTCTGTACGGCTAGTGCGCCATGATGGCAATCCCTGAATGAAAGTGGCCTGGACTAGCGCCACCATCGGCTTATCGCTCAATCGGCGTGATATCCATGATGGTGCCGTTGGTAATCATCACCATCATGTACTTGTCATTGATCTGCACCCATTGCGCCTGATCCTTCGGCGCTTTCAGGCCTTTCGCCTTCCAGTTGGTCAGGGCTTTTTCGCTGCGCTGGTAAACGTCCGGGGCGCGGTCGCCGACTTCCAGTTTGCGGGCGTTGTTGACGCCGGGCTGGACGGTTTTTTGCGGTGGGTCATCCGCCTGAACGATCGGGCTGATACCGGCGATGCCTGCGACAAGGGCGAGGCTGGCGATAAGGGTTTTGTTGTTCATCGGTGAACCTCCAGTGATGTCGTGGTAACAAAACTCCGACTGCACTCGCGATCAATCATTCATTACTGTTGCGATGATTCTGTGCCGGACTGTACGGGAAGCTTCACGCAGCCTCGGCGTAGGCTGCCAAAAAACAATCGGGATTCGCCATGCACATCGCCATTCTGACGTTCGACGGTTTCAACGAACTGGACTCCCTGATCGCCTACGGCATGCTCAGCCGGATTTCCCTGGTCGGCGACAAGGATTGGCGCGTGAGCATCGCTTCGCCGACGTCCAGGGTCACATCCATGAACGGTTTGACCATCGACGCGCACATCGATCTCGCCGAGGCTTGTCAGGCCGATGCGGTGTTGGTGGGCAGCGGCCGCAAGACCCGTGAAGTGGCCAATGACCCTGCGATCATGCAGCAGCTGCGTTTCGATCCGACCCGTCAGTTACTGGCGGCGCAATGCTCTGGAACCTTCCTGCTGGCCACACTCGGACTGCTCGGCGACGCGCCGGCCTGCACCGACACCACCAGCAAACCCTGGGTGCAGGCGGCGGGTGTCAACGTCGTCAATCAGGCGTTCTATGCCAACGGCAATGTCGCCACCGCCGGTGGTTGCCTGTCGGCGCAGTACGTGTCGGCGTGGTTGCTGGCCCGGCTCAAGGGCACCGAGACGGCGCGGGAAGTGCTGCATTATTTCGCGCCGGTCGGCGAGAAGGATGATTCTGTGGCCAGGGGGATGGCGCATATCGCCGGGTTTGTCTGACATTTGGGGGGCAGCATCGGACGCCTTCGCGAGCAAGCCCGCTCCCACACTTGATCTCCGTCGTACACAAATTCTGTGTTCACCGAAGATCAAGTGTGGGAGTGGGCTTGCTCGCGAAGACGTCGTGTCAGACGACATCAAAGCTGAATCGTAAACGCCCACAGCAAACCCAATTGATCCGCTCCACGCATCAATGCATGCCAACAATGCACTTATCATATTGATCGCCCTGCTCCACCATTCGCCTCAATAAGAACCGTGCGCCGCGTCCAGGCAGCGCACGTCATAAAAGCGGTGGAGTACAGGTCAATGACAACATCAATACCCTCTGGGCGCTCCCGCGCCAGTGCGATTTTCCGGGTGACATCGGGCAACTTTCTCGAACAGTTCGACTTCTTCCTTTTTGGCTTTTACGCCACACAGATCGCTGCCGTGTTCTTCCCGGCGAGCAGCGAATTCGCCTCCCTGATGATGACCTTTGCGGTGTTCGGCGCAGGCTTCCTGATGCGACCTTTGGGCGCGGTGGTGCTGGGTGCCTACATCGACGATGTGGGTCGACGCAAAGGGCTGATCGTCACCCTGTCGATCATGGCCAGCGGCACGATTCTGATTGTGCTGGTGCCCGGTTACGACACCATCGGACTGTTTGCCCCGGCCATCGTGTTGATCGGCCGACTGCTGCAGGGCTTCTCGGCCGGCGCGGAAATGGGGGGTGTCTCGGTGTATCTCGCGGAGATCGCTACGCCTGGGAACAAAGGTTTTTTCACCAGTTGGCAGTCGGCCAGTCAGCAGGTGGCGATTATCGTCGCGGCAGCGCTGGGCTATGGCCTGAACCAATGGATGGCGCCAGCAATGATTGCCGACTGGGGCTGGCGGATTCCGTTTTTCGTTGGCTGCATGATCGTGCCGTTCATTTTCTTCCTGCGCCGTAACCTGGAGGAAACCGAGGAGTTCGCTGCCCGCAAACACCGCCCGAGCATGGGCGATGTGTTCCGCACCCTGGCGCAGAACTGGGTGATCGTGTTCGCTGGCATGATGATGGTCGCCCTGACCACCACCGCGTTTTACCTGATCACCGTGTACGCACCGACCTTCGGCAAAACCGTGCTGCACTTGAGCACCGCCGATGCGCTGTTGGTGACCTTGCTGGTGGGCGTTTCGAACTTCTTCTGGCTGCCGATTGGCGGCGCATTGTCGGACCGCATCGGTCGTCGGCCGGTGTTGATCGCCATGGCCCTGCTGACCCTCGCCACCGCATACCCGGCGCTGACGTACCTGGTGCACGCGCCGAGTTTCATCAACATGTTGCTGGTGTTGCTGTGGTTGTCATTTATTTATGGCTTGTACAACGGCGCGATGATTGCCGCGCTGACGGAGATCATGCCGGTCGAGGTGCGAGTCGCCGGGTTCTCGTTGGCGTACAGCCTGGCGACGGCGGTGTTTGGCGGTTTCACCCCGGCGATGTCGACCTTCCTGATCCAGTACACCGGCGACAAGGCTGCGCCCGGTTACTGGATGAGTTTTGCGGCGCTTTGTGCGTTGTGCGCGACGCTGTACCTCTATCGCCGAGCCTCCGGACGCCTGCAACCGGCCATTTCCTGAACCCGTCCTTTTCGAGAAACTGCCTATGAAAAAGCTATTCAATTTTGCCGCCCTGGCCCTCGTTGCCAGCCTCGGTCTGACCAGCGTCGCCCAGGCCGAAGAGATCCGCGTGATGACTTCCGGCGGCTTCACCGCTGCCTATAAAATCCTCGGCCCGAAATTCGCCGCTTCTACCGACAACACGCTGGATACGGCACTCGGCCCGTCCATGGGCAAAGCGCCGGAAGCGATCCCCAATCGGCTGGCCCGTGGTGAAAAGGCCGACGTGGTGATCATGGTCGGCTATGCCCTCGATGATCTGATCAAGCAAGGCAAAGTCGATCCCGCGTCGCGCGTCGAACTGGCCGATTCGCGAATCGGCCTGGTGGTGCGCGAAGGCGCGCCGAAGCCGGACATCAGCTCCGTCGACAGCCTGAAAAAGACCTTGCTCGACGCGAAGTCTGTCGCCTACTCCGACAGCGCCAGCGGCGTGTACATCGAGAATCAGCTGTTCAAGCGACTGGGCATCGAAAGTCAACTCAAACCCAAGTCAACGATGGTGCCGAAAATCCCGGTGGGTTCGGTGGTTGCCACCGGCGACTATCAACTGGGCTTCCAGCAGGTCAGCGAGTTGCTGCCGGTCCCTGGCGTGAGCTTTGTCGCGAAAATTCCAGAGTCGGTGCAATCGGTGACCCGCTTCGCCGCCGGCATTCCGGTGGGCGCGCAACATCCGGCCGAAGCCAGGGCGTTGCTGGATTATCTCGCCTCCGCCGCGGCTCAGCCCGATGTGAAAGCCACCGGCCTGGACTCGGTCAATCGCTGACCTGAACTTTCATTTCCACCACCAGGCGTTCCAACTCCAACGCCGCCGGGGTCAAGGTTCGACCCCGGCGCTTGATCAAGCCGACGCTGCGCATCACCTGCGGGTCGGTCAGTGGCACCCGCGTCAGAATCGGGTGATCCGCCGCCGGCATCGCCATCAATGGCACCGCCGCCACACCCAACCCGGCCTCCACCAGACCAATCATTGTCGTCACATGCCGGGTTTCGCAGATGCTCGGCCGTTGCGGCACGATGCCCGTGAGCGCCTGATCGAGTAAAAAGCGATTGCCGGACGTCTTGTCCAGCGAGATGTAATCCTGCTGATAAAACTCGTCCCACGTCACGCTGCTGCGCCCGGCCAACGGGTGATCGCGCCGACAGGCCACCACATAACCTTCCTGCACCAGCGGCTCGAAATCCACTTCGGCCTCCAGGGTGCCCATGAAACTCAGGCCGAAATCCGCTTCACCGTTGACCACTGCACTCAGCACTTCATGGGCACTGGAGTCGAGCACCTTGACCTTGATCCGCGGAAACTGGCGGTGGTAGTGCGCGATCACCCGGGGCATGAAGTAGTACGCCGCCGAGGGCACACAGGCGACCGTGACGTGACCGAGCCGGGTCGAGGCGACTTCGCTGATGCCGAGCAATGCCACGTCCAGATCATCCAGCAGCCGTTCGACGCTGGGCATAAAACCGCGTCCGGCCTGGGTCAGGCTGACTTTGCGCGTGGTGCGTTCGAACAACCTGACACCAAGGGCGTCTTCAAGTTTTTCGATGCGCCGGCTCAGTGCTGGCTGCGAGATGCGCACAGCGTCGGCAGCCTTGCGAAAGCTGCCCTGCTCGACCACGGCGCGGAAGGCTTGCAGGTCGTTGAGGTCGAAGTTGATGGCCATGGTGGGGCTCAAGGGACGGACAGATTGATCAGCTTATCCTATGAATGTAACTAATTGATGCTGAATTTAGCGAGAGGGTTGTCGCCAGTCAGGCCGCCTTCGCGAGCAAGTCGAATCGTCGCACCGCCGCTCCCACATTTGATCTTTGGTGAACACGGAACTTGTGTGCGACAGAGATCAAATGTGGGAGCGGGCTTGCTCGCGAAAGCGGTGGGTCAGTCAACATCGCTGTATGTTCGAGGCTGACGCATCCCGCATCACCCTTTATCCTTGTCGCCCCGCCGTACCGAGTTCTGGAGTTTGTCATGCCCCATGAAGGCAACCTGTTGCAAGCCGCTGTCGTGTTTCTGTTCGCGGCGGTGCTCACCGTGCCCTTGGCCAAGCGCCTGCAATTGGGGGCGGTGCTGGGTTATCTGTTTGCCGGTGTGATCATCGGCCCGTCGGTACTTGGCTTGATCGGCAACCCGCAAAGTGTCAGCCACATTTCCGAACTGGGCGTGGTGTTGCTGCTGTTCATCATCGGCCTGGAATTGTCGCCGCGGCGCTTGTGGGTGATGCGCCGATCCGTGTTCGGCGTCGGCCTGGGGCAGGTGCTGCTGACGGGTTCAGTGATTGGCGTGGTGGCGTTGTTTGTCTTCGGGCAGTCACTCAATAGCGCGATTGTCCTGGGCCTGGGCCTCGCCCTATCGTCCACCGCGTTTGGCCTGCAGAGCCTGGCCGAACGCAAAGAACTGACCAGTCCCCACGGGCGATTGGCGTTCGCGATTCTGTTATTCCAGGACATCGCCGCAATCCCGCTGATCGCCATGGTGCCGCTGCTGGCCGGCGGCGATCACACCAGCACCGCCGCCGAAGATTTGAACCACGGATTGAGAGTGCTCGGCAGCATCGCCGTGGTGGTGATCGGCGGGCGCTATCTGCTGCGCCCGGTGTTCCGCGTGGTGGCCAAGACCGGTTTGCCGGAAGTCTCCACCGCCACCGCGTTGCTGGTGGTGATCGGCACCGCGTGGTTGATGGACCTGGTCGGCGTCTCCATGGCGCTTGGGGCATTCCTGGCCGGTTTGCTGCTGGCGGACTCCGAATACCGGCATGAACTGGAAGCGCAGATCGAACCGTTCAAGGGCCTGCTGCTGGGGTTGTTTTTCATCAGCGTCGGCATGGGCGCGAACCTGAGTTTGCTGCTGAGCGCGCCGATTGTGGTGCTGGGACTGACCCTGTTGCTGATCGCAATCAAGCTGCCGCTGTTGTTTGTGGTCGGCCGACTGGCGGGTGGACTGAGCAAAGTCAGTGCGATTCGCCTCGGCATCGTGTTGGCCGCCGGCGGTGAGTTTGCCTTCGTGGTGTTCAAGATCGGCCGCGACCAAGGCCTGTTCGAACCGCGCCTGTATGACTTACTGGTGCTGACGATCACGCTGTCCATGGCCGTTACCCCGTTGTTGTTGCTGATCTGCGCACGACTGGTCAGCCCCAAGGTCCAGCCGGTGGTGGTGCCGGAGAAATTCCGCGAAATCGATACCGACGCACCGCGCGTGGTGATCGCCGGCATGGGCCGCATGGGGCAGATCGTGGCGCGGATTCTGCGTGCGCAAAACATCAAGTTCGTCGCCCTCGACACCTCTGTCGAAACCATCGAATTGTCCCGCAGCTTCGGCGGCGTGCCGGTGTTCTACGGCGACCCGATGCGCCCGGAAATCCTCAGTGCGGCCAAGGTCGAGCAAGCGGAGTATTTCGTGATTGCCACCGACGATCCGGACACCAACATCAAGACCGCCGAACTGGTGCACAAGCTGTACCCGCACATGAAAATCATCGCCCGGGCGCGTAACCGCCAACACGTTCATCGCTTGGTCGACATCGGTGCCGAGGCGATTCGGGAAACCTATTATTCGAGCCTGGAAATGAGCCGGCGCACGTTGGTCGGGCTGGGGCTGACCCAGGCCCAGGCGGATGCGCGGATCAAGCGCTTCAAGCATCACGACGAACAAGTGCTGGAAGCCCAGCATGCGATTTATGACGATGCGGCGAAAGTGTTGCAGACGGCCCAGGAAGCCCGGGCGGAATTGGCGCGGTTGTTTGAGGCGGATCAGATGGAAGAGGAAGCGGGTAAAAATTGAGGTGAATTAGAGGGCCTCTTCGCGGGCAAGCCCGCTCCCACATTTGAGCTGCGTCGTACACGAATCTAATGTGGGAGCGGGCTTGCTCGCGAAGAACGATAACGCGGTATTTCAGGCAAACCAGAATCCTCAAGGAACTCACCATGGCTGACCAACCCTCCCCCGCCCTCAAGGAAATCTTCAACGCCGAGCGCCTCAAGCACATCGCCACCGAGATGACCGCGGTCTACCCGGAGTTCAACGCCAAGGTCTTCCTGAAACTGGCCAACGACGGGCTTGCCGACTTATCGATCATGCAGCGCATGGCCCGGGTCAGCGAATGCCTGCACGCCGTGTTGCCGCTGGGTTATGAAGAAACACTCGACGTCCTGCGCGCCCTCGCACCGCGCCTGAACAGCGGTTTTGTCAGCATCTCGTTGCCGCATTACGTCGCGACCTACGGCGCCCATGCCTTCGAGCCATCCATGGAGGCGCTGAAATATTTCACCCCCTTCGGCTCAGCGGAATTTGCGATCCGTTATTTCCTGCGCAGCGATCTTCAGCGTTCACTGGCCGTCATGCACGACTGGTCCCTGGATGAAAACGAGCACGTGCGGCGCCTGGCCAGCGAAGGCAGTCGACCGCGCCTGCCCTGGTCGTTTCGCCTGGAGCAGATCCAGGCAGACCCGTCCCTGGCGGCCGCGATCCTCGACAACCTCAAGGCCGACGACAGCCTTTATGTGCGCAAGTCCGTGGCCAACCACCTCAACGACATTACCAAGGATCATCCCGAGTGGGTGCTGGACGTGATCGAAGGTTGGTCACTGGAGAACAAGCACACCGCGTGGATCGCCAAACATGCCCTGCGCAGCCTGATCAAACAGGGCAACCCACGGGCGCTGGCGATCATTGGCGCGGGCGGCAAGCCTGAGGTCGAGATCATCGACGTGAAGATCGAACCGGCGGTGATTGGCCTGGGCGAGAAAATCACCCTGTCGTTCACCGTGAAATCCACGGTGCCGGACAGTCAGCGGCTGGTGATCGACTACGCCATCGATTACGTCAAAGCCAACGGCAGCACCTCGGCGAAGGTGTTCAAGCTCAAGGCGTTGACGCTTCAAGGCCAGGCAGCCGAGTTCATCGCCCGTGGCCAGCACATCAAGGCACTCACCACGCGCAAGCACTACGCCGGCCAACATGCCGTGCACATTCTGGTGAACGGCGAACGGCTGGCCAGTACGGGGTTTGAGATTATCGCTGACGCTGATTGACCGCATTATCGGAGCGGCCCGGCAGCATGCGCGTCAGGGTGTTGTCGCGGACCCAATAGTGATGGAGCAACCCTGCCGCCGCGTGCAGACCGATCAGCCAGTAACCGGTGCTGCCGAGCAACTCATGCCAATACTTGAACTGTTTGGCCAGGTCTGGATCCACCGCCACCGGCGACGGCAAGAAGAAGCCGAAGTAAGGCATCGGCTTGCCACCGGCCGACAGCATCAACCACGCCAGTACCGGGGTGACAATCATCAGCCCATACAACGCCAGGTGCATCAGGTGCGAAGCGCCGGTCTGCCAAGTGGGGAGCGCCGGCGTGATGGGCGGACGCGGGGTGAGCCGCCCTAGCAAACGAACCCAGACCAGGGCAAAAATGCTCAGCCCGAATAGCCCGTGCAGTCCGAGAAACAGGCCCCTCAAATGACCGCCGCGCGGCATCAACCCCTTGAGTTCGATGCAAGCGTATACGCCGACAAATAGCGCCAGCATCAGCCAGTGCAGAGTGATCGACAGTTTTCCATACCGTTGTGTTGTTGTATCGCAGGTCATCGTGAGCCTCGTGAACGTCATAACCGGCTGCCGACTCATTCGCACAGCCTGGATCCGGTTTCTCACCGAATCGCCTGACGCCACCCTGCCCGCCCAGTCTTAAGGCAACCTGAAGACTCCTCCGACCGTAGTAACAACGCACACGTGTAGCAGCTGGCGAAGCCTGCGTTCGGCTGCGCAGCAGTCGTAAATCCTCAGAGCCCGGTGGATCTGACACACCGCGTTGTCTGACTTTACGACTGCTGCGCAGCCGAACGCAGGCTTCGCCAGCTGCTACGGATCGCGTTATGGTTAAACCTGGCCGATCTTTTCCGCACCTTCAGACTCCGTTAAGAAATGCTGCCGATACTCCTCCCAAACTTACCCGGGAGGTGTCTTCCAATGCCCGACTTCGACTGGAACATCCCTCTGCCCCTGCACTTCGGCCACGGCGAAACCCCGCAGTTGAGCCTGGCCAGAGCCTTGCCGGACGAGCCCCAGCGCCCAGTCTTCGAAGCCTTTATCCAGCAGCGTTTCCGCAAGGCCCACGGGGCCGATATCCGTCATTTCATGCCGGAGCTGTTCGGCATGAACAACGCATCGGGCGAACTCTGTGCGGTGGCCGGTGTGCGCCTGGCGAGTAGCGGACAACTGTTTCTGGAGCGGTATCTGGATGAACCCATTGATCCGTTGATCTGCGCCACTGCCGACCGCCCCGTGGATCGGGACGGTATCGTCGAGGTGGGCAACCTCGCTGCCAGTGACACCGGCAGTGCCCGAATGAGCATCATCGCCATCACCTACCTGTTGGCCATGGGTGGCCTGGAGTGGGTGGCGTTCACCGGCAATATCGGCCTGGTGAACAGCTTTCATCGCCTGGGCTTGAAGCCCGTGACCCTCTGCGCTGCCGACCCCGAGCGGCTCGGCGACGACCGCCATAGCTGGGGCAGTTACTACGAAAGCAAGCCTTGGGTGCACGTTGGCAATATCCGCGCCGGCTTCATTCATTTGCGCAACATCGGGATGTTCAATCGCCTCGGGTTGCCATCGTCCATCGAGGAAGCCAGTCATGTCGCCTGAAATGGAGCGTTTCAAACAGACCCTGCGCAGCCATGCCGAACGCAAGCCCAATGCCATCGCTTTGTGGGGCGATCAGCTGAAAGTGGACTACGCCACGCTGTACGCCGAAGTGATGTATCGACAGCAGCGGCTGCGCGCTGAAAACGTCAAGGTGGTTGCACTGGCGCTGGACAATGGCGTCGAAGCGATGCTGTGGGACCTGGCCGTGCTCTTCGAAGGGCTGACCTGCCTGACGTTGCCGCCCTTCTTCAGCCCGGCCCAACGCCGGCATTGCCTGGAACAGAGCCAGGCCGCCTTGGTCATTGCTGAACCGGAACTGGATGCCGAACTGGAAACTGCGGGCTACGAGAAAACAGGTGAGTTCTGGCGCCGCACTTTTAGCGGTCCGAGCCGGATGCCCGAAGGCACCGCCAAACTGACCTTCACCTCCGGCACCACCGGTACGCCAAAAGGCGTGTGCCTGGGCGCCGAAGGTATTTTGACCGTCGCCCGCGAGCTGGATCAAGCGAGCAAACCCACCGATCCGCAACATCACCTGGCGCTTTTGCCATTGGCGATTCTGCTGGAAAACCTCGGCTGCTACGCCGCGTTGCATGCCGGCGCGACGTTGAGCCTGCCGAGTCAGAAAACGCTGGGCATTCGAGGTGCCAGTGGTGTTGATGTGCCGCGATTGCTCGGTTGCCTGGCCACTCGTGCGCCGGAAAGCCTGATCCTGGTGCCACAATTGTTACTCATGCTGGTCAGCGCCGCCGAGCAAAAAGCATTCAGCCCCTACTCGTTACGTTTTGCCGCCGTCGGTGGCGCTCGGGTTTCCGAAGAATTGCTGCAGCGTGCGCAACGTATCGGCCTGCCGGTCTACGAAGGTTACGGGTTGTCGGAGTGCGCGTCGGTGGTGTGCCTCAATCGGCCAGAAGCGCGCCGCCCTGGCAGTGTCGGTCGGCCCCTGCCCCATGTGGAGATTCGCCTGGCCGAGGATGGCGAAGTGCTGATCAAGGGTTCGACCCTGCTGAGTTATCTGGGCGAAGCGCCGCAAGCCGGTGATTGGTGGCCGAGCGGCGATCTCGGCGAGTTCGATCCCGAGGGTTTTCTCTACCTCAAGGGGCGCAAGAAGCACCAGTTCGTCACCAGCTTCGGTCGCAACGTGAACCCGGAATGGGTCGAGGCCGAATTGACCCAGCGTCGTCATATCGCCCAGGCCTTCGTCTACGGCGAAGCCATGCCGCGCAATCATGCGCTGCTCTGGCCCCATCGCCCGGAGTGCACCGACGAAGACCTGGCCGCCGCCGTGGCCCAGGTTAACGAGGTCTTGCCCGATTACGCGCAGGTCCATCAGTGGACCCGTCTGGATCAACAGTTCACCCAAGCCAATGGCCTGCTCACCGCCAACGGTCGACCACGACGCGACGCCATCATCGAGCGCTACCACGCGCAACTGACTGAATCCGAACTTTCGGAGGAATCCGCACCATGAGTTTTTTCGACGCCCTGCAAGAAGCCACCCACCAGCAACGCCACGAGCTGTTTAATCTGCCGATCATTCGCGACGCGCTCGAGGGCAAGGTCAGCCTGGAAAGTTACCGGGCCTTCCTGGCGCAAGCCTATTACCACGTGCGCCACACCGTACCTTTGATGATGGCCTGTGGCGCGCGCCTGCCACAGCGCCTGGAATGGCTACGCGAAGCAGTGTGCGAGTACATTGAGGACGAATACGGTCACGAACAATGGGTGCTCAATGACATCGATGCCTGCGGTGGAGACAGGGACGCGGTGCGCGACGGTCGGCCATCCTTGCCAATCGAACTGATGGTCAGTTTTCTCTACGACCTGATCGCCCGGGACAACCCGGTCGGCCTGTTCGGCATGGTCAACGTACTGGAAGGCACCAGCATTGCCCTGGCCACCCACGCCGCCGGCAGCATTCGTGAACGCCTGGATTTGCCAGAAAACGCCTTCAGCTACCTGAGCTCCCATGGTTCGCTGGATATCGAGCACATGCAGACCTACCGCCGGTTGATGAACACCCTCGACGATCCGGCCGACCAGGCCGCTGTGATTCATGCCTCCAAGGTGGTCTACACGCTCTACACCGACATGTTCCGCGGTTTGCCGCATAACAGGGAGAATCAGCATGCGCCTGTCTGAGGCTCGCGTGGTATTGACTGGCGCCAGTGGCGGCATCGGTCTGGCGATCACTGCCGCGTTGTGTGCCAGTGGCGCCCAGGTATTGGCTGTGGCCCGGCATCGGGAAGCGTTGGAGCCTTTGTTCGAACGCTATCGGCAACAGCTCTGCTGGGTCGGCGCCGACCTGACGGTTCTCGCCGACCGGCGAAAAGTGCTGGCCGCCGCCGAAGCCATCGGCGGCATCAACCTGCTGATCAACGCCGCCGGGGTCAATCACTTCGCCATGCTTGAACAGCTGGATGACAGCGACATCAACGCGATGCTGGCGGTGAACATCAGCGCGCCGATCTGCCTGACCAAAACTTTGCTGCCGCTGCTCAAACAAGCCGAGAGCGCCATGGTGGTGAACGTCGGTTCGACTTACGGTTCCATCGGCTACCCCGGCTACGCCAGCTACTGCGCCAGCAAATTTGCCTTGCGCGGGTTTTCCGAAGCCCTGCGCCGGGAACTGGCCGACACGCGGGTCGGCGTCCTGTATGTCGCGCCCCGAGCCACCCGTACGAGCATGAACAGCCCGGCAGCGCAGGCATTGAATGACGCGCTCAAATCCAATGTCGACGACCCGCAAACAGTCGCCTCGGCGGTGATGCATGCCATCGCCGGCGACCGCCGTGACTTGTACCTGGGCTGGCCAGAGCGTTTTTTCGTGCGCCTGAACAGCCTGTTGCCCAATCTGGTGGACCGTGGCTTGCGCAAGCAATTGCCATTGATCCGTCGACTGAGTCAGAAGCCCGACAACGAGAACCTCGAACCATGAAAAAATTTGCCGCTTGCCTGTTGCTGGGCGCCTTGAGTCAAAGCGTCTGGGCCCTGGACACCGCTGACCAGCAACGCCTCAATGGCCTCCAGCAAAGCTGGGCCCACATCCAGTACGAACTGCCCGCCGATCAACGCACCGCCGCTTTCGAAAAACTCGCCACCCAGGCCGCGTCTTTCACTCGGGAGCGCCAATCGGTGGCGGAAGCCTGGATCTGGTCCGGCATCGTCACCAGCAGTTGGGCCGGTGCCCAGGGCGGGCTCGGTGCACTGAGCAAGGTCAAGGATGCCAAGGCTGATCTGGAGAAAGCCCTGGCCCTGGACCCAAAAGCCTTGCAAGGCTCGGCCTACACCAGCCTCGGCGCTCTCTATGACCGCGTGCCGGGCTGGCCTATCGGCTTCGGTGACTCGGACAAGGCCGAGCAGCTGCTCAAGCAGGCCTTGCAACTCAACCCGAACGGCATCGATAGTCTGTACTTCTGGGGCGATCACCTCTACCGTCAAAAACGCTACAGCGAAGCCCGGGTCGCACTGCAAAAAGCCCTGCAAGCAGACCCGAGGCGAGGCCGCGAAGTTGCCGACGCTGGACGGCGCAAGGAAATCGAAGCGTTGCTGGTGGATGTGAACAAGAAACTCGACTGACAGGAGTCTGTGTGCGCTTATTACTGATTGAGGATGACGTGGCCCTGGGCGAAGGCATTCATCAGGCACTGAGCCGCGAAGGGTATACCGTCGACTGGTTGCAGGACGGCAGCAGCGCCTTGCATTCGCTGTTTAGCGAAACCTTTGACCTGGCGGTGCTCGACCTCGGCCTGCCACGCATGGACGGTCTTGAAGTGCTGCGTCGCCTGCGTGACAGTGGCTCCAACCTGCCCGTGTTGATCCTCACCGCCCGGGATGCCACCGAAGACCGCATCGCCGGGCTGGACGCGGGGGCCGACGATTACCTGATCAAACCCTTCGATCTGGCCGAACTCAAGGCTCGCCTGCGGGCCTTGTTACGGCGCAGCGCCGGTCGCGCGCAAGCGCTGATCGAACATGCCGGCATCAGCCTGAACCCCGGCACCCAGCAAGTCAGCTATCAGGGCCAGCCGGTCGCGCTGACTCCCAAGGAATATCAGCTGCTCCATGAATTGCTCTCGCCACCGGGCCGGGTCATGACTCGCGATCATCTGATGCAGTTGCTCTACGGCTGGAACGAGGAAGCCGAAAGCAACACCCTGGAAGTGCACATCCATCACTTGCGCAAGAAATTTTCCACCGACCTGATCCGCACCATTCGCGGTGTCGGTTACCTGGTGGAGGAACGTCGATGACGTCGATCCGGCGCCGCACCCTGACGCTGATCATTGGCCTGATGCTCGCCGGCCTGGCCGTGATCAGCGTATTGAACCTGTACGACAGCAACCACGAAATCGCCGAAGTCTACGATGCCCAGCTCGCGCAGAACGCCAGGTTGTTGCAGGGCGTGATGCGCATGCCCATGGCCAGCAAGGAACACGCTGATCTGTATCAGGCATTCAACAAGGCCTTGAGCGAAGCGGAGCCGAGGGTCGACGGCCATCCGTATGAAACCAAGATTGCCTTCCAGGTCTGGAATCGTCAGGGCCAGGTGTTGGTGCACACCGCCAGCGCGCCCTCCTTCACCACACCACCGTCGAAACCCGGCTTCAGCGATGTGGTAGACCTGAATAACCGCCACTGGCGTGCGTTTGTGCTTGAGGATAAACCCACTGATTTGCGCATCTGGGTCGGCGAACGCGACGATGTGCGTTCGGACCTGGTGGACCGGATTGTGCGCCATACTCTATGGCCCAATGTGCTCGGCAGCTTGATTCTGGCAGCGTTGGTCTGGATGGCCATCGGCTGGGGCCTCAAGCCACTGGCCGACATGGCGTCGATCCTGCGGGCACGGCACAGCGGCTCGCTGGAACCGTTGCAACTGACCCCGCTACCCAGTGAACTGGAACCGATGCAAGCAGCGCTCAATCGCATGCTCGCGCAGATTCAGGAAGTACTAGGGCGCGAACGACGCTTCATCGCCGATGCCGCCCACGAAATGCGCACGCCCCTGGCCGTGCTGCGCGTGCATGCGCAAAACCTGCTCGAGGCGGGCACTGAACAGGAGCGCCGTGAATCACTGGAGTTTCTGATCGCCGGTGTCGATCGCACCAGCCGTCTGGTGAATCAGTTGTTGACCATGGCCCGCCTCGAACCCTCCGCCGTGTCGCCAGTGCTGCACAGCATCGACCTGACCGAAACCGTCCGTGACAGCCTGGTGCAACTCGCCCCCTGGTTGCTGAGCAAGCACCTGGAACTGGCATTCGACGTCAACGATCGTCCTTTCAAGGTCATCACTGACGCCGCAGCCATCGACGTTGCTCTGAACAACCTGATCACGAACGCGGCAAACTTCTCCCCCGAACATGGCGTTATCACCGTGCAGTTGAGTCAGGCGGACGGATACTATTCACTGAGTGTCGAGGATCAGGGACCGGGCATCGACGAAACGGAACGCGAGCGATTGTTCGAACGCTTTTACAGTCGTGGCAATGCTCAAGGGGCTGGATTGGGCCTGACCATCGTCAACACCATTGCGACTCGGCTGGGCGGGCGGATCACGCTGGTCAACCGCCCCGAGGGAGGGTTGCGGGCAACCCTGTCGATTCCGGACGGCCAGTCACGCAGTCCATTGCCACGAGCTACCCGCGAGCCACCGCCCAAGGGTTGAGTTACTGCGGTCCGAGCAACAGTTCCTGCTCGCGCTCACACAACTCCACCACGTAATCCCACAACACCCGCAGCCGCACCGACTTGTGCAACTCGCGGCGGGTGCTGATCCAGTAGCTGCGCTGGATGCTCTCATCTGGCAGCAATGCCACCAGACCCGGATCGGCGCTGGCCATGTAGCACGGCAGCACCGCGATCCCTAACCCCGAACGCGCAGCCTGTTGCTGGGCGATGACGCTGGTGCTGTGGAAGACCACCTGCGGGTTGCGGCAAAAACTGTTGAGGAACATCAATTCCTGGCTGAACAGCAAGTCGTCGACGTAACCGATCCAGGCGTGGCGGCCGAGGTCTTCGCGGCTGCTCAGCGGTGGCGAGCGATCCAGGTAATCCTGACTGGCGTACAGCGCCAGGCGATAGTCAGTGAGTTTGCGCGTGACCAGCATGTCGGCGGACGGACGCTCCAGATGGATGCTGATCTCGGCTTCACGGTTGAGGATGCTGACGAAACGCGGCACCGCCACCAGTTCCACTTCCAGCCCCGGATAGCGTTCGAACAGCTCGTTCATGCGACTGGCGAGGAACATGATGCCCAGCCCTTCCGTGACCCCGACGCGGATCTTGCCCAGCGGCGCCGTCGATTGGGTGATTTCTTCCTGGGCCAGCAGCGCGACGTTTTCCATGGCTTCAGCATGCTTGAGCAGCGCTTCGCCGGCTGGGGTCAGCTCATAACCCTGGGCGTGCTGGACGAACAGCGCGGTGCCGAGACTCTTTTCGATGGCCTCGATGTGCCGCGCCACCGTGGCGTGGGTGGTGTTCAAACGGCGGGCAGCAGTGAGCAATCGCCCGCTGCGCTGCAATTCGAGAAAAAACCGCAGGTCATTCCAGTCGAACATGATTCGTCCTTGAGGTGAGGCTGTTTAAAAACGCACAGCGGCTGCGCAAAAACTAACATTCTTTTGACGAAAGCTAACAACTAGGATGACCGACAACAAGAACAACAATACGAGGTCAGGGATGCAGACTTCCCTTGATGAATACGACTACATCGTGGTCGGGGCCGGGCCAGCCGGGTGTTTGTTGGCCAATCGGTTGTCGGCTAACCCGCAACACCGGGTGCTGCTGCTTGAAGCCGGCGGCCGCGATAACTATGCGTGGATTCACATCCCCGTGGGTTACCTGTTCTGCATCGGCAACCCGCGCACCGACTGGTGCTTCAAGACCGAGGCACAACCCGGCCTGCAAGGGCGCGCCCTGAGTTACCCACGGGGCAAGGTGCTCGGCGGCTGTTCCTCGATCAACGGCATGATCTACATGCGTGGCCAGGCCGGCGATTACAACGGCTGGGCAGCCGACGGCAACCCCGGCTGGAGCTGGAACGACGTGCTGCCGCTGTTCAAGAAAAGCGAAAACCATTTTGCCGGCGATTCCGAGTTTCACGGCGCTGCCGGCGAATGGCGGATCGAACGTCAGCGTCTGTCGTGGCCGATTCTCGATGCCTTCCAACAGGCCGCCGCGCAGAGCGGGATCGCCAGCATCGATGACTTCAACCAGGGCGACAACGAAGGCTGCGGCTACTTCCAGGTCAATCAGAAAGCCGGGATTCGCTGGAACGCGGCCAAGGCGTTTCTCAAACCGATCCGCCATCGGCCCAATCTCACCGTACTGACCGACGTCGAAGTCGACCGTGTGCTGCTGGAAAACGGTCGCGCTTCAGCGGTCATTACGCGTTGTCAGGGTCAGGCGAAAACCTTCAAGGCGCGCCGGGAAATCGTCTTGTGCGCCGGCTCCGTCGGTTCGCCGAGCATCCTGCAACGCTCCGGGATCGGCCCTCGTCCGCTGCTGCAACGCCTGGGGATCGGTGTTGCCCACGAACTGCCTGGGGTGGGCGGCAACCTGCAGGATCATCTGCAACTGCGGTTGATCTACAAACTGGAAAACGCGCGCACTCTCAACCAGATCGCCGGCAGCGTGTGGGGCAAGATGGGCATGGGCTTGCGCTATCTGTATGACCGCAGTGGTCCGCTGTCCATGGCGCCAAGCCAGCTCGGCGCGTTCGCCCGGTCGGGGCCGGAGCAGACGTCGGCCAATCTCGAATACCACGTGCAACCTTTATCACTGGAACGCTTCGGCGAGCCATTGCACGCCTTCCCCGCGTTCACCGCGTCGGTCTGCGACCTGCGTCCGCAAAGCCGTGGCCGTATCGAAATTCGCTCCGCCAATCCGCAGGAAGCGCCGTTGATTCAGCCCAACTATCTGAGCCATCCGGAAGATCTGCGGGTGGCCGCCGATGCCATTCGCCTGACCCGGCGCATCGTCGCAGCGCCGGCCCTGCAAGCGTTCAAACCGGTGGAATACCTGCCCGGTGACAGCTTGCAGAGCGAAGCAGAATTGCAGGAAGCCGCGGCGCGGATCGGCACGACGATTTTCCATCCGGTGGGCACTTGCCGCATGGGCAACGACGCGGACGCGGTAGTTGATGCGCAGCTCAACGTCCACGGCATCCCTGGCCTGCGTATTGCCGATGCCTCGATCATGCCGCGCATTACCTCGGGCAACACCTGTTCGCCTACGCTGATGATTGCCGAAAAGGCCGCCCAGCTCATTCTTAACCCTTCGACGAGGAACCTCACCCCACCCATGGAACTGGTCACACACCCGTAAATCTGTAGGAGCGAGCTCGCTCGCGAGGGTCGTCAACGATGACGTTGCATACCTGGCACCCACGTGCGCTCTCAGGTTTTTCGCGAGCGAGCTCGCTCCTACAGGGGCGTACATCCGATACATCGCAGTAGCGGCGCCAGCCCACAAGGCCGGCGGCGACAGTGGAACAACAAAAACAATCACTGTGAGGGATACCGATATGTCAGAACATGTTCAGCCTCTGCAAGCCGCGCCGGTCGCGGAAATCAGCCACGACACCCGCAAAGTCATCTTCGCTTCATCGCTCGGGACGGTGTTCGAGTGGTATGACTTTTTCCTTTATGGCGCCCTCGCGGCGGTGATCAGTAAGCAATTCTTTGCCGGGGTCAACGACACCACGGCCTTCATCTTCGCCCTGATGGCCTTCGCCGCCGGCTTCATCGTGCGGCCGTTCGGTGCGTTGGTGTTCGGTCGGTTGGGGGACATGATCGGGCGCAAATACACCTTCCTCGCGACCATCATTCTGATGGGCCTGGCCACCTTCTGCGTCGGGCTGCTACCGACTTACGCCAGCATCGGCATCGCCGCGCCGATCATCCTCGTGGTGCTGCGCATGCTCCAGGGCCTGGCCCTGGGCGGTGAATATGGCGGCGCGGCGACGTATGTCGCGGAACACGCGCCAATGGGCAAACGCGGTTTCCACACCAGCTGGATTCAGTCCACCGCGACCCTCGGGCTGCTGCTGTCGTTGCTGGTGGTGCTGGGTTGCCGCTACTTCACCGGTGACCAGTTCGAAGTCTGGGGCTGGCGCATTCCGTTTCTGTTTTCGATCGTTCTGCTGGGCATCTCGACCTGGATTCGCATGAGCCTGCACGAGTCGCCTGCATTCGTGAAAATGAAAGAAGAAGGCAAACTCTGCAAGTCGCCGCTGCGCGACTCCTTCGGCAAATGGGAAAACCTTAAAGTCGTCTTGATCGCCCTGTTCAGCATCAATGCCGGGCAAGCGGTGACCTTTTATGCGGCGCAGTTTTATGTGCTGTTCTTCCTCACCCAGTTCCTGAAAATGGACCCGGCACTGGCCAACAGCCTGTTGATTATCAGCGTGATCATTGGCGCGCCGTTCTTTATCTTTTTCGGCTGGCTGTCGGACAAGGTCGGGCGCAAACCGGTGTTGATGATCGGCCTGCTGCTGGCCACTGCGCTGTACTTTCCGATCTTCAAGACCCTGGCCCACTATGCCAATCCGGCGATCGACCAGGCCAGTCGCCAGGCCCCGATCACTGTGCTGGCCGACCCGGCTACCTGCACCTTCCAGTTTGATCCGGTGGGCAAGGCGAAATTTGATAGCCCGTGCGACAAGGTCAAAACCTTCCTGGTCAAACAGGGCCTGCCGTACACCAGCCAAGCTGCGCCGGCCGGTAGCGCGGTGCAGGTGAGCGTGGGTGAAGTGAAGATCGATGGCTATGACGAAGCGGCCCTGCGTGGCGCGGTGACGCTGGCTGGGTATCCGTCACAGGCTGACACTCAGTTGATCAACAAACCCATGATCGTGGCGCTGATTGTCGCGCTGATCATCATTTCCGCCATGTGCTACGGTCCGCTGGCGGCGCTGATGGTCGAACTGTTCCCGACGCGCATCCGCTACACCTCGATGTCCTTGCCGTACCACATTGGCAACGGCTGGTTTGGTGGGTTCTTGCCGACGGTGTCGTTTGCGTTGGTGGTGTATACCGGGGACATTTTCTATGGGCTGTGGTACCCGGTGGTGATTACCGGGGTGAGCCTGGTGGTGGGGATGATCTGTTTGCGTGAGACCAAGAATGTGGATCTGGATACCAACTGAGGCCGACCTTGAACGGGCTGATGCTTGAGGGCCGAGCATCAACATCAAAAGCACGGCGGCCTACCGGCCAGGAGTTCCCCCTGTAGGAGCGAGCTTGCTCGCGATGGACGTTAACGACGACGCGTTTCGCCAGGATAAACGCGGTGTCCGTGGGTTCATCGCGAGCTGGCTCGCTCCCACAATTGGGTCGGAGTACACCTAAGCCAACCCCCACAACGATTTCGGGGAAACCTCCGCAAACCCAGAACGTTTTCGCTACTCTGACAGCACGCATCCATCGCCCCGCCACTCACCCGACCGAGGCTCCATGATCATTTCATCCGCATCTGACTATCGAGAGGCTGCCCGCCGCAAACTTCCCCGTTTCCTGTTTGACTACATCGACGGGGGCGCTTACGCCGAGCACACGCTGAGGGCCAACAGCGCCGACCTGACAGGCATCAGCCTGCGTCAGCGCATCCTGAAAAACGTCGAAACCCTGAGCCTGCAAACCACCCTCTTCGATCAGCCGTTGGCAATGCCCATCATCCTGGCCCCGGTAGGCCTGACGGGCATGTTCGCCCGCCGTGGCGAAGTCCAAGCGGTCAGAGCTGCGGAAAACAAAGGCATCCCGCTCTGCCTCTCAACCGTCTCGGTGTGCTCGATCGAAGAAGTCTCGGCACAAAGCCAACAATCCATCTGGTTTCAGCTGTACGTGTTGAAAGACCGGGGCTTCATGAAAAATGCGCTGGAGCGGGCGAAAGCCGCCGGCGTGAAAAACCTGGTGTTCACCGTCGACATGCCCACACCCGGCGCCCGCTACCGGGATGCACACTCGGGCATGTCCGGCCCTTTTGCCTCATCGCGGCGAATGCTTCAGGCTATGACCAAACCCGACTGGGCCTTCAACGTCGGCCTTATGGGACGCCCACACGACCTCGGGAACATCTCCAAGTACCTGGGCAAAGCCGTCACGCTCGAAGACTACATGGGCTGGCTGGCCAACAACTTCGACCCCTCGATCAGCTGGAGCGATCTGGAGTGGATTCGTGATTTCTGGAAAGGCCCGATGATCATCAAAGGCATTCTTGATCCGCAAGATGCCAAAGACGCGGTCAGCTTCGGCGCCGATGGCATTGTGGTGTCGAACCACGGTGGCAGGCAGCTCGACGGCGTGCTCTCCACCACCAAGGCATTGCCGCCGATCATGCAGGCCATCGGCAATGACCTGACCGTGCTGGTCGACTCGGGCATCCGCTCGGGGCTTGATGTCGTGCGGATGTTGGCGCTGGGCGCGAAAGGCGTATTGCTGGGGCGCTCCATGGCCTATGCGTTGGCGGCCGATGGTCAACGCGGGGTGGAGAATATGCTGGATATTTTCGCCAAGGAAATGCGTGTCGCGATGACATTGACCGGGGTGACTTCGATTAGTCAGATTGATCAATCCACCCTGGTGGAGGCTGTTCGATAAGTTGAACGGCTGCCCCTGAATCGCCGCGCACGGGCGCGGCAATTTCATCGATGCTCTGGATCGTGGCCTCTTTATCCCCGAACTAGAGACACCTAAACGTCCTTGAGTATCTCGAACGTCACCTGATCGGGATAAAACGCCATATACCCGCGAATCTGATCGACCGACACCTTGGGGTCCTCGTAACTCCACACCGCGTTCGCGCCTTCATGCCCGGGGATTTGCAGACTGTAATAGGTGGCATCGCCCTTGTAGGGGCAATAACTGGTGTGGTCGGTGATGGCGTAGTACTTTTCGTCGATGTCTTCTCGGGGCACGTAATACACCGGCGGATAATTGGCCTCGAGCAACACCAGCGCGCGTGCGGAGGCGGCCACCTGGATACCGTGGAACTTCACCAACAGGCAGCCGGGTTGCTCTGCGATGGTGATGACAGGACTAGGACCGGAGCTTTTCATGGAACACGTTCCTCATGACGGTGATGGACCTGTAGGAGCAAGGCTTGCCCGCGATGGACTGCACAGCGGCCGCAAAAAAACCGAGACCTCGACTGTCAGGTATAACCCAGATTTCGCGTTCACGACGGCTTCGCAGCCGAACGGAGGATCAAAACATTGCAGCGTTTGTCAGCGCGTGCATTGGAATGTGCGCGCGAGTTTCGGGCCAGAGGGCTGACCCTTTTGCTGCCAGGCTGTTCGTGGTGTAGTGAGCGCCGAAAACATACGCAACAGGTTTTGCTGTACATCCATACAGATAAAGGTTGCTCCAATCGCTTTCCCTGCGCATTCTGTTCACCTCTTCAAACCGACTGAACGATGGTGGTTATGCGGCTGTACCTCTGTGAAAAACCTTCCCAGGCCAAAGACATTGCGGCCGTGCTCGGCGCCAGGCGTCGGGGCGACGGCTGCTGGCTGGGAACGGACATCACGGTGACCTGGTGCATCGGCCATCTGCTGGAAACCGCGCCGCCGGATGCCTACGACGCGCGCTACAAGCGCTGGGTGCTGGCAGACCTGCCGATCATTCCAGAAAAATGGAAAATGACCGTCAAGCCGCGCACGGCCAGCCAGTACAAGGCGGTCAAACGCTTGCTCGGCGAAGCTGACGAATTGGTCATCGCTACCGACGCCGACCGTGAGGGCGAGATGATTGCACGGGAACTGGTCGAACATTGCCGCTATCGCGGGCCGATCCAGCGGCTATGGCTATCGGCGCTGGACGATGCCTCGATCCGCAAGGCACTCGCGGCGCTCAAGCCGGGGGCCGAGACGTTCAGCCTTTACCATTCGGCACTGGGACGTTCCCGTGCCGATTGGCTGATCGGGATGAACATGAGCCGGCTGTTTACCCTGCTGGGGCGGCAGTCCGGTTATCAGGGCGTCTTGCCGGTCGGGCGGGTGCAAACGCCGACCCTGCGCCTGGTGGTGGATCGCGATCGCAGCATCGCCGATTTCGTGCCGGTGGCTTACTGGGCCATCGACGTGCAACTGCTGCATGACGGCACGGCGTTCACTGCCCAGTGGCGTGCGGCGTCCGAGGTCTGCGACGATCAGGATCGCTGCCTGAATCAGGCGCTGGCGCAGAAAGCGGCAGCCGCAATGGGCAGCGCGACGAGCGCGCGGGTGATCAAGCTGCGCACCGAACGGATGCGTGAAGTGGCGCCATTGCCGTTCGATCTCGGCACCTTGCAGGAAGTCTGCTCGAAGAAACTCGGCCTCGGTGCCCAGGAAACCCTCGACATCGCCCAGGCGCTCTACGAAACCCACAAAGTCATCACCTACCCTCGCAGCGACTGCGGCTACCTGCCTGTGAGCCAGCACAGCGAAGCGCCAGGTATTCTGGCGGCGCTGCGCCAGGCTGACCCGGCGCTGAACGCCTTGAACGATTACCTGGAACCCCAGCGACGCTCACGCGCCTGGAACGACGCAAAAGTCAGCGCTCACCACGGCATCATCCCCACCGCTGCGGCGAAAAACCTTGAGCGGCTGGTGGGCAAGCAGCGAGCGGTCTACACCCTGATCCGCGCGCGCTACCTTGCGCAGTTTCTGCCCAATCATGAATACGACCGGACCCAGGCCGACTTCAACTGTGCCGGTGAAGCCTTGCGCGCCGTCGGCAAGCAGATCGTCGAGCCCGGCTGGAAACGTGCCCTGCCCGAAGCCCTGGCCCCGGCCAAGGGCCGCGAGGCACCGGCGCCGCAAACCCTGCCGGCCCTGGCCGAAGGGCTGGATTGCGCGATCGCCGACATCAAGCTCAAGGACCTGTGGACGCAGCCGCCCAAGCCGTTCACCGAAGGCGACCTGATCAAGGCCATGAAGAACGTCGCCAAACTGGTGGAAGATCCGCTGCTCAAGCAAAAGCTCAAGGACACCACCGGCATCGGCACCGAAGCAACCCGCGCCTCGATTATCCAGGGCTTGCTCGACCGCGGTTACCTGATCAAGAACGGCAAAGCGCTGGCCGCGACCCCGGCGGCGTTCAGCCTGATCGACGCCGTGCCGCGCGCCATTGCCGATCCGGGAACCACGGCGATCTGGGAGCAAGCGCTGGACATGGTGCAAAGCGGTGAAATGAGCCTGGAAGAGTTCGTCACCAAGCAGGCGGCGTGGATGAGCAAGCAAGTCGCCCGGTGTGCCGGCCTGAGCCTGACCATCAGCGGCCCGGCAAGCCCCGCCGGACGTGGCGCGACGCCGTGGAAAAACAAACGAAAACCGGCCAAGCGCAAGCCCTCGACCGGGACCAAACGCGCGGCAAAACCAGCGAGCAAGGCTTGAGGGCACTTCGAACCGGCTGTGATGGTCTAGTGTTCTTCAAGCTCGGCGACCGCCGCTTTTTCTGAAAAGGGATTGACCATGATCATCGTGCATCACCTGAACAACTCCCGCTCCCAGCGGATTCTCTGGCTGCTGGAAGAACTGGCCATCCCCTACGAGCTGAAACTGTATCAGCGCGACCCAAAGACCAACCTGGCGCCGCCGGAGTTGAAAGCGATCAATGCCCTGGGCAAATCGCCGGTGCTGGAAGACGGTGCGCAGAAGCTGATCGAGTCCTCCGCGATCATCGACTACCTGATTCGCCGCCACGGCAAGGGCCACCTGCAACCCGATCCATCCACCCCGGCCTACGATGAATACGTGCAGTGGCTGCATTTCGCCGAAGGCTCGGCGATGTTGCCGCTGATGCTCAACCTGTACGTCGGGCGCCTCGGTGAAGCCGGCGCGCCATTGCATCCACGGATCAATTCGGAAGTGGCCAACTACCTGAGCTACCTAGACACGGCACTGAGCCAGTCCGATTACCTGCTGGGCGATGAACTGACCGCCGCCGACATTCAGATGAGCTTTATTGGCGAGATCGCCAGAGCCCAGGGCAAGCTCGGCGGCTACCCTCATGTCGCGGCCTGGATTGAGCGCTTTCAGGCTCGCCCGGCTTATGCAGCCGCACTGAAGAAAGGCGGAAAATACGACTTCGCGCCCCATTGAGTGATCGCGTTCGGGCCACGGATGGCCTGCGCATCAGGAGCCAACCGCATGCTCTCGATAGAACTGCACGCCGCCCAGCGCGACGAACTGCAAACGATTGAAAACCTGATGCAGTTCTACCTGTACGACTTCAGCGAGTGGCTGCCGCTGAAACTCGGCGGGCATGGCTTCTTCAACGCCCAGCCTGAACCGGAGTACTGGCGAAACCCCGCTACCCGCCCGTTCCTCATCAACGTTGACGGTGAACTGGCCGGTTTCGTGACCGTGGATGATCGGACCCACCTGCCAGGCGCGGAGCACAACATCGGCTACTTTTTTGTCAGCCGACGCTTCCGTGGCCAAGGCGTCGCGAAGTTTGTCGTTTCCACCCTCTTGAGCCAAATCCCCGGTCAATGGCAGATTTTCCACATCGATGCGAACCCGCCTGCGCGGCGGTTCTGGGCCAGGGTCATGCCTGAGCTGACGCAAGGCGAGTTCACCTTGCATCAACGGCCTGTCGACGGTTACCCCTGCACCTTCTACCGTTTCACCGCATCACCGCCGTCGGCCTGACTGGCGTGTTCCGCTGCCCTTTTTAATTCCAAAACCACTTTGTCCGACAATATGTAGTGACTGAAAATAATCACTACATAACGGTTGACGACGCCGTTTTGGCCTTGCATGATGCAGACGTCTCCCCGATCGGGAGTACAGGCAACATGTTTGAGCAAGCTCGTCTGACCGCCGAGCTGTTTTTCCCGGATACACGCTGCCCACAAGGCAGATTGAAGAAACTGACCTGGCCCGAACGTCCAGTACAAGGACGAGAAGCGCTGGCGATCAATCCTCATGAAGCTTGTGGCCGACCCTGAAAACGTCGGTAGTGGCCTGAAGGTTTTCGCTGCTTCTCTTCGTTGTGACGCTATTGCGTAGCAGTTATTCAACACGACTACATGCAACAGACGCGAGACCCCGTCGATTTGGCGGCCGACCGCTGACGTCCTGGTTTCGGTGCCAGGGATCAACTAACCGATGGGCTACCTGTATTAGCGAATCAACTTTGAAAGATCACCAAATGGTCAAGGGGCTTTATTATGAATCTGAACAATCAACCTACTATCGATGAACTGGCTCGTATGTTCGCTGCGCAAAAAGACAGCCATGACAGCCACATTCTGTGGATCAGCAAGTCGGGCCAGGTTCATATCGACTGCCTGTCGCCTCACGCTCATGAAGCGGAGTTCGACAAGAACAACCAGAACCTGCTGGCCCGACTGAAGATGTACCGTCGCGGCCAAGGCTATGTCGGCAAGAAAGCCGCGGCCGACAAGGACTTCATCGGTCATGTTCTGCAAACGCTGAAACAGGCGTGGGCTTCGATGCAGAACCAGAACGAAGTTCGGGTGATTGACCGGTTCTACTGATACTTCCTCGGGGTTTTATTTCACACCCCTCACCTAAAAGGCCCCGCTCGTACTGTCGAGCGGGGCCTTTTTGTTTGTCTCGTGCAGCGCAAACAAAGCTATCGTTAAGCGTACGCGCCAAACCTTGGAGGTTAACGATGAAAACTGTCCTGACGTTCGTGCTGCTGGCCATAACGACTGTCGCCCAGGCCAACAGTGTCCCCGGCGTTCCCTCCTTCGACGTCGACTGCCCTGGAAAAATCCTGGTCCATGCGGATCAGGACGGCCCGGTGTTGATCAACAGCAAAGAAGCCGACACCAAAGCCATCGACGATCGCCGCTTCGAAGCCAAAGGATCGGGTGTCACACTCTCGATCGTCCTCGCCGATGACGACTCGGTGACCGTAAGTTCCACCGGCAAGGCGCCCAATGGTGTGTGCCAATCAGTGGATGACTGACCCCGTCACTCCACAGCAACCGCGCCCAACACCAGCTCCATAAAGGCCACTGACGCGGCACTGTGATAGTTGTTTTTGCGCCGAAGCAGCGCCGCACCGCGCTTGGGCGCCTCGCCCAGTAACGCAAGCTTGCGCAGCGCACGGTCCTCGGTGGCGATGGGTTCCGGCAGGATGGTGGCGATGGCCGTGTGCCGAATGACTTCGAGCAAGGTGCTGACCGAGTTGACCTCGATCACCACCTTCGGCGTGATCTGCTCCTGGGCAAAATACTCATCGATGCGCGTGCGGGTGACGAAGTCCGGAGCCAGCAGCGCAAACTCCAGTTGCGCCAACGCCTGCGCCGACAACGGCAGCTGGCTTTCATATAACGGGTGATCGCGCCCGACCATCACTCCCAATGTTTCGGTAAATGCCGGGATCGACTCGATGTCGGCGTTCCTGACCTGGGTGAACGCGATGGCGATGTCCAGTGAGTCATCCAGCAACCCGGCCTCGATGTCGTCCATCGACCACTCGAAAATCTGCAGATGGATGTTCGGAAACCGCGCCACGTAATCGCGCACCAGCGGCCCCACCAGGTACGCCATGAACGTTGGCGTCATGGCCAGGCGCAAGGTGCCGCGAGACAAGTCCTTCACGTCGTGCAGCGCACGCTTGCCGGCCTCCAGCTCCACCAGCACCCGACGGGCACACTCGATGTAAGCCTCGCCCGCGTCGGTGGGCTTGACCGTGCGCGAGGTTCGGTCGAACAGGCTGACGCCCAGGGTTTCTTCCAGTTGCCGGATCTGTTGCGACAGGGTCGGTTGGGATACGTGCAGCGCTTCGGCGGCGCGGGTGAAACCGCCGTGGTCGGCGACCGCCAGCAAATAGCGCAGATGTCGGAGCAGCATGGGAATCACCTTCTATAGGCAGCACTTATGCGTTGCATTGTATATCGGTCTTGGACGCTATGGATTGATCGGCAGAAGATGGCTCCACACCCAAGCAAAACCATCCGCGACAGGAGAAATACCATGCAACAGTCCCACGCTTACAACGACCCGAGTCTGGCCCTGACCACGTCGATCCTCGATGCCAAGGCACGCAAAAACCTGTCGTGGCAGGACCTGACCGACGGCACCGGCCTGGGCCTGGCCTACGTCACCGCCGCCCTGCTCGGTCAGCACCCGCTACCGGAAAGCGCGGCGAAAGTGATTGGCGAGAAACTCGACCTGGACGCCGACGCCGTGGCGCGCCTGCAAATCATCCCGCTGCGCGGCAGCCTTTCGGGTGTCCCGACCGACCCGACCATCTACCGCTTCTACGAAATGATCCAGATCTACGGCACCACCTTGAAAGCCCTGGTTCATGAACAGTTCGGCGACGGCATCATCAGCGCGATCAACTTCAAGCTCGACATGAAAAAAGTCGAAGACCCTGAAGGCGGCTCCCGCGCCGTGATCACCCTGGACGGCAAATTCCTGCCACTGCGCCCGTTCTAAGCCGCACCGTTACCTCTGTAGCAGCTGTCGAGCTCGCGAGGCTGCGTTCGGGCCGGGTCGCGCTCGACCGAAGTCCTCGTCGACCACCAGAACCAGGCGACTGCTTCGCAGCCGAACGCAGCCTCGCAGGCTCGACAGCTGCTACACAGGGTCATCATTTGATTCACGCATGAGGAATCCCCAATGAAAGCGCTCATCGAAGGTTTTTTGAAGTTCCAGAAGGAAGCGTTTCCACAACGCACTGACCTGTTCAAACACTTGGCCACCACGCAACACCCCGGCACGTTGTTCATCACCTGCTCCGACAGTCGTGTGGTGCCGGAACTGCTGACCCAGCAAGAACCCGGCGAACTGTTCGTGATCCGTAACGCCGGCAATATCGTGCCCTCCTACAGCCCGCATCCGGGGGGTGTTTCAGCCACGGTCGAGTACGCCGTCGCTGTACTGGGCGTGACCGACATTGTGATCTGCGGCCATTCGGATTGCGGCGCCATGACTGCCGTTGCCCAGTGCAAATGCATGGACCACCTGCCCGCCGTCAGCGGCTGGTTGCAGCACGCCGAGTCGGCGAAAGTCATCAACGAATCCCGTACTCACGCCAATGACGCGGCGAAAGTGAGTTCGATGGTCCGGGAAAATGTCATCGCGCAACTGGCCAATATTCAGACACACCCGAGCGTGCGACTGGCTCAGGAAAAAGGCCTTCTGAATTTGCATGGCTGGGTCTACGACATCGAGACCGGTTCGGTCGAGGCACTGGACGCCAACCACCGCACATTCGTGTCGCTGGCCGAGCACCCGAGCACCTGCGCGGTTTACGGCAAAGCGGTCGAAGCCGCTTGATGAGTGTTGGAACCCGCGTTCAGTCCCGATCAGGTGCAGCGCCCCCTTATGGGAGCGCTGTTCTCACTCAATCGCCACTGTTATAAATCATCCTTCCTGGTGGACGATTGTGGTCGGCTCTCAGGGCTCTCTTCGGCGTTGGGCGCGGTTGGAATGCTGCCAGGGGTGAACACGTGAGTCAGCAATTCCCTGGCATCGATGTCAACGACACCGGGAACCGAACGGGCCAAAGCAACAGCCTGCTCACACTGCTTATGGGTGTTGACGCGCCCGCTCAATGCCACCGTGCCGGCAAGGGTTTTGACATGGATTTGCAGGCCAAGGGATGGCGTGGCCATTGCCAGGGCTGACTTCACCCGGGTGGTAATCCAGGCGTCGTGCGCGACCGTTTCCAACTGATGAGAGTAATGACCAAAGGATTGAAGTTTCATGGCGGACCCCTCTCTCAAAACACAGACTCAGACACACACTAAGTATAGTGCGGCCCTCGTCTGCGGTCGGGGTACTCAGCGTTTGACCGACAGATCCGTCTGGGTCATGCGGCTGCGAATGGTGAACACGCCATCGCCCGAGAGAATCGCGCTGCGCGCAAACAGGCGCCCGCTCTCCCAGTTTGAAAGCCCCAATTCCGGCTTGTTCAGCGCGTATTGGCCGTCGACCCAACGGGTAATCCCGTTGCCGACAAAAGGCGCGTTGACCGCGTTGTAGAAGCGCTCCTGAGCCTCGGCAGCTTCACTGATCAACGACACGGTGAATTGCGGGCTGTAGCGATTGAACAAGGCGATGGACTGGTCCAGGTCGTCGACGATCTTCAGGCTGACTTCCGGGGTTTCTTCCCATTCCCACTCGCGGCCCAACTGATCCTCGGGCAACGGTTCGGCCAACGCTTCGGTTCGATAGCCTTCGGCGCGATACACCTCAACGCTGGCGGTCTGCCAATCGGCTGGCAACCACTGCTCGCTACCTTCAACGATGTGCAACTTGCAGCCTTGGCCCCGAGCGGTGCCAGCCTGTTGCAGTGCGTCGAGAAACAGCGGCACCAGTTCGCTGGCGCGGTCACGGTGGATGAGGCAGACGTTCAGGGTGTTGCAGACTTTGCGATCCAGCGAGTTGCGCACCACGGCGGCAAAGCGCTGGGCGTCGGCGTCCTGGTTCGCGATCAACCAGGCACCACCGGTGCCGTGCAGGCTGACGGCGGTGCCGGCCTGTTGCGCGATGCTGCCCAGTTGACTGACGGCACGTCCCGATCCACGGGCCACGGCCAGCGACAGGCGTCGGTCGGCGAACATCGCCCAGCCGGCGGCGTGATTGACGCTTTCCACCAGCGACACCGCACCGGCCGGCAGCCCTGCATCGGACAATGCCGGATTCAATGCATGGGTGACGATGGCTTGCGCCGTGCCCAAGGCATCACTGCCAATGCGCAGCACCGCAGTGTTACCCGTGCGCAATACACCGGCGGCGTCGGCGAAGACATTCGGCCGGCCTTCGAAGACGAAAGCGACGATGCCCAAGGGCGAGACCACTTGCTCGACTTTCCAGCCGTCATGCTCGACGCAACTGACCACTTTGCCACGGGTGGCCGACGCATCGCGCCAGGCCCGCAGGCCGGCGATCATGTCGGCACGCATGCGCTCATCGGCCAGCAGTCGCGTGGTAGAACGCCCGCGTGCCTTGGCTCGTTCGATGTCGGCCAGGTTGGCGGCCGCGATCAAACCCCAGCACTCCGGCGTTTCCAGACGTTGTGCAAACAGATCGAAGAATTGGCTGATCGCCTGATCCGAGACCGCAGATATCGCACTGAACGCTGCTTCGGCACGTTCGATGGCGACGGCTGCCGCTTGCTGATCGGCTACCGGAATCAACAACAACTCGCCGCTGACTTGCTCCACCAAAAGGTGGTCGCCGGGCTGAAAGCGCGCCGCCAATTCGGGGCTGACCACAGTGACACGATTACCAGCGAAAGGGATCGGCGTGCCAGCGACTAGACGTTCGAGCGCAAGAGACATGAAGCGGTTTCACCATGCAGTGGGCGGGCAGAAAATGTATAGGAAATTCCGCGAAGCGTCATTAACCGCGCGCCTGACCGGTGATCGCAAACCCGCAGCCCCAGCGCCCGGCCCTCCTACGCTAAAGAGGTAAACCAGCGTTTCCTGTTGCCGAAGGAGGCTGTCATGAGCGATGAATTCAAAAGTCATGGATCGGCTCTTGACGACGAAGGTCTGGCGAATGCCCTGGACCTTGCCAAAGTCAGTGCCGCGCAACTCTGGGCTGTTTTGGCGGTAGAAACCTCGGGCAACGGATTCTTTTCCGACCGCCGACCAAAAATTCTTTTTGAGCGTCACGTCTTCAGCCGTCTGACCCACCAGATGTTCGATGCACAACACCCGCAGATCAGCAGCAAAACCCCGGGCAATTACGGCGAGTCGGGGGCGCACCAATACGACCGCCTGAACCAGGCCATCGGCCTGAACCGAAACGCGGCGTTGCAAAGCACTTCGTGGGGACTGGGGCAGACGATGGGGTTCAATTTCGCGCACACCCATTCGGTGGATGTCGAGTCGATGGTCAAGCGCATGGTCGCCTCCGAGAACGAGCAACTGCTGTGCACCATTGGCACGTTGATCGAAGGCGGAGCAGTAGACGCGTTACGCGCCAAGGACTGGGCCAACTTCGCCCGCCGCTACAACGGCCCCAACTACGCCATCAACAACTATGACTTACGGCTCAGCGCCGCCTATCAAAAGTTCTCTTATGGCGGCACCCCGGACCTGAGGATTCGCATGGCCCAAACCTACTTGACGTACCTGGGCTTTCATCCCGGCACCATCGACGGCATCGTCGGCAAGCAAACCCGGGACGCGATGAATCTGTTCCAGGCGAAAGCGGGACTGGGGCCCACCACGGTGCTGGACGACGAAACGCTGGAGCTCTTGCGCAGCCGGATCGACGCGTTGCCGTTGTAACCGTAACGCCCCACCGCCCCCCTGTAGGAGCTGTCGAGCCGTGCGAGGCTGCGATCGGCTGCGAAGCAGCCGTAAACCCTGAACACGCGGTTTTCCTGATACACCGCATTGCCTGATTTCACGACTGCTTCGCAGCCGATCGCAGCCTCGCATAGCTCGACAGCTCCTACAGGGCCGATCGCAGCCTCGCACGGCTCGACAGCTCCTACAGGGGCTCGGTTTCGTTGAAGTGCTTACGTATCACAGTGTGTACAGCCCCCCTCTCGACACACCCCGGCCATAAAACCCCGCGTCAACGACACATCGCAGATACACCTGCTTGATGAAATGTGCCTGTCGATTGGCCAAGCCGATCAAAGCGCTCAACTCACTCAACGCTACGGAGTATCACCATGTTCAAGCTCTCGACTGCTTCGCTGACCCTCGGCCTGATCATCGCCGGTGGCCTGGCCCTGTCCAACGTCGCGTCGGCCTCCGAGTCCGAAGCGTTCAGCATGAAACAACTGGCCCACGGCTACAGCCAGGTCCAGGCCGATACCGCCGAGAAACCCGCCGAAGGCAAATGTGGCGAAGGCAAGTGCGGCGCCGGCGAGTAACCCATTGCGTGGGGCACGCCGTTGCCCCACACCCCTGACTGAACGGAGATCAACCCCATGAACAGCTCAATTTCTTCGGCCGTCAAAGGCCTGCACCTGAACCTCGACCGTGCCGGTGACTGGATCGCGCCGCTGACCCTGCGGTTGTTCCTCGCCTGGGAGTTCTTCGAGTCAGGCCTGGAAAAATGGAATGGCGACAACTGGTTCGCCGACATCCAGGACCGCTTCCCGTTTCCGTTCGACCACGTCTCGGCCACGCTGAACTGGGAACTGTCGATGTGGGCCGAACTGATCTGCGCCCTCGCCATCCTGATCGGCCTGGGCACGCGGGTTTCGGCCTTCATTCTGATCGTGGTGACCATCGTCGCGACCGCTGCCGTTCACTGGCCAGCCGATTGGTCTACATTGAGTGAGCTTGCACAGGGTTACTCCATCAGCAACAAGGGCTATGGCAACTTCAAACTGCCGCTGATCTACCTCGCGGCGTTTGTGCCTCTGTTGCTCTCGGGTGCCGGCAAGCTCAGTTTCGATGCGCTGCTGGCGCGATTCTTCTGGCGTCGCCACAACCGCTGATACGCCAGGGTCTCGATAAAGTCCCTCAATGTTGGAGCAACGGTCATGAGCCTCACTCTCTACGGTTTTGATGGCAGTACGTATGTGCGCACGGTGAAGATGCTGCTGGCGGAAAAAGACGCCGACTTCGATCAGGTGCAGGTCAACGTCATCAAAGGTGAGCCGCACCTGCCAGAGCATTTGGTGCGTCACCCTTTCGGCAAGGTGCCCGTCGTCGACCACGACGGTTTCCGCATCATCGAAACCGCTGCGATCGTGGCCTACCTGGACGAAGTCCTGCCAGGCCCGTCGATCACACCGGATAACGCCCATGACCGTGCGCGTACCCACATGGCCCAGGGCATTTACGATGCTTATGGCTACGGCAACCTGGTGCAGGTGTTCGGCTACCATCTTTTTCCTGACTTTATTGGCGGGCAAAATGAAGATTCACGCCGCAAAGGGATCGAGAATTCGAAACGCGTGCTGCGTGAACTGATGAAAATAAAAGGCAGCGATCCGTACATCGCCGGTCAGGAACAGAGCATCGGCGACTTTTACCTGGCACCGGGTTGTGCCTATATAGCGATGACCAAGGATGCGCCGCAGGTATTTTCAGTAGACGGTTTCAGCGAATGGTGGAAACGTATGCAGGCACTGCCAAGCTTCCAGGCCACACAGCCACAGTAAGCTTTACCCCACCTCAATTGCGTAGACAGGAGCCACCATGAGCGTGACCACCCAATGGATCGAGATCGACAGCGACGAAGGTAAATTCGGCGCTTACCTGGCGATTCCGCATACCCGCAAAGGTCCGGGGATCGTGCTGATCCAGGAGATCTTCGGCGTGAATGAACACATCCGCTCGGTCGCCGAGCAGTACGCGGCTGATGGTTACCTGGTGATCGCACCGGACTTGTTCTGGCGCAACGGCCACCGTATCGAACTGGCCTACGACGAAGCCGGCTGGAAACGCGCCGTCGAATTGATGAACGCCACCGATGTCGGCAAGGCACAAGCTGACATCGAACTGGCCATCGATGCCTTGAAAGCCCGGCCGGAGCTGGACGGCGGCATCGCCTCGCTCGGCTACTGCTTCGGCGGCTTGCTCTCTTACCTCACCGCCACTAATGGGCTGGTGGACGTCGCCGTCGCCTACTACGGCGGCGGAATCCAGAATCACCTGGACCGCGCCGATCAAATCGATGTGCCGCTGTTGATGCACTTCGGCGAAAATGACAGCCACATTTCACTGGAAGCCGTGGAGCAAATCGCCGAGCGTTTCGAGAACAACGACAACGTGGAAATTGTCGTGTATCCGGAAGCCGAGCATGGCTTCAACTGCTCGCACCGCGACAGCTACAACCAGCGCACCGCGGCTGAGGCCCATGGCAATACGTTGATCTTTTTGGGCCAGGAACTGTAAGGCCCGATGAGTAAAAGGGGACTTACACCATTTGGGTGGAAGTCCCCTTTTTTGTGCCGGTGATGGCCTCATCGCGGCCAGGCCACCCGCCTATCCTGTAGGAGCGAGGCTTGCCCGCGAAGGGAACGACACGGTCCCAAGACGTTAAAGGCTGATTTCTTCCACCCTGTCGATCACTGCCAGCCTCGAATGAGCGCCACGTTCATGGACATGAGCCTGCGGTGTGCGGTCGATCAGCAGGCTCAGCAGTTCCGGACGGCTGTAGTGGCCACGGGAATCCATCATGCGTTTGCGCCTGTCGATCAGGCTCATGTCCAGGTCGACGATCACCTCGCCTTCACCTTCAGTCAGCGCACCGAGTATCACGCCATCCGGGCTGATGATCGCGGTGAAGCACCCACCGGAAATCGGGCCGATCGGGCAACCGGTGTCGGCCATGATCTGTGCCTGTTGCTCAGGGCTCAGCCAGGCGGTGGAGTTGACCACAAAGCACGCCGATTCCAATGCATGCTGGCGGATGTTGACTTCCATTTGCGAGGTGAACAACGGTCCGGCAAACGATCCTGGGTACATCGACGCGTGGATTTGTTCGCCGTCGGCCATCAAGGCGTAACGGGCCAGCGGATTGTAATGTTCCCAGCAGGCCAACTGACCGATGCGCCCTACCGCGCTGTCGGTGGCGCGAAGGCCAGAGCCGTCCCCCATGCCCCAAATCATACGTTCGTGATAGGTCGGGGAAATTTTGCGGCGATGCTGGATCAGTGTGCCGTCAGCATCGAACAGCAACTGCGCGTTGTACAACGTGCCGCCGTCACGCTCGTTGACGCCGATGGACACGACCATGCCAGCCTGTCTGGCAGCGGCACCGATGGCATCAGTGGCGGCCGACGGAACGGTCACGGACTGATCCAGCAGTTTGAGGTGTTCGGTGCCCATTTCGAACGGCGACTGTACGAACGAAAAATACGGGTAGTACGGCACGATGGTTTCCGGGAACACGGCGAACTGCACACCTTGATCACCGAGTTCGAGAATCTTCTGGACAACTTTATCGACAGTGCCTTCACGGCTGTAGAGTACGGGGGCGATCTGGACGGCGGCGGCTTTGATGAGGGTCATGGCGGTGATCTCATTGAGAAAGTGGGCTTCAACGAGATCAACATTACGCCAATAATATTCAGACCCAAATGTCGTATACACCACCTTTTAGGACACCTTGACATCTGTAGGAGCAAAGCTTGCTCGCGAAGGCGTTCTTGAAGACGCCTTCGCCGGCAAGCCGTGCTCCTACAGGGTGTGTCATTCAGGCTCGGTTGGCGCGTTGTATGACTTGGGGGGGCTGGCCGAACGCGCGGATAAACGCCCGACGCATGCGCTCTCGATCACCAAAACCGGTATCGGCAGCCACCACATCAATGGAGTGCCGCCCGGTTTCCATCATCAGGCGCGCGGATTCCACCCGCAGGTTTTCGATGGCCTTGGCCGGTGATTGACCGGTTTCGGCATGGAACACCCGGCTGAACTGACGAGGGCTCAAATGGGCCGCGTTGGCCAGTTCCTCAACCGACAGCGCGGACTTCAAGTTGTGCTTGGCGTAGGTCAGCGCGGCCTGGATGCGGTCGGTCTTGGGCTCAAGTTCGAGCATCACCGAAAACTGCGATTGCCCGCCCGCGCGCCGGTGGTAGACCACCAATTGCCGGGCCACGCGCCGCGCCACTTCGGCGCCCAGGTCGTTCTCAACCAGGGCCAGGGCCAGATCGACGCAGGCGCTCATGCCCGCCGCGGTCCAGAGGTTGCCGTCGTTGATGAATATCCGGTCTTCTTCCACCTTCACTTTCGGGTACGCCCGCTGCAACGCCGGGGCATGGCACCAATGCGTGGTCGCCCGTCGGCCATCGAGCAAACCGGCCTCGGCTAGCACAATAGCGCCGGTGCAGATCGAGCCAAGGCGCCGGGTGGTCCGGCTGGCGTTGCGCAAAAATTCGACCATGCCCGGCGTTGTCGGGCGGACCAGGTTGTCGCCCATCACCAGCAGCGTATCGAACGCACGCTGATCGAACGCCGTGGTTTCCACGCCGAACCCGGCGGAGGTCTGCACGGTTCCACCGTGCTCGGACAGCAAGGCAATGCTGTACACCGGTTCGTCGGCGGCCGTGTTGGCCAACTCGAACGTGGCGCACATGGCCAGGCCGAGCACCTGAAAGCCGGGATAAACAATCAGTCCGATGTTGTGCATGGCAGCCGCCCCTCTTGACCGTAAAAGTGGCATAACTGTTTTTAGGCCACTAAATTGCACTGTACGCCCAAATCGGGTCTATACATAACTGTTATCAGTTGGCCGAAAACAAGAGGCACAGGCCATGGACAACCACGGTTCAGGCACTAACCTGGCGTTTTGGCTGCCAGGCAGTGCGGTGATCCTCAGTCTCGTGGTCTCGATGTTCGCCCTCAACCGCGAGCCGTTCCTTGAACCGCGGCCCATCGGCGCCCAGTTCCAGGCGCAACTGCCCATCGAAGCTCGGCTCTGGCAAGACCCATTCGACGCCGTCGAGCGTTATCGCAAGAAGCTCACCGACAGCAAGAACCCGGATGCGGACAATGTGTGCAGTGCCGACATGGCGTCGCTGTCCGGCGAAAATGCAGCGCCCGATGTCATGGTGGCGCTGGTCGAGGGTGGCCCTTACGCCGACGAAGTCGAACGGCGCCGCCGCATCCGCTACGCCTTGCTGGCGGGGTTCAAGAATTCCCATCGGGTGCCGGATCAGGAACAGTACATCCATTGCTTGAGACTCGCCGCTGACCTGTCGGTCGATGCACCGCAGAAACAGGCCTTCGTCGACGCGCCCTATGAAATTTTCGTCTCCAACCCCTTCGATCCGCCGACCGCACTGGAAGGCGCCCCACCGCCGCCTGACCGAACGATCGTGTTCTGGTTGAAACAGGACGCACTCGGTTCAACCCCGTTGCAGCAGCTGGAAAAACTGCGCGCAACCCTGAACCACAAAATCGCTCAGGGCTGCACGCCAAACCCCTGTACAGCGCCACCCGACAACGCCGTTCTGAAAGTCATAGGCCCTTCCACCTCCACCGTTCTGCGCGACATGTTCCAGGACCAGGACCTCGGCAAGGCCACCGCGACGGTCGAGATTTACTCACCGCTGGCCACGGCCGACAACGAAACCCTGGATCGCGGCTACAAGAAACTTTCGCCACCGCTGGCAAGCAGACCACCGATGAAGTTGCTGCGCACCGTCAGCGACGACGGCACCATGACGCAGCTGATGCTTGAGGAATTGAAGCTGCGCCGTGTCGACCCGGCCGCTGGCGTGCGGTGCAGCGAAGGCAAGCTGCGACGCATCGGCTCGCCATGCACCCGTGACCTGCGCCGCAGCGGCAATCGCATCGCCTTGATTTCCGAGTGGGACAGTTTCTACAGCCGCGCGCTGATCGAAAGCTTCAAGTCGCAGGTCGCCAACGACGCCCGCCTCGGTAACGATGATAAAAACCAGCGGTCGGTGGTTGATCAGTGGATTTTGCGCTTCAGCTATTTACGCGGCCTGGACGGACGCCTGCCCGAGGAGTCGGCCAGCAACGACAAAAACGCCGCTGCTGATCCCGGCAAAAACAGCAAAGACGCCACCCAGATTGATCTCAGCCCACTGGAGAAATCCGATGGCAACTCCCAACTCGATTACCTGCGGCGTCTTGCCGACCACATCGCCAGCGAGGACGCGGCGTATAGGCGCAATGGCGAAAGCGGCATCGGCGCCATCGGTGTGCTGGGCGTCGATGCCTACGACAAGCTGCTGGTGTTGCAGGCGCTGAAGAGCCGGTTGCCGTACAAACTGTACTTTTCCACCGACCTCGACGCGCGCATGTTGCAGCGGGGCCAGGCGCAAACCACGCGCAACCTGATACTCGCCGCGCCCTATGGCCTGACGCTGACCCGTGCGCTGCAACAGGACGTGCCGCCGTTTCGCGACAGCCTGCAAAGTGCGGTGTTCATCTCGGTGCTGGCCGCGCTGGCGCCACAATCCTTCGACGCCAAACGGGCGAAGTTCGACTATTCAAAATCCGAGCTGCTGTCGCCGGGGATCTATGAGGTGGGCATCAGCGGCTTCATTCCGCTGGCGAGCCGGCTGACCGCTTCACGCCCGGCCAACTGCGAGGCCCCGACCCAATCCCAGTCCGATCGTGGCGTCCGTCCGCACGACCTGATGGCGCTGCGTTGCCTGCAGGATCCCTCGCCACCGCCCTACCCTGAACCGTCCACGTCGATCCGCGAGCGCTTCAAGCAGGCCCAATCGTTTTTCTGGGCCGGGCCGCTGACGCTCACCCTGCTGATACTCGCCGGGTTCATTGTCTGGTGGAAAATCGAAGGCCCGCGAGATGATCACGATCCCCGGCTGGCCTGGGTCCGGGGCGTACCGATCACGCTGTACATGGTGGCAGCGGCCTGCGCCTTTATCGCCACGCGGTTCTGGCACGCGGAGTTTCTCTGGTTCACCTTCGTACTGATTCTGCTGGGTATCGTCACGTCGAACCTGACCCGGCGCTCCGCAAGAAAACTGGCGATAGCGCAGGATGTGACGGGCAACGCCAGCACCGGCCTGTACGACTCTCGGGCGTGGTACATCGTGGTTCCCCTGGTGATGTTTATCCTCGCCTTGATGATGGCGTATCAGATGCGCAGCACCTTGACGGAAAACGGCCTGGGTGAACCGATGTTCCTGTTCGAAGGCATCAGTGCCTGGCCGACCATGGCCCTGCGACTGCTGGCCGTGCTGATATCGCTCGCGGCATTGGCCTGGGGCTGGCGCAACCTGCGCGTCAATCGGGCCGAGATCGAGACCGCGTACCACCTGACCCTGCACATGCGCAAATACGAGATGACCTTATGGGGTCAGCTCCGGCGTTTGATACGTCGCGGCAAGGGCTGGAAGTTTCGGCGCTGGTGCAACGAGTTCGGGCATTGCCTGCTGCTGATTTTTTTCCCGCTGATGAGCACTAGCGAAGAGTGGTCGAGGTCCTGCGCACCGGCTCAGGCCACCTGCGCGGACGGGCGCAAGCTGATCTCCATTGCGCGCTTCTGGGGTGAGCACTGTGTGTGCGGTTCCTTCGGTGCGCGAATGCTGCGGGCCATGCTCGCGACGTGGGTTTATGTGGTCGTCACCAGCGTGCTGTTTGTCGTCTGGCCAATGGAAGGCATGCCCGTTCGCGGCCATTCGATGTGGTGGATGATGGGCTGGTTGCTGCCCACGCTGATTTTCCAGGTGCTGGTGTTCTGGGTGGTGGACGCCAATCTGCTGCTGACGCGCTTCATCCGCCACCTCAGCGAACACCATGCGATCTGGCCCGGGACCTTGCAGGCGGAGCACAAGAAAACCTTCGGCATGCTCAGGCATCCGTGCATCGATGAGTGGGTGGATTTGCAGCTGATCGCCAAGCGCACCTCGGCGGTCAACCGGCTGATCTATGCGCCGACGGTGGTGATGTTGATCCTGCTGGCGTCGCGCAGCAGCCTGTTCGATAACTGGCCGACACCGCCGGGCCTGATCATTTCGTATTTGCTGACGGCGCTGGTGCTGCTCGTCTCGGCATTGTCGCTGCGGCGCGGCGCGGAAAAGGCCCGCACGCAGGCCTTGCAACGACTGGACGCCTTCCTGCTGCAAACACCCGAATCATCGCCCTGCTACGAGAAATTCAAGATGATCCGCGAGCGCGTCGCGACGCTCAATACCGGCTCATTCTCCCGCTACTCCGAGGATCCGTTGATCCGGGCGCTGCTGCTGTCGCTGACCGGCATCGGCGGCTCGGCGATTGTCGATGCGTTGAACTATGCGAAGTTTTAGCGCGCCGTCATGGCGCACCGGCGTGCACGACATCCAGCGGCAGGTTTTCGCCTAAGACCGTATAACCAACCGTCTGCGGCCAGGTGAATCGATAGACCGTGGCAGACGGCTCGGGGTGGCATTTGCCGTTATCCGCATCGACACCGACCATCGACCACTGCGCACCAGAGGATTTACCCAGTTCACGGGCAGACTGGGGGTCGAAACAGCGATTCAGCACCTCATCCGGCACCATCGCGTAGGCTTGCGGATGTTCGCGCAGCCATTGCGCCGCCCGCTCCACCGTGGAATCGAGCATGCCGAAATGCACAATCGGCTGGCGGGCGAACAACCAGTGGCCCTCGCTCCAGTTGACCAATACCAGCTCCGCGCCGTGGCTCAGAGTATTCGCCTGCGTCATGATCAGCTGATCCGGATTGACCCCGTCCTTGACCGGCTCGATGAAACCGCGGGTGAACCACAGCACAAACCAGGTCGTAACCAGCGCCGGGAAGGCCCGTCGAAACCATGGGCGCTGGCGGAACCAGCGCTGCAGCAGCCACGGGATCAGCGGCGCGGCCACCAGCACCAATCCGGGCAGCGCCGGGTAGATGTACAACTTGCGTTTGCCGCTGCTGATACAGAAAAACAGCACCACCAGCGCAACCCAACCGAGCAGCACCAGCACCCGACCGTCGCGTTTGCTCAACTGCCGACGCCAGGCCGGCACCAGCCATGGCAAGACCAAAACCAAAGGCAGCCAATACTGCGGAATGACGTTGACGAAGAAATACCAGAACGGCTCGCGGTGGTGCCACGCGGCGGCGTAGCGCCCGGCGGTCTGGCGCAGGAGGATTTCCCGTGCATAAGCGATTTCGTCAGCGCTGCCATTGAGTGCAATGGACAGCGCCAAGGGCAGCAGCCAGATCGCAATCGCCCCGAGCATCACCACAAAGCCCAGCAGCCACTTGCGCGCCTCGCCCGGCATGGCCACCACGCCCGGCCAATCCTTGCGCACCGCGTAGGCATACGGGATCAGCATCAGCGCCGGCAGGAAGCCGACACCTTTGGTGATCACGCCAATCCCCATCGCGGCGCAGCCCACATAGAACCAGCGCCACGCCGGGCCGAGCAGCAAGTGACGCGCCACCCCATACAGGCCCAGCGAGGTGAACAGAATCAAAAAGCTGTCGATCTGCCCGGTGCGCAGGATGCTGTAGGTCTGGTAGGTCGCCAGGTACAGCAGCGCGGCCGTGCGAGCGGTGCGCTGATTCCAGAGCCGGCGGCCCAGGTCGTAGACGATCGCCGTCACCGTCACCGCCGAAAACAGCCCCGGAATGTACAGGGCGATGTTGGGCTTGCCGGTGAGCCAGACGAAGAACGCCACCGTCCACATGAAGATCGGCGGTTTGTCGCCGTAGATCTCCCCGGCGCGGTGTGGAATCAGCCATGAACCGTTGTTCAGCATTTCCAGCGCCACGCCGAGGAAACGTTCTTCATCGACGTTCTGCGCCGAACGCAGCCCCAGGCCTGCACCGATCAACAGCAAGGCAAGCAGCATCAGGCCCAGGCATTCGACCCTGGGCGATAGGGTTCGGCGCATGACTTATTCCTTGAGGTGTTTGCTTTTGGCGATCAATTGCAGGTTGCGCAGATACACGATGGAACCAAAGGCCTGGCCAGCAATGAACACCGGGTCTTGGCGGTAAATGGCGTAGGCGAACAGCAAGGTGCTGCCGACAATGCTCAAGTACCAGAAGCTCACCGGGATCACGCTGCGTTTCTTGTATTCGCTGTACAGCCACTGCAAGACGAAGCGACCGGTAAACGCAATCTGCCCGGCAAAGCCAATCACCAGCCACAGGACTTCTCGCGACAAAGTCATGCGTCGACCTCCTGGGCGTTGGTGTTCAGGCGCGTGCGTTTGATCAGCCACCAGACACCGATCAGGTCGAAAACGCCCACCAGTGCGCGGTCGAGGTTGCCGTACTTTGACACACCCGCCGTGCGCGGTCGGTGGTTGACCGGGTGGACGATCATTCGCCCGTTGTGGCGCTGGATCAACGCCGGAATGAAGCGGTGCATATGGTCGAAGTACGGCAGGTGCAGAAAGGCCACGCGCTCGATCAGCTTCAAGCCGCAACCGGTGTCCGGAGTGGCGTCCTTGAGCAGGCGACGGCGCAGGCCGTTGGCGAAACACGAGGCCCAGCGCTTGCTCGCGGTGTCGCGGCGGTTGGTGCGGTGGCCGGCGACCAATTGCACGTCACCCCTGCCCCGCTCGCCACGCACCAGTGCCAACATGCCCGGAATGTCCGCCGGGTCGTTTTGCCCGTCGCCATCGAGCGTGGCCAGCCATTGCCCCCGCGCTTCACGCGCCGCATGGTAGAGCGAGGTGCTTTGCCCCAGCGAACGTTCGTGACGCAGGATGCGCAAGGTGTCCAGGCCGCTGTTTTTGATCTGCCGCAATTCGTGCAGCGTGGCATCGGTGCTGCCGTCGTCGACCACGATAATTTCATAAGCCTCGTCGGCCAGCGCCACGCGTATTTCTTCAAGCAAGGGCTTGAGGTTGTTCGCTTCGTTTTTTGCTGGAATCAGTACCGATACAAAAATATCCTGGCTCATGGAGTCCCCATTTATCCTCATCACGCAAGCCGTGTAGGCGCTGGCTTGCCAGCGAAAGCGCACTTGAGGACGCTTTCGCGGGCAAGCCTCGCGCCTACAGATGGCCGTCACCGAATTCAAATCTGATAAAACTGCCGATACCACTTCACGAATTCCGCCACGCCGGTTTCAACTGATACCTGCGGACTGAAGCCGACCCACGCCGACAGTGCCGACACGTCAGCCCAGGTCTTGACCACATCACCGGCCTGCAACGGCATGAAGTTGCGCTGGGCCGGTTTATTCAGCGCCAGCTCCAGGCACTCGACGAAATCCAGCAGCGCCACCGGCATGCCGCGACCGATGTTGAACAATTGGTTCACGCCAGCGGCCTCACCCTCCGGCACTGGCGGGCGCGAGCGCAGACGGGCGATGCTTTCGACGATGTCATCGATGTAGGTGAAGTCGCGCGACATCTGGCCCTGGTTGTAGATATCAATCGGCAGGCCTTTGAGGATCGCGTCAGTGAATTTGAACAGCGCCATGTCGGGCCGGCCCCAAGGGCCGTAGACGGTAAAGAAGCGCAGGCCGCTGGCCTTCAGGCCATACAGATGGCAATAGCTGTCAGCCAGCAATTCATTGGCGCGCTTGGTGGCGGCATACAGCGAGATGGGGTGATCGACGGCGTCGTCGACACTGAACGGCATTTTGCTGTTAGTGCCGTACACCGAACTGCTCGAGGCATAGATCAGATGGTCAGGGCGATGGTGTCGGCAGGCTTCCAGCATATTGAGGAAACCCACCAGGTTGGATTGGGCGTAAACGTCCGGGTTGTCCAGCGAGTAACGCACGCCGGCCTGCGCCGCCAGATGCACCACCTCGGTAAATCCGTGTTTATCGAACAACGCCAGCAAGGCCGGTTTATCGACGATGTCCATTTTCTGGAATCGAAAACCCGGCAAGGACTCCAGCGCTTTGAGACGCGCCTGCTTGAGCGTGACATCGTAGTAGTCGTTGAGGTTGTCGATCCCGACCACGTCATGTCCGTCCAGGCACAAGCGCCGGGCGGTGTGAAAGCCGATGAAACCGGCGGCGCCGGTAACCAGGACAGTCATCGCGCGCTCGCTCGGGCAACCGCTGCCCGCCGATGCGCATTCATCGGTGCATTGTGGCTGATTAACACCCTCTTCAGCTTCATCTGATGTTCCTGCTTATGGCATCACTGACGCACTGTTGCGTCGTGAAACTTATAAAACAGAAATATTTCAGTTTCGGTAACGTTGAGGTATGTCTGCAAAAAACAGTCAGAAATCGACGCGCTACTTCGCATCCCCTCCATGCGGTTTATAAAACCGGAACAGGCCGATGTCCACGGTTTTGATGTACTCCCTGGCCCAATCCGGCTTCACGGTGCGGTCATGGAAATACAGCGCGCCCTGGGTGCGATCCGGCAATTGCTTGTTCAGCGCCTTGCGGGCGATTTCTTTGGCCAGCGCGTAAGGGACTTCTTCCTGAACCGAATCGGATTTGCCGTCACACCACCACGAGAACTGGCAGCTCCTGGTTTCCGAACCTTGCTTGACCACACCGCACACCGTATCCGGAAAACCCTCGTGGCCCAGGCGGTTCATGACGACGTTGGCGACCGCTTCCATGTCGGCGGAGTCCTTGCCTTTGGCTTCCCAGTAAATCGAACGGGCCAGGCAGGTGATTGCATCGTCCAGCGGCGCGGCGCCGGCCGGGTCCACGGCCTGGACTTCGGATTGGGTAATGGCCTGGGCTTTGGTTGCCGGTGCGGGGCTGCTGTTCTCCGCCGCTTTGTGCTCAAGCACCTCGGCCTTGTCTTCGGCTACTTTTTGTTTTTGCTCTTGATCCGCCGCGAATGCGGGGCCGGCAAGCAGAGTGAGTGCGAGGCAGGAGGCTATCCAGTCGAAGCGCATGGTGGGAATGACTCAGTGGGCAATATCGTTTCAGTGTAGTAGTGAAATGATTGCACCCTCTCCTGACATTCTGGAAAATCCGTTGCCTTTGATGGGGCAACTTCGCGCATCATGGGCGCAGTCTGCTCAAGGGGGATTTCCATGCGCTTCACATCATCCGCTATGCGTCTTGCCGGGTTGTCAGTGGGACTGCTGTTCGCTGCCAACGCCGTGGCGAGCGACGAGTCACAGCTGATCGAGTCGATCAATGTCTACCGCAGCCAGTTGCAACGCTGCGCCGGCCAGGTCTCATCGGAGCTGCCGCCGCTGTCGGCCGATCCACGCCTGGCGCTGTCCGAAACCAGCGTCCGCAATTTGCAGCAGGCCATGGTGACCGCGGGTTATCCGATGAAGAATGTGCAGGCGATCAGCTTGTCCGGGCCCCGTGATGCGGCCTCGGCGATGAAGGCGATCCAGGAAACTTTTTGCCAGATCGTGCTGGACCCGCAATTCGTCGATGTCGGCGTCAGCCGTCAAGACCGCGAATGGCGCATCGTCGTGGCTCGTCCGCTGTTGAGCGCGCGCCTCGGTGATTGGCAGGTGGAAGGCCAGAAACTGCTGGCCGAGCTCAATGTCGCCCGCACCCGGCCCCAACAGTGCGGTGGACAATCCTTCACCGCCACCACGCCGCTGACCTGGAACGCCATGCTGGGAACAGCCGCCGAAACGCATTCGCGGGACATGGCCAATAACAACTTCTTCGACCACAAGGACCGCGATGGACGCACACCGGGTGACCGGGCGGAACTGGCGGGATACGACGCACAGCAGATCGGCGAGAACATCGCCGCCGGGCAAGACACCGTGCGCAAGGTGGTCGATGGCTGGCTGGCCAGTCCCGGTCACTGCGCAAACCTGATGAACCCGCAGTTCCGCGATGCAGGGGCGGCCTATGCGGTCGATCCGAAGAGTGATGCGGGGATTTACTGGACGGTGATGTTTGGTGCGCAGTGAACAACCGTAGCCGGCAATCATCATTTTCTTTGATCTTTTAAATCATGAAGCCGAATTTTTTATTTGCCTGCGACCTGTTCAATATGGCACCACTTTAAACAGCTTGGACGTTGGCCTCATGAATCTTAACTTTGCATTTGCCTGCATGATCGTTGTTTCGTTTGCGATTGCGTTGGTTCATGGCTGATTGGAATCTCCCACAGGCGATCTCCAGTGAACACAAAACCTGTGAACAACCTGGAACTAATGTGGGAGCGGGCTTGCTCGCGAAGAGGCCGACACATCCAACATCAATGTCGCCTGACAGTCCGCTTTCGCGAGCAAGCCCGCTCCCACACTTGATCTCCAGTGAACGCAAATTCGATGACCAACCTGGAACCAATGTGGGAGCGGGCTTGCTCGTGAAGAGGCCGTCACATCCAACATGAATGTCGCCTGACAGTCCGCTTTCGCGAGCAAGCCCGCTCCCACACTTGATCTCCAGTGGACACAAAATCAGTGAACAACCGGGACTCCTGTGTGGGAGCCTGCTCGCGATGAGGCCGGCACGTTCAGTACAAATGCCAGCCCGCCATCGCAAGCTCAAACCTCAGCCTGCACCACTTCGATCCCCAGCTTGCGGTAATCCTCGATGTTCCCCGTCGCCACATGACGCTCGGTGATCAACATCTGCAGGCGCGAACACGGCGCGACCACGAACGGTTCCACTGCCCCAAGTTTGTCTGCCGTGGTGACGGCAATCACCTGTGAGGCGCTGTCAAACAATGCCTGTTTCACCGGCACCTCATCGAAATGCAGTGAGCTGATGCCCACCTCCGGATGAATCGCGCAGACCCCAGTGAACAGCACGTCAGCCTTGATGCTCTGCAACAAGCGCACGGTCTCGTGACCGCTGACCGACATCGTCGCCAGGTTGAGTTGCCCACCCGCCAGAATCACCTTGATGCCTTTGTATTCCGCCAAGGTAATCGCGGTCATCGGCGAGGTCGTGATCGCGGTGATGCAAATATCCAAGGGCAACGAACGCGCGATTTGCAGCGTGGTGGAGCCGGAATCGAACATCACGATTTGCCCATTCTCCACCCGCGCGGCCGCAAGCTGCGCCAGATGAGTCTTCACCTCATCGGTTTCGCTAACCCGCGTGAAATAATCCTTCCCTGTGTCCTTGGGACGCGGCAGCGCCCCGCCGTGCACCCGCTGCACCAGGCCGGCGGCGGCCAGCTCCGAGAGATCCCGACGAATCGTGTCTTCCGACACTGCGAAATGCTGGCTCAGCTCGGAGGCCATGACCTTGCCGTCGCGTTCGAGGATGAGCAGGATTTTCTGCCGACGGAGCTGGGGAAGCTCCGCTGCTGAATGCTGATCTTGCATGCTTATGCCTGTTTTTGCGTGTTTGTGCGAGATTAGCCAAACCGCCGCGCAAACACAATCCGCTCGACAGCTCCTACAGGGGCGGCGTTGTTGGTGAGATTGCGTCGGGGATGCGTTGTTGCTGAGATTGCGTGGGGCCTGACTGTTTTCTGGCACACTCCCCCGGCGCCCCCCAGCCAGAGCAGTTACCCATGGATTTTTCCCTTGTCGTCAACGGTTTCCCGCTCACGCCTGCGCAACCCGAGACACCAGTTCCCTGGTGGAGCTTTACCAAAACGCTGCTCTCGGCGGCGGCCCTGACACTGGTGCGTGATGGCTTGGTCGGCCTTGACGACGCCGTGCCTGAAGGCCCCTTCACACTGCGCCAACTCCTGCGGCACGAGGCCGGGCTGGCGGATTATGGCGAGCTCGCCGATTACCACGCCGCCGTGGCCCGCGCTGACACCCCGTGGCCGGTCGATGACATGCTGCAGCGTCTTGACGCCACCCGGTTGCGCTATGCACCAGGGAATGGCTGGCGCTATTCGAACGTCGGCTACCTGTTTGTCGCCAGACTCATTGAACGCATGACCGGCCTGCTGCTTGAAGCGGCGCTGACCCAGCAGGTGCTCTCGCCCCTCGGCTTAATGCGCACACGCCTGGCCACGACGCGCACCGATCTGGCGGGTGTAAACATGGGTGCCGCGTCCACCTACGATCCCGGCTGGGTCTATCACGGTCTGCTGGTCGGCCCACTGGATGAAGCCGCGCTGTGCCTGGACCGCCTGCTGGCCGGACACTTCGTTCCTGAATCGTTGCTGCGAGAGATGCAAACGGTGCACGCCTTGGGTGGACCGATTCCCGGACGCCCGTGGCTTTCACCCGGTTACGGTCTGGGCCTGATGCAGGGCGCGGTGGAAGGTGGCCTGACCTTGAGCGGACACACCGGCGGCGGACCGGGCAGCGTCGTCGCGGTCTACCGCTGCGTTAATGGCAACGATACGGCCAGTTGCGCGGTGTTTCATGAAGGCGCCGGTGAAGGTGCCGCCGAAGCAGAGGCAGTGCAGCGCCTGTCGGCAATCCTCGGGAAGGACTAAAGGAATCAAAACCTGCCCCACGTCATGATCTATAACCACTGTTGGCATTACTCTGGATCAGGGCAGCTTGAAGGCGCCCTTTGACATTGATCTCTTCAAAAACAGCAGACAAGTGAATGTCGCTAGGAGATTCGCCGCATGAAAGCTTTGAAAATAGCCGCCAGTGATTCCGTGTTTGATTGTTTCCAGACCTCACGGGAAGTGGTCCCGCTCAATCAGACCGACTACACCGACGTCGCGGTCGCGGTATTCTCGGTGGAAGATGTGATCGCTGGCGCCCTGGACGACATCCAGCGGACCGGTTTTGATATTCCGATTTTCCTGGTCACCGCCCCCGGCACCGGCACACGCGCCCGGGACGTCTACCAACACCTGGAAGAGGTGCTGCTGCAGGTCAACGGCATTTTTGATCCCTCGCGCAACAACGCCGAATACCATGGTCACCAACTGGAAACGGCCGCCAAGGCTTACGAAGAGAGCCTGCTGCCGCCCTTCTTCGACTCGCTCAAACATTACACCGAATCGGCCAACGCGACGTTCGCCTGCCCCGGCCACCAGGGCGGCCAGTTTTTTCGCAAGCACCCGGCTGGCCGGCAGTTCTTCGATTTCTTCGGCGAGACACTGTTTCGCGCCGACATGTGCAACGCCGACGTCAAGCTCGGCGACTTGCTGATCCACGAAGGCCCGGCACTGCTGGCGCAAAAACAGGCGGCGAAGGTGTTCAACGCCGACAAGACTTACTTCGTCCTCAACGGCACATCGGCCTCGAACAAAGTCGTGACCAACGCCCTGCTCACCCCTGGCGACCTGGTGCTGTTCGACCGCAACAACCACAAATCCAATCACCAAGGGGCGCTGATCCAGGCCGGCGCCACGCCGGTGTACCTGGAAACCGCGCGCAACCCTTATGGCTTCATCGGCGGTATCGACGCCCATTGCTTCGAAGAATCCTACCTGCGCGAACTCATCAGCGAAGTCGCGCCGGACAGGGCCAACCTGCCACGGCCGTTTCGCCTGGCGATCATTCAACTGGGGACCTACGACGGCACCGTCTACAACGCCCGCCAAGTCGTCGATCGCATCGGCAAACTGTGCGACTACATCCTGTTCGACTCGGCGTGGGTGGGTTACGAACAGTTCATCCCGATGATGAAGGATTGTTCGCCGCTGCTGCTTGATCTGCATGAAAACGATCCCGGCATCTTTGTCACCCAATCGGTGCACAAACAGCAGGCAGGGTTTTCCCAGGCGTCGCAGATTCACAAGAAAGACCGCCACATCAAAGGCCAGGCCCGCTATTGCAACCATGCGCGGCTCAACAATGCGTTCATGGCCCAGGCGTCGACCAGCCCGTTTTACCCGCTGTTCGCCTCACTGGACGTGAACGCGCGCATCCACTCCGGCCGCAGTGGCTTGCGCCTGTGGGAAGACTGCGTGAAGTTCGGCATCGATGCGCGCAAGTTGATCCTGGAAGCGTGCACCATGGTCCGCCCGTTCGTGCCGGACACCATCGAAGGGCGCGCGTGGGAAGACTATCCCACTGAAGAAATCGCCAATGACATCCGGTTTTTCGAGTTTCATCCGAAAGACCGTTGGCATGCTTTCTCCGGTTATGGAGACAAGCAGTACTTCATCGACCCGTGCAAGTTGCTGTTTACCACCCCGGGCATCGACCCTGTAGATGGCAGTTACACCGACTTCGGGATTCATGCCGGCATCCTGGCCAACTTCCTGCGGGAGAACGGCATCGTTCCGGAAAAGTGTGACTTGAACTCGATTCTGTTCCTGCTCACCCCGGCCGAAGACTGGGCGAAGATGACCCATCTGGCCGCGCAGCTCGCGCGCTTCGAACGCTTCATCAATGATGACGCACCGATGAGCCGGGTGTTGCCGGCGATCTACGCGCGGTACGAAGAGCGCTATCGCAACTACACGATTCGCCAGCTCTGCCAGGAAATGCACGACCTCTACCGCAACCACAACGTCCAGCAATTGCAGAAGGCAATGTTCCGCAAGGAACACTTCCCGAAAAAGGCGATGAACCCTCAGGCGGCCCAATTCGAGTTTATTCGCGGCAACGTTGAGTTGGTGGCATTGGCAGAGGCGGACGGTCGTATCGCCGCCGAAGGTGCCCTTCCGTATCCACCCGGCGTGCTCTGCGTCGTACCGGGGGAAATCTGGGGAGGTGCGGTGCTCAAGTACTTCCTCGCGCTGGAGGATGGCATCAACTCACTGCCCGGTTTCACCCCGGAACTTCAGGGCGTGTACTTGAAAGAAGATGGGGGTCGCATTCGCGCCTATGGTTATGTGATCAAGAACTGACCCCTGCCCATGACGCCACCCGATGCACGATCGGGTGGCCGTCAATTGTTCGCGACTTGCGCCACAGTCCCCGACGTCACCAGGGCTTTCAGCGACGCATCGAACTGCTTCAGCGCGTTGATTTGCAGCGCGGTTTGCTGCTCGATCTGCGCGGCGATCTGCGGGGCGGCCTTGTCATGCACCCAAACCGAGGGCATCTGCTGTTCCTGTGAGCCTTGCGCCTTGCCGATGTATTGCAGGTTCGCGTCGTAGAACTTGGCCAGGAAGCGCGCTTCGACCTGGTTGTTGCGCTTCGACACCAGACGGCTGTACGTGTCCAGCATCACCACCACGTCAGGATGCGCTTGCACCACCGCGTCGAGGTTGTCGTAGACGGTTACCGAGGCGAATTCTTTCTGCAGCGAACCCATCAGCCAATTGATCGCCCGTTTCGGATCGGAACTGCTGACGAACGCGTTGCTGATCCGCGAATCCAGCGCAGGGTTCTTCGCGCCGTTCAGCGCCACCGAGTGATATTGCTCAAGGTATTGAAGGGTTTCGACGGTGTTTTCGCTGTAGAGCACCCCCACCGATTGGGCGTGTTGCAAGCGGGCGGTGCTGTCGGCTACCGGGGGGAAATGGCAAGACTGATCGGCCGCGTAGGCAGGCATTGTGGCAACAATACTGCCGGTCAACACGGCAACAAAGGCAAGCAAGGTAGACATTCTCATCGCACAGGTTCCTTCAATGGCGAGTTCGACATGACGCTATCCTCCTCCCTTGGCGGAAAAACAGAACTTGCGTTTATCAATGGTCGTCATCGATCAAACGAATGATTGGCTGATACGCTATCGGCAGGGTGCCTGAGATTTATGTGTCCCCCCATCCGTGTGGGAGCGGGCTTGCTCGCGAAAGCGGTGTGTCCGCCAGCACTGATGTTGAATGACAGACCGCCTTCGCGAGCAAGCCCGCTCCCACAGGGTCATGCGTGCTTTCGTCATCGGATGGGCTGATACGTCCGGGTTACGCGGCCCGTTTCTGCTGTCTTCGCGCTGTTACTTTACAAGCCATGTTGTCACTTCTGCACCGCTCGACCGACCAATAGAGTATGGCTTCGGTGTGATGACACGGACGTGAAAGCGTATCGGCCCGGTCGTCCACCGATCCCCCCATCACGGAAGAGGTGACACCATGAGTTTCGTAACCGTTGAAAAAAACGATAAGAGTGCCCCGTCGGAAACCGATATGAAAAAAGCCATGACCGACGTTGGCGGTACACCGGGCACGGTGACGGGCAACAACGAGAGCCGAAAACTGACCTACACCGGCACGGTCAATCACACCAACTATGAGAACAAGCTGATCGAGATTGCCAAAGGCAAACGCAACAGCTGGAACTTCGTCTGGGCTGACGTGAAGGCAAGCACCCCGGCTCACTGAGGCCACGGTGGGGCGGTCGAACGGCCGCCCCGCTGTTTCTGCCCTTGATACACCGGCGTTACACAGCGTGTTACCTGCCTGATCCGCACCGGCCCAGCGGCCCTCGCGACTGTAACGCCAAGACACTTCGCCGCCCCACACGGCTCGCCTACAGTGAAGCCGTCAATGTGCTTACAGGGTTGTGACACATCATCGGCACCGCCCGCCGCCCTCACCGGAGGCATGGGAGACCTGTCACGGGTGCCGCTTGTGCAATTCGATGCCCGCTGCCCATTGATTGCCCAACACACCACCAAGGAATAGGGAAACCATGAGCAAATCAAGCGCTGTCAGCAATCAAAGCCTGCAACTTCACCATGACGTGCAAGAAGCCTTGAAGTCGTTCCAGGGCGTCGCCCCCACGGCCCTGAAAACGTCGGACTACAGCAAGGTGTTGACGTCGACCCTGGCGGCTACGCAAAAGTCCGTCACGATCGAAATCGCTCCCGATGATCTGACCCTGCTCAAACAGTCGGGCTACAAGCTGTGCTTTGCCAAGAAAGTCGGTAACGAAGCGTATAACGTGGTTTGGCAATCCTATGACAAGTACCTGAGCAACAACGGCTTCAGCTGGACGCCGCAGTATCAGCTGTTCGGGTCCAATACTTTTCAGGCTGACGTGACGGTGAAGGTTTCGACCAACATCGTCACTATCGGCCTGGGGCAACAATCGGAACTCAGCCCGGAAGGCCTGCTGGGCTCGGCGGTCACCGGCGGCCCCGATGTATCCATCACCCTGCTGAACGACTATGGTCCGATTCACCCTGGCATTAACCAGTTGTCCACCGGCGTCGATGGCAAGCAGGTCAGCACGCCCATCTACGTTGCCACCAATCAGGTGGTCACCGGCAATACCGTGTTGACCCCCGTCGAGACCATTCTCGTGTGGTTCGAACAGAACGTGCAGACCAGCACCATGTTCAGCACGTCGCGGTCCAAGGCCATCGAAATCGACCTGACGACCGTTAACGATGCAACCCGCCTCTACGAAGACGGTAAATGGAAAACCGTGTAACCGTCGCATCGGGGGCAACCTGGCGGTTGCCCCTTCCTTTCATGAGGCGTCCGCACGGGAAAAATAGCCGGTCAATGAGCGACAGATGGACTCCGCCAGATCTTCCTGAGTAGCGATGCCGTACGGTCGATTGCGATCGAACTGCTCTGACCAGCGAATCCGCCCCTGAGCGACATCGATCAGGCGCACCGAGGCGCGGACACGGCTCGGCTCCACCCGCACGCTGCCCTCCAGGAAATAGCTGCTGCGCCCCGCACGCACCGACTCCGGTGTTTTCGCACTGCTGCGCGGCACCTTCATCAACACGTGGTTCGCCTGGGTTTGCGTCTGCTCGAACGACTCAAACAGCCGGCAACTCAACTCTTCGCACAAGCCCCGGGTAAAGTCATCGCCATCGGCAGTGATGCAGGTAAACGGCTGGAGTTGCAGAACGGGATGGCGCATGCCCAGCCCTTTGGGCCGCAGCCGCTGGTACGCCAGGCGATAACAACCGGCCGGGATGCTCAGGCGCACGGGATCGTGCTGGCCCACGGTGGCGTAATGGCTGGCGAGTTTGCGCCGCAACCGGCCCATCTGCACCCGCACCACCGGATCATCACCGGTGCAGTAGACCGCCGGGTCACGGCGAAACACCGCGATGCCGATGGCGTGCTCGGTCAGAGGAATGTTCGACAATTGCAGGTCATGTTCGACCAAAAACCGCAGCAGGCTGCCCATCCGCCTGGATTTGGCGAATAACGGACTGGCCAGCAGCAGCGACAGAACCTGCTCCATTTCTTCACGATCGAGTGGCTCGGGAACCGCCTCGGCACTCGAATTGCCCACGTGCTTGATCACCATTGCCTGCCTCCGTGCAGGTTGCCGACAGTCCCTCGCCACCTCACGTGAAGTGGGCGCTGGAACTGCAGGGGTACTCCGTCGTCACGCTATCAACGGCCGGCCTTTAACGGGCCCGGACGCAGCCAAATCGAAGCTTAGCAGCCGCCAGGAAATGGGGAGGATATTGTGCCGACTGGCGCGCGGGGCGAGGTATTCAGCAGCAACGCGTGGTGCATTGTTTGCCGCCGTAGCGGGCTTCCTGACGTTCACGGATAAACGCCGAAGGGCTCATGACCGGCTGATCCGGGTGCTTGATCGCCATTTGGGCGACATAGTTATCGTAATCGGGAACACCGACCATCAAACGCGCGCTCTGGCTGAGGAATCTGGCGGCCTGTTGCAGTTTGCGGTACATGGCAACGCTCTCTTTGTGAGTGGGGACAGGCCCATGAAAGCGCACTTTTGTATCTGCAATGTGTCAGCGCCCTACGCAGATGATTATCTGAAATACACACCCTGTGGGAGCGGGCTTGCTCGCGAAGGCGGTGTGTCAGGCGACATCAATATTGGCTGTGCCGCCGTCTTCGCGAGCAAGCCCGCTCCCACATTTGATGCGTGTTTCACCATGACGGCCGGTATCAACCACCGGCCCGCCCGTTGGTCTGATCTGTACTTTTCTGCGTTTTCTGATGCTGTACCGAACCAGACCTTCGTCTGACAATGTGCGGAGCACGGCAACAGTTTGTTAATATCCACGCGCTTTTTTCGTCTGATTAATCAGCCGCTGTAGATCTCACGTCGCTACACAGGATTTTTTCCCATGAGTACGTTGTATACCCGTCGCACAGTCCTGCGCGGCATGAGCCTGTTGAGCCTGGGTTTGCTCGCCGGTTGCGATGACAGCAGCAAACTGTCGTACAAATACGGCAAGGACCTCAGCGACAAGATCATGGGGCGTACCTTCAAGCTCAAGGATGCCCAGGGCGAAACGAAGATGCTGACCAGCTATCGCGGCCTGATGCCGATGATTTTCTTCGGTTTCACCCAATGCCCGGCGGTCTGCCCGACGACGCTGGCCCGTGCCGCGCAAGCCAAGAAACTGATGGGCCGCGACGGCGAGAAACTGCAAGTGATCTTCATCACCCTCGACCCTGAGCGCGACACACCGCAAATGCTCGACGCCTACGTCAAGTCATTCGACCCAAGCTTCGAGGCGCTGCACGGTTCGCTGGAACAAACCGCTGCCACCGCCAAGGAGTTCGGCGTGTTCTATGAAAAGGTCCCGAGCGGTTCCAGCTACACCCTTTCCCACACCGCCACCAGCTACGTCTTCGACTCCCGGGGCAACTTGCGCCTGGGGCTGTCCGCGTCGCTTACCGCCCAAGAGTGCGCAGAAGACCTGCTCACCGTCATGGAAGTCTGCTAATGAATTCGCTACGCGTAACCACCGCTTTCTCGCGCCGTGTTAAACAGCTGGTACTGGGGGTTTCCCTGATCGGCATGGCTTGGCAGGTATCCGCGCAAACCCAGGTCAACGACGCCTGGGTCCGCGCGTCGGTGGCCGGCCAGCAGTCGACCGGCGCCTTCATGACCCTGCAAGCCGACAGCGACAGCAAACTGCTCAGCGTACAGTCGCCTGTCGCCAACACCGTGCAAATCCACCAATCCAGCATGAAAGACGACGTGATGAGCATGCGCCAGGTCGACTCCGTTGCGCTGCCGGCCGGCAAGCCAGTGAGCTTTGACCCGCATGGCTACCACGTGATGCTGATTGACCTGACGGCTCAGGTTAAGGAAGGCGATGAAGTCCCGCTGACCCTGATCGTGGAAAACGCCAAGGGCGAAAAAGAGACGATCCAGGTGCAAGCCGAAGCGCGGGCACTGGGCATGGTTGATCACAGCAAGATGCACTGACAGACATTGATCTCAGGGCTAATGGTTGAGCCGTTCAAGGACGGCTCAACCCGCGTGCTGGACGTCTCGTTTGTTATCACCCCAATGACTGATTTCATCCAGCGTTAGCCAGCGGCCTTCTGTGTGACGAGATCGCCCGGATTACTCCCCCTTGTATACCGCTTGAGTAAACGCTCCCCGCCCCACCCTCGCTTGAAAACCCGCGTTCCAGACGCCTCAAACTGCTCTGCCTCAGTTATTTATACTCAAATGCCAGCTTAATAATATTTTACCGATATCAGGGTGATCCCTAGTCTTGAGCCCAAGAAATGGCAGGCCGTTCGCGACCTAAATCCAACTCGAAGGGTATAGAGATGACCACTGAAAAAATAAAAACAGATACGCTGATTGTTGGCGCCGGTCAGGCTGGCGTGGCCATGAGTGAACACTTGAGCAAACTCGGCGTGCCGCACCTGGTGCTGGAGCGCAACCGTATCGCCGAGCGCTGGCGCACCGGGCGTTGGGATTCGCTGGTGGCGAATGGTCCGGCGTGGCACGACCGGTTTCCAGGCCTTGATTTTGATGACCTCAGCCCAGACGAGTTTGCGCCGAAAGAACGTGTAGCCGACTACTTCGAAGCCTACGCGAAGAAATTCAACGCACCGATCCGCACCGGCGTCGACGTGCTGAAGGTTGAGCGCAATGTCGGTCGCCCGGGTTTCACCATTGAAACCTCCGAAGGCGTGATCGAGGCCAACCGCGTGGTGGCGGCCACCGGGCCGTTCCAGCGTCCGGTCATCCCGCCGATTGCGCCGAAAGATCAGCCGTTCATGCAGATCCACTCGGCTGATTACCGCAACCCGGCGCAACTGCCCGAGGGCGCGGTGATGGTCGTGGGTGCGGGTTCGTCCGGCGTGCAAATCGCTGATGAATTGCAGCGTGCCGGCAAGAAGGTTTACCTCTCGGTAGGTGCGCACGATCGCCCGCCTCGCGCCTATCGCAACCGTGATTTCTGCTGGTGGCTGGGTGTGCTGGGCGAGTGGGATCAGGCGGCGATGAAGCCGGGGCGCGAACACGTGACCATCGCCGTGAGCGGTGCGCATGGCGGTCGCACGGTCGACTTCCGCGGGCTGGCCCATCGCGGCATGACGCTGGTCGGCCTGACCCAGGCATTCCACGGCAGCGTGGCGACGTTCCAGCCGAACCTGGCCGACAACCTGGCGCGTGGCGATGAGAACTATCTGGCGCTGCTCAATGCCGCCGATGCCTACATCGCGCGCAATGGCCTGGACCTGCCGGAAGAACCGGAAGCGCGCATCACCTTCCCGGATCCTGAGTGCGTGACCCAGCCGATTCTTGAGCTCGATCTGGCCAGGGCTGGCGTGACCTCGATCATCTGGGCCACCGGTTTTGCCACGGATTACAGCTGGCTCAAGGTCGACGCCTTCGACGGCAACGGCAAGCCGCAACATCAGCGCGGTGTGTCGAGCGAGCCTGGGGTGTATTTCCTCGGCCTGCCGTGGCAATCGCGTCGCGGTTCCTCGTTCATCTGGGGTGTTTGGCACGACGCCAAGTACGTGGCCGACCACATCGCCATCCAGCGTTCTTATCTCGACTACCACGATGCGGCGCAACGCGAGGCCGAAACCGCCCCGGTCGCCCATAAAACCACGGTCAGCGCTTAAGCCATTTTTCTTTTTTCAGGAGCGTCACATGTCCACGCCAACCCATACCCGTATTCGCATGTTCAACACCAAGGAAACCTACCCGAACCAGAGCCTGGACAATGACCTGTGCCAGGCCGTCCGGGCCGGCAACACCGTTTATGTTCGTGGCCAGGTGGGCACCGATTTCGAGGGCAAACTGGTGGGTCTTGGTGACCCGCGTGCGCAAGCGGAACAGGCGATGCGCAACGTCAAGCAGTTGCTGGAAGAGGCTGGCAGCGACCTGAGCCATATCGTGAAAACCACGACTTACCTGATCGATCCGCGGTATCGCGAGCCGGTTTATCAGGAAGTCGGGAAGTGGCTTAAGGGCGTGTTTCCGATTTCGACCGGGTTGGTGGTGTCGGCGTTGGGGCAGCCGCAGTGGTTGATGGAGATTGATGTGATTGCGGTGATTCCTGAGTAGACCGAGTCGCCGCCTTCGCGAGCAAGCTTTGCTCCTACAGAGATCCGATTTCATCAACGACCTCGATCACTGTAGGAGCGAAGCTTGCTCGCGAAGAGGCCCGCCCAGACAACCACTTCGCCAAGGCTAAACAAGGAGCAAAACCATGACCTTCTCCATCGCCGCCCGTTGCCCCGAAACCGGTCAGTTCGGCATCGCGATCAGTTCCTCCAGCATCGCCGTCGGCGCCCGCTGCCCGTGGCTGCTGCCGGGTGTCGGCGCCGTCTCCACACAAAACATCACCCTGCCGTCCCTCGGCCCGGAAACCCTCGCGCTCATGGAGCAAGGCCTCGCACCCGCTGAGGCGCTGGACAAGGTCCTGACCCGCAACGGCTACAGCCAATACCGACAGATCACGGCGATTGACCACCTCGGCCGCACCGCGCATTTCAGCGGATCGCAAACCCTGGGCAATCACAATGCCGTGTCCGGCGAGCAATGCGTGGCGGCCGGCAACATGCTGGCGGACCGTGCGGTGATCGAGGCCATGGTCAGCGCATTCGAGCAAGGCGAAGGTCAACTGACCGACCGCCTGCTCGCGGCGATGAAGGCCGCTATCGCCGCGGGTGGTGAAGCCGGGCCGGTGCATTCGGCGGCGGTGGTGGTGGTCGGCGAACTGACTTGGCCGATCATCAACTTGCGGGTCGATTGGGCTGACGAAGATCCCATCGGCCAGTTGGAGAAACTGTGGGACGCCTATCGCCCACAGGTTCAGGACTACATCGACCGTGCCCTGGCCCCCGACAAGTCCCCTGGCTACGGCGTCGCCGGAGACGACCGATGAGCACCAGCCGCGATTTGCTAAAGCAATTGGTGGCCTTCGACACCACGAGCCGCGAATCCAACCTGCACCTGATCGAGTTTGTCCGCGACTACCTCCAACGCTTCGACGTGCCTTGCGAAATGGTCTACAACGAGCCACGCAGCAAGGCCAATCTGTTCGCGACTATTGGCCCGGCGGATCGACCGGGCATCGTGATGTCGGGGCACACCGACGTAGTGCCTGTCGACGGTCAGCCGTGGACGGTTGCGCCGTTCGAGCTCACTGAGCGCGATGGCAAGCTGTATGGTCGCGGCACGGCGGACATGAAAGGCTACATCGCTTGCGTGCTCGCGCTGGTTCCGTCACTGGTAAAGGCCAAGTTGCGGCTGCCGATACACATCGCGCTGTCCTACGATGAAGAAGTCGGTTGCCTGGGCGTACGCTCGCTGTTGTCGGAACTGGAAAAGCGCCCGGTCAAACCGATGCTGTGCATCATTGGCGAGCCGACCGAACTCAAACCGGTGCTCGGTCACAAGGGCAAACTGGCGATGCGCTGCGACATTCACGGTGAAGCGTGCCACTCGGCGTACGCGCCACTGGGGGTCAATGCGATTGAATACGCCGCCGAACTGATCGGCGAACTGGGGCGGATTGGCAACCGGCTCAAAGCGCCGGAACATCATGACGCGCGGTTTGATCCGCCGTTCAGTACGGTGCAAACCGGTGTGATTTCCGGCGGCAAGGCCTTGAACATCGTCCCCGCCGATTGCCGCTTCGACTTTGAAATCCGCGCCCTGCCCTCGCATGATCCGAGTGAGGTTGCGCAGGAGTTGAAGGCTTATGCCGAGCAACAGGTTTTGCCGCGCATGCGTGCGGTAAGTGAACAGAGCGAGATTCGCTTCAGTGAGTTGTCAGCGTATCCCGGTTTGGCAACCGATGCGCACAGCGAAGCCGCTGAGTTGATCGCTGCATTTTCCGGTTCACGGGAGTTCGGCACCGTGGCGTTCGGAACGGAGGGCGGCCTCTTCGACGCCGCCGGCATTCCCACCGTCGTCTGCGGCCCCGGCAGCATGGACCAAGGCCATAAACCCGACGAGTTCGTCAGCCTCGAACAACTCACCGGCTGCGACACCATGCTGCAACGGATGCTGACCTCTATCTCCGCCTGACACGGTCATTGTAGGAGCGAGGCTTGCCCGCGAAGACGGCCTGTCATTCAACATTTTAGTTGGCTGACACACCGCCTGCGCGGGCAAGCCTCGCTCCTACAGGTTATCTACCCGCCGTTCTGGGCGCTTGCGCCGGCGCTGTAAAACCCCATACCCCACCCCTTCAATAGACATACATTTTTTAACGTCTATACCAACAAACTTACTAATTTATCTCTCACTCCCCACCGCACATCATCAACTCCAACAAGAAAAGCGTCGTTCACGCGGCGCTCACCGAAGTACGTCCACGTACTCACTTTTGCCTTGGAGTTCGTCATGGTCACCTCTGCAACAACCTCCGCCCCGCTCATCGAAAAACACACGATAGGATACGTGCCCCCGCAAGATCGCCATGGAAAGACAAGAGACCTGTTCACCCTCTGGTTCGGCGGCAACATCGCACCGTTACCCATCGTCACCGGCGCCCTCGGCGTGCAGATGTTCCACCTGAACCTGGTGTGGGGCATCGTCGCCATTCTCGTTGGCCACCTGGTCGGCGGCGTGCTGATGGCGCTGCATTCGGCGCAAGGCCCGCAGATGGGCATTCCACAGATGATCCAGAGCCGCGCCCAGTTCGGCTCCCTCGGCGCCCTGCTGGTGGTGCTGATCGCCGGCATCATGTACATCGGCTTCTTCGCCTCCAACATCGTCCTCGCCGGCAAGTCCCTGCACGGCGTGGTCGACAGCGTGCCGGTGCCCGTGGGCATCGTCATCGGTGCCCTCGGTTCGGGCATCATCGGCATCATCGGCTACCGCTTCATCCACGTGCTCAACCGCATCGGCACGTGGGTGCTCGGCGCCGGCATCGTGCTCGGTTTCGGCTACATCTTCACCCACGTGCAGACCGCCGACTTCCTCACCCGTGGCAGCTTCAACATCTCCGGCTGGCTCGCCACCGTCTCGCTCGCCGCACTCTGGCAAATCGCCTTCGCGCCTTACGTCTCCGACTACTCGCGCTACCTGCCGGCCGACGTACCCGTGGCCTCGACGTTCTGGACGACGTATCTGGGCACCGTGCTCGGCTCCAGCCTCTCGTTCATCTTCGGCGCCGTCGCCGTCCTCGCCACGCCCGTCGGCATGGACACCATGGACGCCGTCAAACTCGCCACCGGCTCCATCGGCCCGTTGATGCTCGTGCTGTTCCTGCTCAGCGTCATCAGCCACAACGCCCTCAACCTCTACGGCGCCGTGCTGTCACTGATCACCCTGGTACAAACCTTCGCCTACCGCTGGATCCCCACCGCCAAAAGCCGCGCCGTGCTCTCGGTTATCATCCTCGCCGCCTGCTGCTTCGCCGCCGTCGGCGCCTCCGCCAACTTCATCGGCCACTTCGTCGACATGGTGCTGGTGCTGCTCGTGGTGCTGGTGCCGTGGACCGCGATCAACCTGATCGACTTCTACGCGATTCACAAAGGCAAGTACGACATCAACTCGATCTTCAAGGTCGATGGCGGGATCTATGGCCGGTACAACCCGCAGGCGTTGCTGGCGTATGCGATCGGGATCGTGGTGCAGATTCCATTCATGAACACGCCGCTGTACGTCGGGCCGATCTCGGAGCACATCAACGGGGCGGATTTGTCTTGGTTGGTGGGTCTGCTGATTACCTCGCCGTTGTACTTCTGGCTGGCCAACCGCGATACGGCGTACAAGCGTCGCCTGTCGAGCGGGAAACTGGCTAACTCCGTCTAACTAAGCCCCCAGCCCTTTGTGGGAGCGAGCCTGCTCGCGAAGAGGCAGTGACATTCACCATCAACACTGAATGTCACACCTCTCGCGAGGCCGCGCTATTTGCGCATCACCCCTTCGGCACAAATAGCATTAACGCCATAGCAGACAAAAAAAGAACGCTCCATGAACCTACTAATATTCTTTTCAATTTGATTGGAAAGTTTTTTACCTGATCAACGTCCACCCCTCCTCTCCTTGCCATCAATTGAGGCATCAGCAGCACGAATACAATAAATCCAGATCGGACGACCTTCCCCATAAACCCTAATCCGGAGAATGTCTCCTTGTGATATTTTACAAACCGGCTATTCGAAAGCAGCAACTCTAAACGTGCGATATATGCGTGCGCCAAATAGGAAACCATAAGCAACGAAAATGTCATTGGTATAAATATCAATAGAACAATCAATCCTGGTTCGACCTGATTCATTGACCCACCATGTTGTAGAGGTATTCGCCTAACATTTCCCCACCGGTTCCACCATGTTTGCCACCAGCCAATCCTCCTAATGCTCCACCTATTACCACACACGCTAAAGCTCCCGGACCACCCGTAACAATCCCCAGTGCCACAAAGCAACCGGTAGCCGCAATTGGCGCCCCGATGTAACCTCCTACAGCACCGCCCATCAAACTTCCGACTAAAGACCCTCCACTTACATACTTAGCCTTTTGGCACTCATCCTCCCGCCCTAACGCACACGCGTTCCTGATCTCAAGCCCGGAAGAAGCAACCGCTAGCGAAGTACCAATATACGTTCCGCGCTTGATCAATTTCGCAGCCTTGGCCACGCCATCGACTTTTTCCGCGTACCCTACAATCTCCCCCGTATGCAAATAGCGCTTGGTAGAAATCCCAAGCATTCTTTTTATCGAACCTTGATGACGAAGCCCGGAGCCATAAGAGGCAGCCCTTGCAAGCTGCCCTTCCAGTTTGCTGAACAAGATGACGCGCTCGGCTAAAAACTTTTTCCTGGCGGTTACTGATCCTGTGCGCAGGAACTCCTTATGCAACTGCTCGATCTCTTCCAGGGTTTTCCCGATTGCTGCCATGTGCTTACTCCACCCGTCACTGACGACGCCAGCACCAATAGAACCGTGAGAGAGCACCTCTTTCAGCAGATCGAAGTTGTCGAGAAAGAAATCGTCCGCATCAACATGGTTCGTCAACAAGCCGATATGGATCTCGCGTGCCTTGGCCATCAAGTACGCCTCTTGACTGGTACTGGATAAGGTAGAGGCATCACCGATGATCACCAGCTCCCCTGCCAGCACCACGGTGTTGGCAATATGGCTGTTGAGCGCATCGAATTTGTTTTTGGAAACGCCTGTCAGACCCAACTGCGCCTTGATGGATTCGTAAGACTGGGTTTGCGAATTGATAAACGCTAGAGGCTCTGCCATTTCAGCCTCATGAATATTTCTTGTTGCTGATGCGATCCCAGCCACCCGCAATATTGCCGCCCCCGCCGCCATCGCTGCGCTTTTGCTGGGTGTAGATGGTCTTGATGCGGCCATAATTCAGTTGCACGATTTCTACAGGAACACCGGCGGAGGCATTTTGCATGTAGTCGGCAATGATGACTTCCTCGAGAACCACCTCGAAAATGAACCCTGGCCGTGAGCGCCCACCTAACTGAATGACTATCAGGAGGTGACTAATGCAAATCGAAACAATCTGGATCGTGCTCGCAGCAGTGCTTTTGCTGGTTGAGTTGTGGGCGATCAACCGGGTGCGTAAAGCCGAAGGCAAATCGAGCAATAAGCTCTTGTGGATCGTGGTGATCGTGTTTGTGCCGCTGTTCGGGGTGGCAGCGTGGGCATTGGCGGGGCCGAAACACACCGAACACAATCCTCATTCACCGCAGGCCAGACAATGATGGCGCAGGGTGTGCGAGTGGACCCAGCAACTGCCGGACAGCTAAACCGCTCCTTGTAGCAGCTGGCGCAGCCTGCGTTCGGCTGCGCAGCAGTCGCAAAATCGGCAGTCGCGGTGTGTCAGGACAACCCCGCATGCGGGGTTTACGACTGCTACGCAGCCGAACGCAGGCTGCGCCAGCTGCTACAAAAAACGGAGCGGTGCCGGGTTCAGTCGTCTGTAACCAGCAGCTTCCTACTCCACGCGCTTTGCCGTCATTCGTGCCAATTCACCAACATCCGCCAGCGACTCCAACCCCGCAACCATCCCCGCCAACTCATCAATCTCAGACCGCGAAAGACGCCCTTCACACAACGCCCGAAACTTGTTCGTCAGCCGTTCTTGCTGCACATCAAGATCCACTTCCGGCCGGCTCGAATCATGCCGCCGCTCCAACGCGCGGCCATCGCGCAACTTGATCCTCACGGTGGTTTCCGGTACTCGCAACGCCGGGTCCAGAATCACCCGCGCCAGTTCCTGCAAAGTCCGAACCTGCGGATCCGCCACGTTTTGCTCATTGAATGCTTTGGGGTCGGCGGTGTCTTTGCCGAGCAAGGCCATTGCGACCGTATGTTTGAGGCTGAACCTGGCCTGCAGCGGCGTGGTTGGCCAGGCAATATTGCAGATGTCGTCGCAATGCGGATTGACGAAAATGTCGATCGCAATGATCTCGGAAACCTTCAACTTTTCAGTGCGAAGCAGGTACAGCGCACTTTCAATCGCTGAATGGGTCTCGTAGCAAGAGTTGTGATATTTGAAAAGATTGGTTTCCAGATGGTAGCCATACGCGGGCGCCGCATCCGTGGTCTCCACGGCAAAGTCGGCGACGTAACGCGGTTGCCTCAGGGCGGCGTGTATCGCCATGTTGGACGAGTGCGTCCGGGCAAACCCGAGGCGGTGCCCGATCATGTTGTCGGTTACATCCACGCCTCGCTGCGCCAGTAACGCGGCGACCAAACCCGCACGTGCCGCCTCGCCAACCTGCAACGCCTTGCATGAAGATCCGAAAGCGGCTTTCAACCCGGCCGCCCGCGTTGCCGCAATGCCCAAGGCCCGCGCAGTCGTCTGCGCGTCAAGGCCCAGCAAGCGAGAAGCCGCAGCGGCAGCCCCGAAACACCCCATCGTCGCCGTCGCATGAAAGCCGCTCGAATAGTGGTTGGGCGCGACCAACTGACCCACTCGGCAGGAAATTTCATAACCGGCAATAAACGCCTCCAACAACTGTGCGCCGCTGGCCTGGAGGTCTTCACCCAGCGCGAGCGCCGCCGCCAGCACGGGCGCGGTGGCATGACCCGGCACGGAGAAATTGACGTCATCGTAGTCAAGCGCATGGGATGCCGTGCCATTGACCACCGCCGCCGCAGAAGCGGGAAGACGATCCGTGCGGCCGATGAGCGTGCAGCGAGGATGGCCGCCTTCCGACACCATGAGGTCAGCCAGCGTATGCGTAATGGAATCATCGGCGCCGGCTACGGTGACGCCCAGCCAATCCAGCACAGCCTGGCGCGCAATGCTCAGCACTTGCGGGGGAACATCCTCTAACCGAATGCCAACAGCTAATGACGCCAATTCAAAGGTGATGTTCTCGTTCTTATTGCCCATAACGTCCTCAACCGGAAGGTCACTTTATTGTTTTGTCCAAGTTGCCCGAGATCGTCAAACAAGATTCAGGTCAGTCTCAAACGATAAAAAATCCCGATTCACTTGATAAAAAATCAACGGATGAAACAACCGTTACAGCCGCCCAGGCTTGATTTTTCCTCAACGGTAAAAGGCCAAAAACTCGATTGTCTGCGGCCTGGGTTACTTCTGTAATCCGCCTTGTCATTACTCGACAAAAACAACAACGAGATCACAGACATGCCCATCAAAGAAAAGAAGCCGGTTTATAAAAACCTGACGTTTCAGGTCGTCGTCGCCATGGGGTTGGGGATCGCGCTAGGTTTCCTCACACCGGAGTTGGCAACCCAGTTCAAAATCTTCGGCGACCTCTTTCTCAAACTGATCAAAACCGCCGTGGCGCCCTTGGTGTTTTTTACCGTGGTGCAGGGCATCGCCTCAGCCGGTGATATCAAACGCGTCGGCAAAGTCGGCGTAAGAGCAATCATCTACTTCGAGGTGGTTTCCACCCTCGCATTGGCCATAGGTCTGCTGTGGGGCAACTTGCTGGACATCGGCGCCAACATGCATGGCGCGCACCCCAATAGCGCGGCAACAGCGGCGGCGAATGCAGCCGTCGCCAAATCCCACGCTCCCGCATCGACCATGGAATTCATTTACAGCATCTTCCCGGACAACTTCGTCGGCGCGTTCTCCGGCGGGCAAATGCTTCAGGTGCTGGTCATCTCGGTGGTATTTGGCTTCGCCCTGCTGGCGCTTAAACCGGAACGTCGACACTTCATTGAAGACGGGCTGCACCGGATCTCCGAATGCTTCTTCGAGTTCATCAACTTGATCATGAAACTGGCACCACTCGGCGCGTTCGGTTCCGTGGCCTACGCCGTCGGCAGTAACGGCAGCGCGGTGCTGATATCACTGGCCAATCTGGTGCTGATGTTCTACGTGGTGATTGCGTTCTTTATCCTGGTGATTCTGGGAGCGATCTGCCGACTGTCCGGATTCAGCCTGTGGCGATTCTTGAAGTACATCAAGGACGAAATCCTCATCGTCTTGGGCACCGCCTCCTCGGAAAGCGTCCTGCCGCGCCTGCTGCAAAAACTCGAGAAGTTTGGCTGCTCCAAACAAAGCGTCGGTCTGGTACTGCCCACCGGATACGCGTTTAACCTGGACGGCACATCGATTTACATGTCGATGTGCGTGCTGTTCATTGCCAACGCCTACGGCGTGCCGCTCAGCTGGGACCAGCAACTGGGCATACTCGCGGTCATGCTGCTGACCTCCAAAGGCGCGGCGACCGTGAATGGCGGCAGCTTCGTCGTCTTCGCCGCCACCGTGAGCGCCATCGGCATCATTCCGGTCGAGGGCCTGGCGCTGATTTTCGGGGTGTACCGGTTTATGTCCATGGCGAATGCGCTCTGCAACACCATTGGCAATAGTGTGGCGACGGTCGTGGTGTCGAGATGGGCTGGGGAGTTTTCGGAGCAGACGGCGCAGGTTGAATATCAACGCACGCTTGGGCGGATGCCTGATGCGGCGCTTTGATTCTCTTTGACGCGCCCCCTGATTTCCCGCATAGGCGACGAAGCCCCCAATCAGGGACGCGCTCATCGCCTACTTGTCACAAGTCAGGAGCGCAAGACGCCAATCGCCCGCCGATACTTTTCAATGCGCTCCAGATCATCCCAGGACGGCTGGGCAATCCGCGACAAATCGCTGTTCTCCTCAAGATCAGCCAGTTTCACCACCCGGCCAATCGGGTTCTGCGCCGCTCGCTCGACGAACGCCTCATAAGACTCTCCCGGCACCTTGGTCACAGATTCAATCGCCGTCAGTACTGTTTCGCTGAAGCCTTCTGTTCGCAAATCATCGAGACTGATGCCGCAGTCCTCAACCACGTCATGCAGGACCGCCACGATCCGTTCTTCCAGCGTGTCGACCCTCAGCATCACTTTCAACGGGTGCAGAATGTACGGCGAACCACCCTTATCGACCTGCCCTTCATGGGCGGCGGCAGCGATGGCGATGGCACGTTCCAGTGATTGAGTCATCTTGGTTTTCCTTGGGTGGGAGGTCGTAGGGGTCGGTCATGTTGGTTTTCAGCATGGACCGACGCTGGATCTTCAAAATCGACATCCGAAAATCGTGTAGGAATTTACCCATTGCGGCAAGGGTGCATTCTCTCGTATGCCCCGAAACCATCCCAACCCTCCACCACACTTTTACAAGCAAAACCTGAAGGCAAGCAACAAATCGCTGACAGGGTAGGCAGCCAGCAATTTATCCAGAGAAGTCGCCCCTGACTCTTTCTAAACCCAATAACACAGTGACATTTCTATTTGGTTAAATAGATCTGCCCCCTTTTCTTCCCCATCAAATCGAAAATAAAGACACACCCACAACTTTATAAAACAACGTCCCACTAAATTGCGGTTTTTTGTTTTGCTCAGGCCCGGGGAGATGACGAGAGGATTGTTTTCTCTATCAACGCAGCGACGTCCTTTGCACCAAAACACCGGAATTTAACGCTGCCAGCACCCGTATCCAGACGGATGATCTTCGTCATGAACCCGCCTTCAATAGTGACCTTTCGGATAAATGCCAGTGGAAGTTCAATATCCAGCGTCCCGTCCTGGACGAGGCGATTCGTGGCATTGGCACTCAAACAAATCATGGTTTGGGTCAGTACCATCTTCCCGCCAACCCAAAGTCCTCCGTATGCTGCCTTGAAGGCCTCCAGCACTTCGCCCAACGCATTCACATTGCCAGCCTCAGCCATGGAATAGATGTCGTCCACATTGCCGTAATTCAACTCGGCATCGGTCACCAGAAAATTGACCAACTTCGACTTCAATACCTCTCCAGCCATCTTTCCCTCTCCATAATTTTAGTAGCAGCCCTGAAAAATTCAGATGCCTGTGTTGTCCGTAAAAAAAAGTAAAGGTAACAGATCTATTCATCCAAAATGGATCTGTGACCTTTCCCGAAAAACAAACCAATGAGACTGAACAGTGCAGTGCTTTTGATGCTTAGCGGGTATGCCTACGCCGGTTGTGCCAACAGCGACAGTGATCAGCGCAATCTCTGTTATGCCAAAAAAGGCGCTAGCTGCAAGGACATTCGCAACAGTGACCTTCAGGCACAAAAAACCCGCATTACTGCGGGTTTTTAATGACCTGTTATTACCCCACCCACCTTCCCAATCAAAGCATAAGCGTCTTCACCATAGGCACACACGCCAACTGCAGCCCAGAGGGCGAATGGTAAATAGCAGGCTCGTCACCCACAAAACCACATCGTCGGTAAAAATCAGCCGCATTCAACGTAGCGTCCAGATTGACCTCCTTCAACCCCAACTCCCGCGCAAGGCATTCGAGGTGGCGCAGGATTCTCAAGCCAATGCCTTGTTGCATAAAACTCGGGAGCACAAAGATCGCGCCGATTTCGCTGTTCTCCGGATCAAGCATTCCTGTCGCCACCGGTTCACCCTGGATACAACCCAGATAAAAGTGTTTTTCCATCAGCTCGCAGTACCCGTCCTTGGCGGCGCCTGCTGTCCAGGCCAGCATTTGCTCGGTGGTGTACGCGCCGATGCATTGGTGCCGTATCGCTTGAAGGCGGATGTCGAATGCTGCTTGGGCGTCGCTTGGCTTGGCGCGTCTGATCTCGAACATTTCTTTCTCCGTTAGCTGTCGGTGGACGGAGAACTAAAAAGCCCCGTCCATTTCTGGCGGGGCTTTGGGTGACGACGTCAAATGCTATGAACGCGTGACCTCACGGCCCGCCAAAGGCGGTCATGGAGGAGCACATCATGTTCATGCGGCGTGTGTAGGTCATGGGCCGATAGTGTTTTGGATGGTCTTAGTTGTCAATCCTGAAGCGGAATGACGACATCAGAAGTTCGCCGGAGTGTTGGCGCTAATGATTTCCGCCTCATCTTGGCCAATATTCCGAAACCGATGCGGCAACGTCGTCGGAAAGTAATACCCATCCCCGGCATTCAGCACACTAATCTGCCCATCCACCGTCAACTCAACAGTGCCACGGGTGACTAGCCCACACTCCTCGCCTTCCGAGTGCACGATCGGCTCTTCCCCCGAACTCGCGCCCGGTGCGTATTGTTCGCGCAACAGCCGCATCTGCCGGCTCGGCACTGATGCGCCAATCAGCAGTAACCGCAGACCATGACGGCCGAGATCCGGCTGTTCGTTGGCGCGGAATACGTATTGATGTTCACGCGGCGGCTGATCAAAGGTAAAGAAGTCCGCCAAAGACATCGGTATGCCTTCGAGCAGTTTTTTCAGGGAGCTGACGGAGGGACTGACGCGATTTTGTTCGATCAGGGAGATGGTGGCATTGGTGACGCCGCTACGCCGGGCCAGCTCGCGCTGGGACAGTTTGTAGCTTTCGCGTACTAATTTGAGTCGTGAGCCCGTGTCCATGACAGCCTTATGCGAAGAATACTTAAGGGTTATGGGGGTGGATGGCGGGCGACTTGTGGCCGCGAAAGTACCGCTTCCCTGTCCCGGAAATGTGAAAGGCGGGTATTAAATCACGTTTGGTGGTGTTGCTGTAGGAGCGAGCTTGCTGTCGATGGTGGTGTGTCAGGCGACATCAGTTTGGCTGATGGACCATCGCGAGCAGGCTCGCTCCCACAGTTTGATCTTGGTTGGCCATAGATTTTGTGTTCGCCGAAGAGCTATGGGATTGGGTTTGCTGATAAAGGCAGTGTGTCAGTTACATAATTGTTGAATGTTAGGCAGCCTTCGCGAGCAAGCCCGCTCCCACATTTGATCTGGGGTGGTAGCTGGGCGTGTGTACGGCGCTAATCCCTTGTGGGAGCGGGCTTGCTCGCGAAAGCGGTGGGTCAGTCAACATTTGATGTTGGATGTGCTGGCCTCATCGCGGTGTAGCCCGCTCCCACAGGGTTGTGCGGGTTAGATGCCGAAACGGTCGCGCAGCGCGTAGTACGCGGCGCCCATGGCGGTGAGTGGGGCCTGGAAGGTGCGGCCGCCGATCATCGGCATGTGCGGCAACGAGGCGAAGGCATCGAAGCGTTCGGCGTCGCCGCGGATCATTTCCGAGATCAGTTTGCCGGCCAGGTGTGAGCAGGTGACGCCGTGGCCGCTGTAGCCTTGCATGTAGTAGGCGTTTTTCTCGATGCGGCCGAATTGCGGCATGCGTGACATGGTCAGCAGGAAGTTGCCGGTCCAGCGGTAGTCGATCTTCACGTCCTTCAGTTGCGGGAAGGTCTTGAGGATTTTCGGCTTGATCAGTTGCTCGATGTCGTCCGGTTCGCGGGCACCGTAGACCACGCCGCCACCGTACAGCAGGCGGTTGTCAGCGGTGAGGCGGTAGTAGTCGAGCAGGTAGTTGCAGTCTTCGACGCAGTAGTTGTTTTTGATCAGGCTGCGTGCAACCTTTTCCGACAACGGTTCGGTGACGACGATTTGCGAGCCGCACGGCATGCTTTTGCGCGTGACGCGGTTGTCGAGGTCTTGCGGCAGGTAGGCGTTGCCGGCGATCAGCAGGTATTTGGCGCGGACCACGCCTTTGGCGGTGCGCACGGTGATCGGTTCGCCGTAGGTGATTTCCACCGCCGCCGATTGCTCGTAGATTTTGCCGCCCAGGCCGATGATGGCCGAGGCTTCGCCGAGGGCCAGGTTCAGCGGGTGGATGTGGCCGCCCTGCATGTCGAGCAAGCCGCCGACGTAGTTGTCGCAACCGACTTCGCGCTTGATGTCGGCGGCGTCGAGCATTTTCAGGTTTTTGTTGCCGTAGCGTTCCCAGCTGTTTTTCTGCTCGGCCAGGCCTTTGAGTTGCTTTTTGTTCAGCGCGGCGAAGATGCCACCCGGGCGGTAGTCGCACTGGATGTCGTAGTGTTGTATGCGCTGACGGATGATGTCGGCGCCTTCAAAAATCATGCTGCCGAGGACTTCGGCGGTCTTGTCGCCGTAGCGCTCTTCGATCACATCGACGTCGCGACTGTAGGAGTTGACCAGTTGCCCGCCGTTGCGACCGCTGGCGCCGAAACCGACCTTGGCGGCTTCGAGCACGGTGACGCTGTAGCCCGCTTCGGCGAGGAACAGGGCCGAGGACAAACCGGTGTAGCCGGCGCCGATCACGCAGACGTCGCATTCCACCAGTTCTTCAAGCACCGGGAATTCACCGGTGAAGTTGCGGGTGGCGGCGTAGTAGCTGTTGACATGTGTTGTGTGTTTCATACGTTTCTCCGATGGCCGCCGATACGATTCGGCGGCCGCCGTTGTAGAGGTGTTAGAGCTTGATCCAGGTCGCTTTGAGTTCGGTGTACTTGTCGAACGCGTGCAGCGATTTGTCCCGACCGTTACCCGACTGCTTGTACCCGCCAAACGGCGCGGTCATGTCGCCGCCGTCGTACTGGTTGACCCAGACGCTGCCGGCGCGCAAGCCGCGAGCGAAGGTGTGAGCCTTGCTGAGGTTGCTGGTCCAGACGCCGGCGGCCAGGCCGAAGATGCTGTCGTTGGCGATGGCCAGCGCTTCTTCAGCGGTGTCGAAGGTGATCAGCGACAGCACCGGGCCGAAGATTTCTTCCTGGGCGATGGTCATGGCGTTGGTCACGCCGTCGAAAATCGCCGGTTCAACGTACAGGCCACCGGTGTCTTCGAGGGTGCGGCTGCCGCCCGCGATCAGTTGCGCGCCCTGATCTTTACCGACCTGGATGTAGCGCAGCACGTTGTCCAGTTGGCGCTGATCGACCACGGCACCGACGGTGGTTTCTGGATCGAGGGCGTGCCCCGGTTTCCAGGCTTGCAGGGCTTCCACCAGCAGCGGAATGAACTGCTCGCGAATCGAACGCTCGACCAGCAAACGCGAACCCGCGGTGCAGACTTCGCCCTGGTTGAAGGCAATCGCCCCGGCCGCCGCTTGTGCTGCCGCGCGCAAATCCGGCGCGTCGGCGAACACCACGTTCGGGCTCTTGCCACCGGCTTCAAGCCAGACGCGTTTCATGTTGCTTTGGCCGGAATAGATCAACAGTTGCTTGGCAATTGCAGTCGAGCCGGTGAAGGCCAGCACGTCGACGTCCATGTGCAACGCCAGCGCCTTGCCGACGGTGTGGCCGAAGCCCGGCAGGACGTTGAACACGCCTTTAGGAATGCCGGCATCCAGCGCCAATTGCGCGATGCGGATGGCGGTCAGTGGCGACTTTTCCGACGGCTTGAGGATGAACGAGTTGCCGGCCGCGAGGGCTGGGGCGAACTTCCAGCTGGCCATGATCAGCGGGAAGTTCCACGGCACGATGGCGGCGACCACACCGGCAGGTTCGCGGGTGATCAGGCCGAGTTGGTCGTGCGGCGTGGCCGCGACTTCGTCGTAGAGCTTGTCGATGGCTTCGGCGCTCCAGCGGATCGCGTTGGCGGTCGCCGGGATGTCGATGTTCATCGAGTCGTTGATCGGCTTGCCCATGTCGAGGGTTTCGAGTAGCGCGAGTTCTTCCTGGTTGGCCAGGATCAGGTCGGCGAAGCGGATCAGGATGCGCTTGCGCTCGGCCGGGGCCAGATTGGCCCAGATGCCGGATTCGAAAGTGCGGCGCGCGACGGCGACGGCCGCGTTGGCGTCGGCTTCATCGGTGCTGGCGACGTTGGCCAGGAAGCGGCCGTCGACCGGGCTGATGCATTCGAACGTTGCGCCGCTGAGGGCTGCGCAGTATTGGCCGTCGATGAATGCCCGGCCTTCTAGTGTTAAGGACTGGAAGCGTTGTTCCCAGTCGCTGCGAGTGTTTGTCATTGTTGTGACTCGACGCAGAGGAATAAGTAGTTGTTGGACTCAATGGAGCTGAAAAAACACAATCCCTTGTGGGAGCGGGCTTGCTCGCGAAGGGGCCATCACATTCAACATTGAGGGTGACTGACCTACCGCTTTCGCGAGCAAGCCCGCTCCCACATTTGATGGGTGGTGTTTGCAGAATCCATGTTCACCGCCATCTCCTGTGGGAGCGAGCCTGCTCGCGATAGCGGTGAATCAGGCGACATCAATGCTGGCTTGTACGCCGCTATCGCGAGCAGGCTCGCTCCCACAGTTGATCGGGTTTTCAACCTGGATCCGGTGTGACTCAATCAGACGGTGTGCAGGTACCAGTTGTACTCAAGGTCGGAGATGGAGTTTTCGAACTCGGCCAGCTCACTTTCCTTGCACGCCACGAACACGTCGATGTACATCGGGTCGATGTAGCGAGACATGACTTCGCTGTCGTCCAGCTCGCGCAGGGCATCGCGCAGGTTGTTCGGCAGGCTCTGCTCGTTTTGCTCGTAGCTGTTGCCTTCGACCGGTGCGCCCGGTTCGATTTCGTTGGTCAGGCCGTGGTGAATACCGGCCAGGACTGACGCCATCAACAAGTACGGGTTGGCGTCGGCACCCGCGACGCGGTGCTCGATGCGCACCGAGTCCGGCGAACCGGTGGGCACACGGACCGCAACGGTACGGTTGTCGATGCCCCAGCTCGGCGAGTTCGGCACATAAAACTGTGCGCCGAAACGACGGTACGAGTTGACGTTCGGGCAGAGGAAAGCCATCTGCGCCGGCAGGGTCTCGAGCACACCGCCGATCGCGTGACGCAGTGCGGCGTTCTGCTCGGGATCCTCGCTGGCAAAGATGTTGTTGCCTTCTTTGTCGAGAATCGAAATGTGTACGTGCAACCCGTTACCCGCCTGGCCCGGATACGGCTTGGCCATGAAAGTGGTGTCCATCTCGTGGTCGTAGGCGATGTTCTTCACCAGACGCTTGAGCAACACCGCGTAGTCGCAGGCCTTGATCGGGTCGTTGACGTGATGCAGGTTCACTTCGAACTGCGCCGGGGCGCTTTCCTTGACGATCGCGTCGGCAGGAATGCCCTGCTCTTTCGCGCCTTCAAGGATGTCTTGCAGGCAATCGACGTATTCGTCGAGGTCGTCGATCAAATACACCTGGGTCGAGATCGGACGCTTGCCGGAGACCGGCGAACGTGGCGATTGCGGACGACCGTTCACGTTGTCCTGGTCGATCAGGTAGAACTCGAGTTCAAACGCCGCGCAAATGGTCAGGCCCATTGCGTCGAACTTGCTCACCACCTGACGCAGCACTTCGCGAGGGTCAGCGAAGAACGGCTGGCCTTCGAGTTCGTGCATGGTCATTAACAGTTGCGCGGTCGGGCGCTTCTGCCAGGGCTCGATGCTGAGTGTATCGGGGATGGGGAAGCAGATCCGGTCTGAGTCGCCGATGTCCAGACCCAGGCCGGTGCTTTCCACCGTAGAACCGTTGATGTCCAGAGCAAAGAGAGACGCCGGGAGGTTGATGCCTTTTTCGTAAACCTTATGAAGACTGGTGCGCTCGATGCGCTTGCCGCGCACCACACCGTTCATATCCGCAATCAGAAGGTCGACGTACAAAACCTCAGGATATTTCTTAAGGAATGCGTTTGCTTCGTTGAGTTGAACGGTACGCAGAGGGACCGACATTTTGCACCTATTAGCTGTTAATTATTATGTTCACTACCGAGTTGCGAGCTCAGTCAACCCGAACGGCCAAGTGAAGTCAATAGCGAACACCTGGCCTCTCATCCTTTATTTTCGGGCCTTTTTTGGGCACGAGAGTGCCAGATCAGTCTTGCGCACCGCGTAAATCCTCGAGATCGGACGTGCGGCGTTTAGAATTTTTTACATGAGAGTTGTTAATTAAAATCAACAAGGCTAAGCTCCGGAAAAGCTCGTTCAAGTGTGAAACTTCGAGGTGATAAAAATGGCATTCAAGCCATTGATCGGCGTTACAGCGTGCGTCAAACAGATTGGCCTGCACCCCTACCACATCAGCGGCGACAAGTACTTGCGTGCTGTCAGCGTCGCGGCGCTGGGGTTGCCCGTGGTCATTCCTTCCTTAGGCGACCTGACCGAAATCGAGGACCTGCTCGCGCAGCTCGACGGTCTGTTGCTGACCGGCTCACCCTCGAATGTGGAACCCTTCCACTATCAAGGCCCGGCCAGCGCTCCCGGCACGGATCACGATCCGGCGCGGGATGCCACCACCCTTCCTTTATTGCGTACAGCCATTGCGGCGGGCGTTCCGGTGCTCGGCATCTGTCGCGGCTTTCAGGAAATGAACGTGGCGTTTGGTGGCAGCCTGCATCAGAAGGTCCACGAAATTCCGGAGATGCTCGATCACCGCGAAGCGGACAGTCCGGAGTTGGCCGTGCAGTACGCACCGGCCCATGCGGTGACTGTGCAGCCAGGCGGCGTGTTCGAAGCGCTGGATCTGCCGCCGGTGTTCCAGGTCAATTCGATTCACAGCCAGGGCATTGACCGACTCGCGCCCGGCCTGCGCGCCGAAGCGGTGGCGCCGGACGGCTTGATCGAGGCGATTTCGGTCGAGCACAGCAAGGCCTTTGCCCTCGGCGTGCAATGGCACCCGGAATGGCAGGTGCTTTCGAACCCGCCCTACTTGAGTATTTTCCAGGCGTTTGGCGAGGCGTGCCGGCAACGGGCGGCGCTGCGCAACCCGCGCTGACTTGACACTCGATTAATCAATTTGCTGCCCCGTGAGTCAGGCGGGCGTGCCTTTGCGCGTCGGTCACTCACGTAATAGATGAACCGCAATAACAACAAGTACGAACAGGCAGCCAGGACGGCGGTGCCGAATAAGCCCGGTCGGTATGCATCAGACGAGCGCAACCCCTGGTAGGAGCGAGGCTTGCCCGCGAAGACAGAGTGTCAGGCAACAATGAGGTCGGCTGACACACCGCCTTCGCGGGCAAGCCTCGCTCCTACAGGGTCCACGCTCTGGCTGGCATGACCGCCCCGGGCTTGCAATCCACTCTTAAGTCAGGCCGCGTTGGCCCGACGACTGAAACCTGTTGGGAGTTTCACATGGCAAACGCCTCCAGCATCTACAGGAAGGCTCTTGAAGGTCACCAGTCACCGAAAAAGGTGCTGGTGAAAGTCGACCGCGTCACCAAGAAATTCGACGAAACCACCGCCGTGGACGATGTGTCCCTGGAGATCCATCAAGGCGAAATCTTCGCCCTGCTCGGTGGTTCCGGTTCCGGAAAATCGACCCTGCTGCGCATGCTCGCAGGCTTCGAACGCCCGACCGAAGGACGGATTCTGCTCGACGGTGTCGACATCACCGACATGCCGCCCTACGAGCGGCCGATCAACATGATGTTCCAGTCCTACGCGCTGTTCCCGCACATGACGGTGGCGCAGAACATTGCCTTCGGCCTCAAGCAGGATCGTTTGTCCACCAGCGAAATCGACGCCCGCGTCGAAGAGATGCTGCGCCTGGTGCACATGACCCAATACGCCAAGCGCAAACCGCATCAGTTGTCCGGCGGCCAGCGTCAGCGCGTCGCCCTCGCCCGCTCCCTGGCCAAGCGTCCGAAGCTGTTGCTGCTCGACGAACCGATGGGCGCACTGGATAAGAAGCTGCGCTCGCAGATGCAACTGGAATTGGTGGAAATCATCGAGCGCGTTGGCGTGACCTGCGTGATGGTGACCCACGACCAGGAAGAGGCCATGACGATGGCCCAGCGCATTGCGATCATGCACCTCGGCTGGATCGCCCAGATCGGCAGCCCGGTCGACATTTATGAAGCGCCGGTCAGCCGCATGGTCTGCGAATTCATCGGCAACGTGAACGCCTTCGACGGCACGGTGGTCGAGGACCTGGAAGGTCACGCGATCATCCATAGCCCGGACCTGGAGCAGAAGATCTACGTCGGTCACGGCGTCAGCACGTCGGTGCAAGACAAGTCGATCACCTACGCGATCCGCCCGGAAAAACTGCTGGTCAGCACCACCCAACCCGACACGCGCTACAACTGGTCCAGCGGCAAGGTGCATGACATCGCCTACCTCGGCGGCCACTCGGTGTTCTACGTGGAATTGCCTGGCGGCAAAATCGTGCAGTCGTTCATGGCCAACGCCGAACGCCGTGGCGCACGTCCGACCTGGGACGACAAAGTCTACGTGTGGTGGGAAGACGACAGCGGCGTGGTACTGCGCTCATGAAAACACTCAATCAGCGGTTTATGCGGCTGATGCCGAGTGGTCGAAAGCTCGTCATCGGGATTCCGTTCCTGTGGCTGTTCCTGTTCTTCATGTTGCCGTTCTTCCTGGTGATGAAGATCAGCTTCTCGGAAGCGGCCCTGGCCATTCCGCCTTACTCAGAGATCTACACCTTCGCCGAGCAGAAATTCCAGCTGCTGCTGAACCTCGGCAACTACAGTTTGCTGACCCAGGATGAGCTGTACATCTCGGCGTACTTCGGTTCGTTGAAGGTGGCGTTTTTAAGCACGCTGATGTGCCTGGTGATCGGTTTCCCGATGGCCTACGCGATCACCAAGGCGAGCAAGGAAGCGCAAAACGTTCTGCTGTTGCTGATCATGATGCCGACCTGGACCGCGATCCTGATCCGCGTGTATGCGTGGATGGGCATCCTCAGCAACAACGGTTTGCTCAATGCGTTTCTGATGTGGACCGGGCTGACCGATCACCCGATCGAGATCCTCAATACCAACACCGCGGTGTATATCGGCGTGGTGTATGCGTACCTGCCGTTCATGGTGCTGCCGTTGTACGCCAACCTGGTCAAGCATGATCACAGCCTGCTGGAAGCCGCGTCGGATCTGGGTTCGAGCAACTTCAACAACTTCTGGAAAATCACCGTGCCGCTGGCCAAGAACGGCATCATCGCCGGCTGCATGCTGGTGTTCATTCCAGTGGTCGGCGAGTTTGTGATTCCGGAGCTGTTGGGCGGGCCTGAGACCCTGATGATCGGTCGGGTGCTGTGGCAAGAGTTCTTCAACAACCGCGACTGGCCGGTGGCGTCTGCCCTGGCGGTGGTGATGCTGTTGATCCTGATTGTGCCGATTCTGCTGTTTAACCGCAGCCAGGCCAAAGAGATGGAGGCACGGGGATGAAACGCTTCGGATTTTCAAAGTTCATGCTGATTTTCGGCCTGTCGTTTATCTACTTGCCGATGTTGATTCTGGTGATCTACTCGTTCAACGCTTCCAAACTGGTGACGGTGTGGGGCGGCTGGTCGTTCAAGTGGTACGCCGGTTTGCTCGACAACACGCAACTGATGGGCTCGGTGGTGCGCTCGCTGGAAATCGCCTGCTACACCGCGATTGCCGCTGTAGCACTGGGGACCTTGGCGGCGTTTGTGCTGACTCGCGTGACGCGCTTCAAGGGCCGCACGCTGTTCGGTGGCCTGGTGACCGCGCCGTTGGTGATGCCGGAAGTGATCACTGGTCTGTCGCTGTTGCTGCTGTTCGTTGCGATGGCGCAGTTGATCGGCTGGCCGATGGAGCGTGGCATCGTCACGATCTGGATCGCCCACACCACGTTTTGTGCCGCTTATGTGGCGGTGGTGGTCTCCGCGCGCCTTCGAGAGTTGGACCTGTCCATCGAAGAAGCGGCCATGGACCTGGGTGCGAAGCCGTTCAAGGTGTTTTTCCTGATTACCATTCCGATGATCGCGCCGTCACTGGCGGCCGGCGGCATGATGTCGTTTGCCTTGTCGCTGGATGACCTGGTGTTGGCCAGCTTCGTATCGGGTCCGGGGTCGACGACCCTGCCGATGGAAGTGTTCTCGGCGGTGCGTCTGGGTGTGAAGCCTGAGATCAACGCCGTGGCCAGTCTGATTCTGCTTGCCGTATCGATCGTGACCTTCATGGTCTGGTACTTCAGCCGCCGTGCCGAAGCGACCCGCAAACGTGCGATCCAGGAAGCGATGGACCAGACCGCCAGCGAGTCCTGGCAGCAACCTGAAAAGCAAATGGCTGGAGCCACCGCCTGATGTAGGCGCTGCCGCAGGCTGCAATCTTTTGATTTTGCTTCTAACAATCAAAAGATCGCAGCCTCGTTTCACTCGACAGCTCCTACAGAGTGATGGGGCCGCTCCTTCGCCAAACGGTTTTATGTTGATTGCAATTTTGCTTTGCGTATTTGAATAAAAAAGAAATGGAGTTGTACCGATGAAAATGTTTGGCAGGACTCTGCTGACACTGTCCTTATTGGGCGCGATCGCCACCGGCGCCCAGGCCAATGACAAGGTACTGCGCGTCTACAACTGGTCGGATTACATCGCCCCGGACACCGTCAAGAAGTTCGAAGACGAGACCGGCATCCGCGTGACCTACGATGTATTCGACAGCAATGAAACCCTTGAGGCACGCCTGCTCGCGGGCAAATCCGGCTACGACATTGTGGTGCCGTCCAACAGTTTCCTGGCCAAGCAGATCAAGGCCGGCGTCTATCAGGAACTGGACAAGTCGAAGCTGTCGAACTGGAAAAACCTCAACCCGGTCCTGCTGAAAAACGCCTCTGCCAGCGACCCGGACAACGCGCATGCCTTCCCGTACATGTGGGGCTCGATCGGCATTGGTTTCAACCCGGACAAGGTCAAGGAAGTGCTGGGTGCCAATGCGCCGACCAACTCCTGGGACTTGCTGTTCAAAGCGGAAAACGCCGAGAAGCTCAAAGCCTGCGGCATCAGTTTCCTCGATTCACCGACTGAAATGCTCCCGGCCGCCCTGCACTACCTGGGCTACCCGGTGAACTCGAAAGACCCGCAGCAAATCGCTGAGGCCGAAGCGCTGTTCATGAAGATTCGCCCTTCGGTGGCGTATTTCCATTCGTCGAAGTACATCTCCGATTTGGCCAATGGCAACATCTGCGTGGCAGTCGGTTACTCCGGTGATGTGCTGCAAGCCAAGGCCCGCGCCAAGGAAGCCGGCGACAAGGTGAAAGTCGACTACAGCATCCCGAAAGAAGGCGCCGGCAGTTTTTATGACATGGTCGCCATCCCGCGTGATGCCGCCAATGTCGAGAACGCCTACCTGTTCATGAACTTCCTGATGCGCCCGGACATCATTGCCGAGATTACCAACAACATCGGCTACAGCAACGCCAACTCGGCGGCCACGCCGTTGGTGGATGAAGCGATTCGTGATGATCCGGGTTCGTACCCGCCGCAAGCGGTGATGGCGACGTTGTATGCGATCCCTGACTTGCCGATTGGCATCCAGCGCGTGATGACCCGGGGCTGGACGCGGGTGAAGCTCGGGAAATAACCCTGAGCCGGACACGTATATATCAACAACATGGCCCCATGTGGGAGCGGGCTTGCTCGCGAAGGGGCCATCACTTCAACATCAATGCTGAATGACCCACCGCTTTCGCGAGCAAGCCCGCTCCCACATTTGGGCAGTGTTGTACTCACGTTTTCCGTTCACGCAGCGCCTTACCACCGCTGCACTCCTCTGCAGATGAACGGCTTCACCTGGCTTCCTCGGTTAAGGTGAATTTTGGTGCCCCGGGCTAATGCCTGTAGGAGCGAGCTCGCTCCTACAACGGTCAGCATTGGTCCGTGGGCGCCTTTTTTTGCTTTGGTTTATGGCGACACCAGCGGCCATTGCGCCAGCGCCCGATAGCGGCCCTTGTGGGATTCGAACAGACTGAAGTGATCGGCGCGCAGGAAAAACTCCGGGGGTACAGCGGATTCAGGCACCGGCGCCCGATAGTCGCGCATCAAGGTCAGGTGCGGCCGGAATTCCTTGGGCGATTCCTCCGACCTGAACGGCAGCATCGCCTGCTCCAGCGCATACACCAGTCGCAGCAATTGCGGCGGCGCCTGCTCCGGCACCAGCAGCAAAACTCCCGACTTGCGCCAGACGTCCACTCGATCAAGCACCACGGTCAACGCCACGCCGGGCGTTCGAACATTCGCCGCCGCTGTGCAGATGTCGGCGATCTTCGCCACTTCGACAGCGCCCAAAAACAACAACGTCAGATGAAAGTTTTCCGCCGGCACCGGGCGCCCGTTGCGCAGCTGCAATTCGCTACGCCATTGGGCGATGGCCCGGCGTTGCGCGGGCGCACAGCCCAACGCAAAAAACAGCCGTTTCAACGGTTCATGGGATTCGTCGCTCATTCCTGGCACCTCCTGACAAGCCAGTTATAGTTCATGCAGACCACACAACGGGAGGGGGCCATGCGACAAATCATCAGCAAAGAGCCGTGGTGGGCCGTGCCGCCGAAACCCGGTCAGGACGAGTTCGAGCTGGAATGGGGCTGGCTGGTGCATTACAGCGAAGGTGAGCCGCGCTTCGAATTCGTAAAAGAGCGACCGACGGACCACGAGATTCGCAATCGCAAGAGTTGCAGGATCACCCCGTCGCCGGAGTGATCCTGCGCTCGGTTTTCAAGCCTTCACAATCATGTCGAAACCGCCAAAGATCATCCGCTGGCCATCGAACGGCATCGCATTCATATCCGGCTGAACTCGCGGATCGGACATGACCTTTTCCATCCCGGTGTCACGGGTGGCCTTATCGGGCCAGATGATCCAGGAAAACACCACGGTTTCGTCCTCCTTGAGTTTCACGGCCATGGGAAACGACGTCACCTTGCCATCGGGCACGTCGTCACCCCAGCACTCGGCGAGGCTGAGTGCACCGTACTCCATGAACACGGCAGCGGCCGACTCGGCGTGTTGCTTGAACTGTTCGCGATTAGCGGTGGGCACGGCAATAACAAAACCATCTACATAGGACATGTTTGTTCTCCTTGGGTCATGGGGCGATCTGCTGGTTAGTCGATTCGGTCGGGCTCCAATCGACCGCTCCGCTGCTCGAACTGACCGACGGTATCTCGGCACTCCCCGCCAGGTTGCCTTCGATCTGCCCCGCCATGTACAACGTCCCCGCCATCACGCCGGTCGTCGGATTCTGCACCAGCTTCAGCCAGGCCTTATCGAACGTATTGCCCAGGCTGCTGCGAATCAGCGCTTCGCTGTCTGGCCGATCGTTGGCCTGGATGATCGCGCGAATCCCCGCCACCCCCACGGAAATCAGGCCCCCGGCCAATTTTCCCGCAGCAGCGGCCACGGCACTGGCCGCACCGCGCGGGACCATTTCGGCTTCCATCCGCTGACTGGCGCGCTTGGCCACCGGCGCCATGGCGGTTTCGGTCGAATCAACACCCTTGTCACCACCCGCTTTGTGAATTTTCTCAATCAGCGCTGCATAGGCCGGCAGTGTGTTCAGCGGCTGGGTATGCATGACCTGATACAACGACGCGTCCCGCGCGGGCGGAGGCCCTAATGCAATGGCCGGGATTTTCTGGATCCGCCCGTTGAGTTGAGCCATCGGCACGCCGTGGCGTTGGGAGATTTTCTGCAGTTCTTCCTGGAGGATGTCGACGTAGAACGCCGTGGCCAGGCCGAGAATCGCCTCGGGATCAATCTCCACCGCGACCGGCGCCAGCACGCGCTCTTGGTATTGCTCCAGCAGATAGGCCGCCAGGCGCTTGGCCGACGCGTCCTGCTCGCCTTTGGCACTGAGGGTGTACCAGCTGACTTTCATCGACAGCCATTCCTGGGTCCAGTAGCTGCTGAACCACGGAATGAAGTTCTCTTCGGTCAGTTGATAGACCCGCGTACGCCAGTAATCCATGGCGCCACGCGAGTAGATGCGGGTCTGCTCGGTGGCCGATTGCGACGCAGCGACAATTTCCCGGTCAACTTGCTGCCAGGTGCTCTGGGAAACCACCACGGGTGGCACTTCCACCGGGGCAGGCGCAGGCGTGACGCATCCCGCCAATACCACCAGCACGGCGACGATCAGCGAACGCACGTTCAAGATCGCGGCTTCCTACAGACGTTTTCGGACGGAATGTCCGGTGTTCAAGAGACCTAATGATTTGAGTATAGGTGCCAGCGTTTGTTCGCTTGGGGTTGTGGTGTTCTTTAGGCCGCCTTCGCGAGCAGGCTCGCTCCCACAGTTTCGAGTTCACCACAGTTCAATGTGGGAGCGAGCCTGCTCGCGATGAGGCCGGGTCAGACAGCAAAGATCCCACCATCACTTCCATCGATATTCACCATCGCCGCGAATGCCTTACGCTCAATAACCGTCAGCGTAGGATCAATCTCAACCCAACAGAAAACCCCACATCGGAGGGGCGCATCATGATCATCCATCTCCTGACCTGCCTGGCCCTGACCGCCTTCACACTGAGTGTTTTTTCCTGGTACGTCCTGACTGAGGAGCGCACGTCATGATCCACGCCGTCACCCTGGCCGTGAGTTTTCCGGTATTCGGCAACAACTTCTACGCGCAAGAAGCCGTGTCGCGCAAAGTGCTGTCACTGGTGTTCGACAAGAACTTCGAAGCGTTGCTGATCCCTGCCGCAGGCAATCATTTCAACAACGAAGTGGTGGGTTTGAACGATCAATTCCGCTTTTTGAACGATGTGCTGGTCGAACATCTGCTGGAAATGGAAGTGGCACAAGCCTCTCCACGTTCATCGCGTCAGTTCACCTTTTAGCGATCACGCTAATCATCCTGCAACGCACAGACATCACGCACACAACCACGCAGCCATCTGTGCGCCGGATCGGCCTCCATTCGCGGGTGCCATAACATCGCGACAGTGAACATGGGCATCGCAAACGGCAGCGCAAAACTGTGCATGCCGGCTCGCAGGCTCGCGGTATGCCGCTCTGGCACGCTGGCGATCAGGTCGGTGGCCCGAGCGAGCGCCAACGCTGTGGAGAAGCCTGCGACGATGGTCACTATCCGACGTTCCAGCGGTTCAAGTGCTTCATCGATCGGCCCCTTGTCGAGCCCCCGTCGGGACACACTGATATGGCTGCCCGCCGCATAACGGGCGGGCGTGATTTCGCCCTCACTCAGTGGATGACCGATGCGTACAACCCCGATTAAACGGTCCCGAAACAAGCCTTGGGTGCGCAACTCCGGGCTAGCGCCCTTGCCCACCACGCCAGTCTCCAGATCGACCGTTCCGTCGCGAAGCAACGTGCTGTCCTTGTCCGGTTTGTGCATGAAGCGCAGACGCACGTGTGGGGCGTGTTCGGCGATACGCGCGATCAGCGCTGCGCCAAAGTTCTCAACGAAACCTTCACTGGTGCGCAGCGTGAACGTTCGGACCAGCTGCGTCAGGTCAGGTTGTTCAGCCGGGCGTAGCACCGCTTCGGCCTCCAATACCAATTGACTGACCCGCTCGCGCAATTCGAGCGCTCGCGGTGTTGCAACCAACCCTCGCCCCGCCCTGACCAGCAACGGATCGCCCGTCGTTTCGCGCAACCGCGCCAATGCCCGACTCATCGCCGACGGACTCAGCCGCAAACGCTTGGCGGCGCGCGCCACGCTGCCTTCGGCGAGTAACACATCAAGGGTGACCAGCAAGTTCAGATCGGGCGTGGACATGCAGCGCTCCGCAAGTGTGATGAGGCGTTTAACGCACGAATACAATGCAAAGGGTGCGTCTTCCGCCATGTTAGGCCCGAGCGTAGATTCCTGATAGCTCCACTTCGCGAGTTGCCAGACAAAGAGAGACAGGATGAAACCGACCCTTGCAGTAGCGGACAACGCACCACCCACATCCTCGGTTCGCTGGGCCCTGACCAGCCTCGCGCTGTCGATGCTGCTGTCCTCGCTCGGCACCAGCATTGCCAATGTCGGTTTGCCGACGTTGGCACAGGTATTCGGCGCCTCTTTCCAACACGTACAGTGGGTTGTCATCGCCTATCTTCTGGCCATCACCACGTTGATCGTCAGCGTCGGTCGACTCGGCGACCTCACTGGCCGTCGGCGGTTGCTCTTGATCGGTATCGGCGTGTTCACCCTGGCCTCGGCCCTGTGCGGCTTCTCCCCTTCCCTGCCGTTACTGATTGCCGCTCGGGCGCTGCAAGGCCTCGGTGCCGCCATCATGATGGCGCTGACCCTGGCGTTTGTCGGCGAGACCGTTGCAAAGGCAAAAACCGGTAGCGCCATGGGGTTGCTCGGCACGATGTCGGCGATTGGCACCGCGACGGGGCCGTCACTCGGCGGCCTGCTGATCGCCGGCTACGGCTGGCGCGCGATCTTCCTGGTCACGGTGCCGTTGGGCTTGTTGACGTTGGTGCTTGCGCATCGCTATCTGCCCGCCGATCGGCTGAAACCCAAGGCCGCACGAGGCGGTTTCGACCCCGTGGGCACGCTGCTGCTGGCGCTGACACTGGCGGCGTATGCACTGGCCATGACCCTGGGGCGAGGCAGTTTCGGCTGGCTCAACATTGCTCTGCTGATGACGGCGCTGTTGGGTCTGGGCCTGTTTCTGATGACTGAGGCGCGAGTCGCCTCACCGCTGATTCGCCTGGCCATGTTCCGCGACCCGGTGTTGAGTGGCAGCCTGGCCATGAGCACGCTTGTCGCCACCGTAATGATGGCGACGCTGGTGGTCGGGCCGTTTTATCTGTCCCAGGCGCTCGGGCTGGAGGCCGTCGGGGTCGGGCTGGTGTTGTCAGTCGGGCCGTTTGTCGCGGCGCTGACGAGTGTGCCCGCCGGGCGCATCGCCGACCGTGTTGGCGCCCCGCGCATGACCCTCGCCGGGCTCAGTGCGATGGCGATCGGTTGCCTGACGCTTGCGCTGCTGCCGCTGACTTTTGGCATCGCGGGCTACATCGCCCCGATGGTCGTGATCACCCTCGGTTATGCCGTGTTCCAGACCGCCAACAACACGGCGGTCATGGCCGATGTTGGACCCGACCAGCGCGGGGTCATCTCCGGCCTGCTCAACCTGTCGCGAAACCTCGGCCTGATCACCGGAGCCTCGGCCATGGGCGCGGTGTTTGCGCTCGCCTCGGCAGCAGCCGACATCAGCATCGCGCGGCCGGAAGTGGTCTCCGGCGGTATGCGGATTACGTTTGCCGTCGCGCTGCTGCTGATCGCCGCCGCGCTGGCCATTGCGATGGGCAGCCGTGCTCGTGTGGTTTCTGCCGAGGTTGCATGATTCAGCAGACCGCGCGCTCTCACGCTTCGCTATGCTTGATGAACATCGGGATCGGGGCGCTGCACACCGGCGCCGAGGAGCTGAACCATGTCGCTGACGCTTTACTACCATCCGCTGTCGTCGTTCTGCCACAAAGTGCTGATCGCGCTCTATGAACTCGGGATCGATTTCGACCGGCGGATTATTGATCTGGGGAAGGAGGCCGACCGGGCGGAGCTTCAAGCGATATGGCCGCTGTGCAAGTTTCCGGTTATCCGCGATGACGCGCACAAGCGCGAATTGCCGGAGTCCTCGATCATCATCGAGTACCTGGATCGGGTTTACCCAGGCCCGTCGCGCCTGATTCCAGAGGATTGGGACACTGCGTTGGAGGCGCGTCTGTGGGACCGCTTTTTCGACCTGTACGTCCAGGGGCCGCTGCAACACATTGTCGGTGATCGCCTGCGCGGCGCTCACGGTGATTTGACCCCGGCGCGTTCCATGCTGATGACGGCGTACGGCATGCTCGATCATCGAATGGCCTCGCGCATCTGGGCAGTCGGTGCTGAGTTCAGCCTGGCCGATTGCGCCGCTGCCCCGGCACTGTTCTATACCAGCACGCTGCTGCCGTTTCCCGACGATTATCGCCACTTGAGCGCGTATTTCGAGCGGTTGATACACAGGCCATCCGTCCAGCGGGTGATCGACGAAGCCAGGCCGTATTTTTCACTTTATCCGTTTGAAGAGGCGATTCCGGCGCGGTTCCGATAGGGCTCGATGAATCCGCAACCGAGGATCTCGTTGAGGCGCTTGGCATCGCTCATTCGACGGAACAGCCCGAGTGTCTGCCACGGCGCGTGTCCGTCAATATTGGGTGCCCCCACTCCGGCCATCAGGTCTTCGATCAGGATCGAGCGGGTTTCGAAAGACAGGCGCGTCAGCCCGGTGTGATTGCCGACGCCGGCATGGGCATGCGCCCCGGAAAAGGCCAGCAGACTGCCCGGGGCAATATCAACGGCAATCCCCTCCTGTGCGGCAACCGCTTCCAGCAGATGCGGGATCGCTTCGTCGGCATCTACCGCGTTGCGCCCGTCTCGATGGGATCGCTGGAGGATGGCGCGCATGTCGAAATCGGCGCTGGAATTGAGCAGCGGTCGTTGCCACAGGTCCGGGTACAAGGCAAAGGTTCGCCCGGTGGTGATGGGGTAGATCGGCGCCCACCAGTTGGTTTGCGCATAGATATTCGAGCCCCAGGTGTCGCGGTGAAACGCGATGGTCGCCGTGGTGCGGGCACGGGGCGCGACCTGCTCGGGTTCGCGATGGGGCTGAAAACGCAGATGCAGGCGATCGCACGCCAGGGCATCCGCGGCAATGCCGAGGCTTTCCACGACGTCCCGCCAGCGCTGTTGAATCTCGGCCGAGCCGGCGAAATCGTTCTGCCATTTTGCGAAGCGTTCTGTTTGCTCACGGTGGCTCAAGTGGCGATGGATCTGTTGCGGCTGCCAGGGATTGAGTGCGTCTTCGAGAAACCCACGAGCGTATTCCACCAGCGTCGCCATGGGTTGCAAGGCGTCGAGGCGTAGGATCTCGCCGGCATAGATCCGGTCGTGGAATTGACGAGCGTTGCTCGGCAGAACTAGCGAGCTGTACATGTCCTGAAGCCTCGTGAAGCGGCGTCACTGACTGTAGAGGTTCGCCAGTTGCAGCGAAAGACGCAGCGGCGGCGAAAAAGCACGGATCAGTTTTTCATTGAAGGCGCTAACCCTGTGCCGCATTGCAACCGTAATCACGATCAATGACGACGCCGTGTTGTCCGCCGTCCAGTGGCAGCGCGATCCTCGAAGCCGGCTGCAGAAAACCGAGCAACGCGTGCTGGGCGTCGTGCCAGGCCGCCGAGTGTTCCATATCGAGGAAGTGCCCGGTGTTCTTGATCGTATGAAACCTCGACTGAGGGGCATGGTTGGCGAACAGCCGAGCGTCTTCCGCCGAGGTGTACTCGTCCCATTCGCCGTTGACAAACAGCAGCGGGATTTCGATGGCATCGGCGCAGGCAACGTAGCAGTGGGTGTCCTGGGTCAGCACCTCATTGACGTGGAAATGCATCTGCCGGTATTCGTGTTCGGCCAGGTTGCTGACATGGCGGTGATTGAAGCGTTTGAACAGCGAGGGCAGGTGCTTGCCGATCGTGCTGTTGATCAAGTGCCCGATGTTCAAGCGATCGCAAGCCTGGAGGTGGTTGAGGCCGCGCTGCAGATAATCACGCATCGGCGTATTGATCCGCGCCGAGAAAGAATTGATCACTGCCTTCTCGATCCGTCGCGGCCGTTGAGCCAGCGCCAGCAAGGTGGCCGCCCCGCCCCAGGAAAAGGACAGCACATGGTCCACGCAAAAGTGCTCGATCAATGCCAGCAGGATCTGCGCTTCATCTTCCTTGCGAATCGGCTGGTCGTGGAGGTTGTGCAGTCTGGACTGCCCGGCGTAGGGCTGATCGTAGAGAACCACATTGAACCGTGGTTGCAGGTAGCGCACCGTTTGGGCAAAGGACGCGGTGGTGGCGAGCGAGCCGTTGACCAGGATGATGGTCTTGTCCGCGGCGGTGTTGAGATAGTGCTCGGTATAAACCTTGTACTTCTCGCAAATCTCGATAATCGCAGTTTGCGGCATCATGTCTTTCTTCCCTGAACCAATTGGACTAAACGCAGCGTAAGGGTGCCCGGATGGTTCCCGTGACCGATCAGTCACTGACAGACCGGCGATTCAGAGTTAAGCAGGGATTTTCCCGTCTGCAAGAACGCAGAGGAGTTATTGCGTAGAAACGCAAGGGTTGACCGGGCTCGACGACCTGTAGCAGCTGGCGAAGCCTGCGTTCGGCTGCGCAGCAGTCGTGAAATCAGGCAATGCGGTCCTTCAGGACTACCTCGCGCTCAGGTTTTACGACTGCTGCGCAGCCGAAAGCAGG
>NZ_JBIVBY010000018.1:0-157537 GCF_044746405.1 Pseudomonas sp. NPDC086251
GCGATTGGTGATCAGGTCAACGAGGAAAGCTTCTTCGCCAGCCGGGGGATTTTTCAGCAGCTCGACCAGGCCTGCAGTTTGTTCGGCGTTAAGCGCCAAGGGCGGAAGCCCTTCATCGGCGCGGTGTTTCACGTGATGGTTGTAGGCGTCGAGCACTGCAGGATCTCCGATTTTTGTGTGTGTAATAGGAGTGGAACGTCAATTGTGTATGTCACGCGCGAGGGGCCTAAGCACATAGCGCACCCATCACCATGGCAGTGAGTTGGGCCGTCAGCTCCGAAGTGTCCAACTGAAGGGTTTCGTCGAACCAGAACGCCACGCTGGAAAGCATGGCAAGCACCGTTTGGATGGCAGTCGGCAAGTGCTGCGGACGAAATATCCCGCTATGCATGCCCCTGCTGATGATGGTGCTTAAACAATTGCGGTAGCGCTTTAGCAGCACCTTGATCTCTGCCCTTGATGCGGCGTCGAGGCTGCGCAACTCTAGATTGCTCAACAGTGATAATGCTTGGTGCTGAATGTGGATCTTGATATGGACGCGGATGAAAGTTCTAAGCTGCTCCAACACGTCACCGGCCTTTCTCACCTCAACTTCGACGCTGTCCAGGAGGTTGTGCAGGTGATCGTCAATCAATTCAAAAAGCAGCGACTGTTTACTGTCCAGATGGTTGTAGAGGGAACCTGCACTAAGGCCAAGCGGCGCCGCCAGTTGGCGCAAACTGACATTGCCGTAACCCTCTGTGACGAATAGGTGCAAAGCGGCATCACGAATTTGCTGGTAGCGGACCTGGGTTCCAAAAGAAGGCGCGGTTCTCCGATCTTCCATTGTCGGCACATGTGGATACTCAGCGAGATCATGAGGTGCAGGCGCTTGTGTAGAGGCTCGGTGCATGGTGGCGATCCAGAATTGAGCGATCCTCGCGGGGTCGATCCGTAGGCAATTTCAAACTGGTTACATGTATATCATATGTATGATTATCTATTCCAGTACAGGCCCATGATCATCACGAGCGATCACTGTCGGTGGTTTGATGACCAACAGCAGCGGCATGACTGCCAGAGAAAGCAGCATCAGCAGTTTGAAGTCGTCGAGATAGGCGATCCAGAGAGCTTGTGTGCTAATCATGCCGTCGAGCATTGCCCGGCCACTCACCGTCATAGGATCGAGGACACTGTTGAGTGGCCAGGCATGAAGCAGACGATTGAATCCTGTGATATGCGCGCCGATTTGCTCATGATTGACTTGGGTGTTTTGCACCAATAGCACGGTGACGATGGAGATCCCTACGCTGGAGCCGACGTTGCGCGACAGGCTATAAAGCCCTGTGCCGTCGGCTCGAAGCGAGGCGGGAAGGGTGGCGAAGGCAATGGTCGACAAGGGCACGAATAGCAGGCCCAGGCTGGCACCTTGAATGAAGCCGACATAGATGATGGTTTGCATCGACACCTGAGGTGTCCAGCCTGTCATCAGCCACATGGAGCCTGCGGACAATGCCAGCCCCCAGAACAGCAGCCAACGACTGTCGACCTTACTTATCAGTCGCCCGGCAAGGTACATCGTTGCCATCGTGCCCAGGCCACGCGGGCCCATGGCCATGCCAGCCTTGAGTACCGGATAACCCATCAGGTTTTGCAGGTAAGGCGTCATCAGCGCCAGCGAGGCCAGGTAGGTGATACCGATGATGAAAATGAACACCACGCTCAGGCTGAAGTTCCGATCCTTGAACAGCGCGAGGCTTATAAAGGGATCTTTGGCAGTGACGGTGTGGACCAGAAAAATATACGAGGCCGACAGCGCTATCACGGCTTCGAGCACGATCTCCATGGAGGAAAACCAGCCCAGTTGTTCGCCCCGGTCGAGGAACAACTGCGTGGCCATGATCGCAACGCTGAGTGAGCCGAAGCCTAGCCAGTCCAGACGCGATCCCTTGTCTGCCGGGGTGTCGACGACATAGCGCAGAATCCCTGCCAGAGCCAGGAGGCCGATGGGCAAATTGATGAAAAACACCCAGCGCCAGCTGAGATTTTCGGTGAGCCAGCCGCCCAACATTGGCCCCAGTACCGGTCCGACCATGACCGATACACCGAACAGCGCCATGGCGGAGCCGCGCTCTTTGAGCGAATAGATATCCAGCAAGATGCCTTGGGACAGAGGCACCAAGGCAGCACCGGCGAGCCCCTGCAGCAGCCGAAAAGCGATGATTTCCCCCAGGGACTGGGCGATACCACAAAGTATCGACGCCAGGACAAAACCGATGATGGCCCATAGCAGCACGGTCTTGCGCCCAAAGCGTCGAGCGAGGAAAGCGGAGGGCGGGGTCATGATTGCAGCGGCGACGATATAAGAAGTCAGCACCCAGTTGATCTGATCGGCACTGGCCGAGACACTGCCTTGCATATAGGGCAACGCGACATTGGCGATGGTGGTGTCCAGCGCTTGCATAATAACTGCAAGGACAACACAGACAGTGATCATCGTCCGTTGTGTGGAAGGCGCCATGGCGGTGCCGCTGTCACTCATGGATCGTGCTCTTACTGGCCAAGGCATTGGCGATGAATTCCGGCAGGCCGCGGGCACGACCGGTATCGATATCGGCCTCGACGCTCATGCCATGGCGCAAGGGTGGTTTGCCGGCCGTATCGTCGATACGAATACGCACGGGGATGCGCTGCACCACTTTCACCCAGTTGCCCGTAGTGTTCTGCGCCGGTAAGAGGGCGAAGCTCGATCCGGAGGCGGGGCTGATGCTTTCGACTCGACCATGCCAGATGACACCCGGATAGCTGTCCACCGTGATGTTCACCGGTTGGCCTTCCTGCATATGGGTCAGCTCGGTTTCTTTGGGCGATGCCGTGACCCACAAGCGATCGCTCGCAACCAGGCTGAACCCCGATTGTGGCGGTTGCAGGTAGGCTCCGGGAGACAGTGAATCGACATTGGTGACTATTCCATCGAATGGAGCTGTCACTGTCGAATTCTTTAGGTTGCGCGTGGCCTCATCAACCCGTGCCTGGGCCTGCAGGTAGGTCGGTTGCCGCTCCAGCGGCGAATCGATGCGTCCACCGAGCTGGGCCAGTATGGTCTGGGCCTGAGCCTTGGCCACTGCGACTTTTTGTTGTGTGGTCTCCAGGTTGTGACGGGCGTCGTCGTAGAGCGTCTTCGACACTGCGGAGACACTGACCAGTTGCTCCAGGCGTGCCAGGTTTTTTTGATAGTAAGGAATTTCCGCCTGAGCCTGGGCGATTTCTGCCTGAGCTTGGGCATAGCTGGCCTTGAGATTCATTATCTGGTTTTGCACATCAGCCAATTGTGCTCTAGCGCTCTGCAGCGCAATTTCGAAAGGCTCAGGGCGCAAGCGGAACAACACCTGACCTTTGGTCACGCTCTGGTTGTCAGCCACCTCAACCGACTCGACGATGCCAGCGACGTCGGTGGAAACGCCCACGCGATCCGCTTGGATATAAGCATTGTCGGTACTAATGATTTGGCCTCCGGTGACATACAGCCAGGCACAGCCAGCGAGCACTACCGGCAGCAGCAGAAACAGTCCAAGGCGAACTCTCTGGCGTGACGGTGGTAGGGCGCTGTGCTGGGCGGATTCAGTACTAACCTCCGGTGTCTGCTGTTGCAAGCCGGGGGGCGTAGTGGGTGACTGTTCAGCCTGAATTGCTTGCAGCTTGGTGGCATTAGTGGTCATTTCCGGGCTCCTCATCTTCAACCGGTCGTGCGCAAGCATCGATCAGGTTCTCGCGCATACGGGCCAGGAACTGCTGCAGCAGCTGGTGCTCCTGTTCGGAAAAATCGGACATGGTTTCATGGCGCGTTTTTTCGCCGAGTTGACGCATCAGCTGCAACAGCGGGTGTGCCGCTTCAGTCAGAAACAGCAGGCTCATACGCCGATCGGTTGGGTGTGGTCGACGTTCGATCAGGCCGCGCTCCTGCATTTTGTCGAGCAATCGCACCAAGGTGATGGACTCGATTTCCAGCAGGTCGGCCAGGCCTTTTTGATGAATACCTTCGTTGTGCGACAGCTTGGACAGCACCTGCCACTGAGAACGCGTGAGTCCTGCCTGCCGAGCACGCTGTTCGAAACGCTTGCGCATTAATCGCGCTACGTCGTGCAAGACAAAACCGATCGTCTGTTGGGTAGTCATTGAAATCCCCGAAAAATACATAAGCATGCTCATGATAGTTTGGCTTATCAGATGCAGGCTACCTATTTTTCAGAGTCGATTTTTCTACGCTCGCTTTCGCCGAGCCAAAAAAGATCTGACAGATAAAGATACTGGGTATCCGAATAAATCATATGTATGATGCGGATGATTTTGTCTCGAGTTAACTGGCTAAGCGTTGCCAAAAGTCAGCGCTACGGCGTACCCCACACAAGGTCAACAAGAACGAGCACGGCCTGCGGCAACAACCATAATAATTAGAGGCGTTCCGTGAAAACTTTCCTATCTCCCGCTATTTCGCTTTTGAATCGCCTGAGTTTCGGCATGAAATTCAGTCTGATCAGCATCTTGTTTTTTTTGCCCATGCTGGCAACCAATTCCTATTTGATTCGTGATGCCTACGCCCAGTTCGTCGGAACCCGGACAGAATTGGCCGGACTGGAGCTTCTTAAAGGGACGCTGGAAATTCGTTACGACATGCAGAGTCTGGAGAATCTAATTCGGTTTCAGGCGCAGGTTGGCTTAGCCAATCAAAGTGACGACTTGAACAATCGCATTGCTCGTCAAACGTCGGGTCTGATTGAGAGCCTGCAGAAACTGAAGGCCATAGCGTTGACCAGCGCCCAAGTCGAAGACATCAGCGCCAAACGTGACGCGGTGGTGGAATGGTTGCGTGCTGCGCATGCAGATACGTCTCAAGCCAAGCAGCAGCACGAGATCAAGCAGCAGCTGGCGAATGTCCAGATCCTGGTGATGTCGGTGGTATCCGGAACCGGGCTATCCCTGGATCCCAACCCCAATGAACGAAAGTTGATCAACCTTATTGTGGACAATGCTGACGACGTCACTATTGGATTAGGGGATGTCCGTTCGCTAGGTGCGTATTTGCTGGCCAGCGGTTCCAGGAGTTCGGGCACCATTACCAAAGTGGAAGGGGCATTACAGCAACTGGAAAAGCTGCAGGCTGAATATGGGCAACAGATCGCAGGTGCGCTGGTTGGTAATACCAAGGCCCAATCTGCGTTGCAGGCGAAGGCCGATGCAAGTCGCGATTCACTGACCGTCGGTGGAGGTTTATTGGATAGCGAACTGTTGAAGGACTCAGTCGACAACGCGGCGTGGCCAAAATTTTATGATTCACTGAGCGCCGAAATTGAGAAAACCTGGCAGTTCAGCGATGCAGTCCTGTCCTATATGGATGGGGAGCTTCAGCAGCGACTGGTCGACGATCAGCAGCGAATGATCCTGTTAATAAGCGCCTTGCTGCTGGTATTTGTTTTCATTGGCTATCTTTACGGCGGCTTTTACGTGGCGATGTGTAGCACGTTGAAAAGCTTCAGCCTAGTCATGGACGATGTCGCTGCCGGCGACATGACGGCTAATGTAAGGATTCAAAGTCAGGACGAGCTGGGAGAGCTGGGGAAGGTTATTAATGGGACAATTGGCAAGATTAACCAATTGATTCAGCGAGTAGGACAGACGGTCGTCAAAGTAAAAGGACAGGCTGATCGTGTCGAGTTGGTTTCCAATGAGAGCAGTCAGGCCATCTCCGATCAGCGCCAGCAGATTGAGCAGATCGCAACAGCGATGAATGAGCTGTCTGCTACCGCGCAAGAAGTTGCGCGCAATGCGACTGCTGCAGTGGACAGCGCGCACGAGGTGAGTAAAGAGGTGGTTTCTGGCCGTACGCTGGTAGAGTCCCAGGTGGACAGCATTCAACAGCTGGCCGGCGAGATTGACCAGTCGGTTGTTGTGATCAATCAACTGGCCAGTGATAGCAGCACCATCAGTCAGGTCCTTGACGTGATCAAGTCTATCGCTGAACAAACTAATCTGCTGGCGCTCAACGCCGCCATTGAGGCGGCCCGGGCCGGGGAGCAGGGGCGAGGGTTTGCCGTGGTTGCCGACGAGGTGCGCAATCTGGCTAAGCGCACACAAGTGTCCACCGAAGAAATCGAAAAAACGATCGGCAAACTGCAGAGTGGCGTAAGTGCCGCGGTGAAAGTGATGAACGCCAGTCACGTAATGGCCAGCAGTACGGCTAATCAGTCAACGCTGGTACGGCAGGCTTTGGAAAACATCTTCAACGCAGTGGGCACAATCGTTGACCAGAACCAGCAGATTGCTGCGGCCGCGCTGGAGCAAACGGCAGTGACTCAAGACATTGACCGCAATATCGTGCAGATCAACCAGGCCGGTGATCGTACGGCTGGCGGTGCCTGCCAAACCGAACAGGCGAGTCGCGAGCTTTCCCTGCTGGTCGGCCAACTCAAGGAACTGATCGGTGCCTTTCGTGTTTGAAGAAAACGATTGCACTGTCTGAGTCAGCCCGTAGGTCGTGCCCGCACTGGATCAGCTGTTGCCTTCGCGCCGTAACACCGAAGGGTTGATTCCCGTCCATTGCTTGAACGCACGGCTGAAAGATCGGGTCTCCGAAAAGCCCAACTGCTCAGCAGCATCAGCGATGCTTAGATGCTGATTCGCCAGCAGTTCAATGGCCTGATCGCGGCGCAGGTCATCGAGGATCCGCTGGAAGCTGGTGCCTTCCTGCTGCAGGTTCCGGTGCAAGGTTTGTGCGCTCAGGCACAGTTGGCTAGCAATGGCTTGCAGGCGAGGCAGGCCCATCCGTAGTTTGAGTGCTTCGGCCAGCAGGGCGCGAACCTGGTTTGAACAGTTTTCCTTGGCATCGGGCCAGCCGAGAATGCCTTGCCCCATCAGGCGGTCAACATTGGCAAGCCATTCGGCGCGCGTACGACTGATCGGCGTTGTCCAATACCTGGCGTTGAGTGTCAATGTGTTGGATGTCTGCCCCGTGAGCCAATCTCTGCGTATGTAGTGCAGCAGACGGTTAGCCTCGGGGGCATCCGACCGGGTGGAAGACAGTTGCCGCACAGGCAGCAAGGCATCGATGCTCCAGCTGAAAAAACGATGCAGGTACAACAACCAGTAGTCGCAGAGAAATCCCATCGGATCCAACTCAGGGTTATTCAATATGATGCTCAACTCAATCTGTTCGTCCGAGAGACTGCAGCGCACCTCGAGGTCATCCGTAACGATCCTGAAGAAGTTTGCGACTTGCTCCATGGCCGCCCCCAGCGTGCTGCAACCCAGTGCCAGATCGACCATCATCGCGCAGGTTCCACGCTTGGCGCGGTGCAGCGTGAGGCCATACAGCTCGTCGTCGAGTACCTCAGTGGTAGCCCTTAACAGCCTGGCAAACTGATGCGCCTTGATTGGGGCTTTACTGGATGCGTATTCCTGCAACCCGGCGGCCTCCCAGATCGGCTCCAGGGGCATCTGGTGACGGCGGGCACCCATCAGTAACTGGTTGGTGGCGTAGCGATAATTACCGCGTAGCGACCATGATTCATTCAAGTTTTCAGCCATGGGGTTCGCATTCAAATATCGGTGATGCAAAAAGTCGTTTTTTGTCCTTCATAACAAGCCTCGCATTATCGATAGTGTCGTATCAATGTCCATAACAAGAGAACAATAGGATGATTACGGATCTCAGCGATCAGCACCTGCGCTTTCGCGACCGTGTGCGAGCCTATATGGCAGAGCAAATGATGACGGCCGATTTTGAAGCCGAACTCAGAGACCCTCTCTGGGGTCATGGTGGTGGCCCGATCTACTGGCAAAAGCTTGAGCAACTCGGCCGCGACGGCTGGATCAAGATGTCCTGGCCGAAGGAGCTGGGTGGCGAGGGCGCCGATCCGGTCGAACAGTACATTTTGGTAGAAGAGTCCAAGCGGGTTGGCTTCCCCTGGCCGGCACTCTCGGCGAATTCCATTGGCCCCATGGTTGCTCGATATGCCCAAGGCGAAGTACGCGATAAGGTCGTGGGTGAAATCCTGTCGGGTTCCGCCTATCTGGCCATCGGCTACTCGGAACCTGGAGCGGGCAGCGATCTGGCCAATCTGCGTACCCGAGCGGTACGCGATGGCGATGATTGGGTCATCAATGGGCAGAAAATCTGGACCAGTTGCGCCTCTTTCAGCCAGTACATCTGGTTGGCGGCACGGACCGACCCTGATCCGGCCAAGCGCCACAAAGGCATTACGATCTTCCTGGTACCCACCAATACTCCCGGGTATTCCTGCACAACTATCCATACCTTGGGTGTTGATACAACGGCGACCTACTATCAGGACATACGAGTCCCCGACAGCTATCGCGTCGGTGAACTCAATGGCGGTTGGTCGCTGATCACCGCGCAGTTGAATCTAGAGCGCCTGTCGCTGGTCAACTACGGTTACGTGGCCATGCTCTACGACCAGACATTGAATCTGCTCAAGACCCATGAAGACTTCAAGCATCTGCTGCAATTGCCATGGGTACAGCGAAACCTGGCGCTCGCCAAGGTCAAGCTGGAAGGATTGAAAATGATGTGCCTGAAGGCGCTATGGGTGATGAATAACGGTGGCAGCGGGATGGTCGAGGCGTCGTCAACCAAGGTTTACGGGTCGCAAGTGTATATCGAGTTGGGCCGCCTGATGGGCGAAATCATCGGCTCGCAAGGCATGCTGCGTGAAGGCTCGGACGTACTTGCCCATGGCCTGCTGGAGAAATTGTATCGCAAGGGCAGCGTGCTGACTTTTGGCGGTGGCGCCAATGAAATTCAACGGAACATTATCGCGCAGGCCGGCCTGAAACTGCCTCGTTAGGAGATTTGTATGGATTTTTCCCTGAGCGCCACCCAGCAACAGCTGACGGAACTGGCGACGCGATTATTTACAGACCAGGCGACTCAGCCTCGTCTGCGAGCGGTGGACGACGCTGGGTATCATGATTCCGAGCTCTGGATCCAACTGGCCGAGACGGGTTTGCTAGGCATACAACTCACTGAAGCCCAAGGGGGAGTAGGCGAGGATTTTGAAACGCTCTGTGTTTTTCTTGAACGAGCGGCACAGGCGGTGGCACCGGTGCCTCTATTGGAGGTCCTGGTGGGTGGCGCTTTACCGTTGCAGGCACTGGGCAACGCACCTGTGCTCGAAGCGTTGTTGCCGAAGCTGGCGGCGGGTGAGGTTGTATTCACCAGCGCTACCGTGGAAACCCGGCAGATTGACCTACTGGACGTCAGCACCCGCGCGGAATTGGTAGACGGACACTGGCGTTTGGTTGGTTGCAAGCACCGTGTGGCAGTGGCCGACCGGCCAGGTGTGTGCTGGACTTTGGCGCGCTATACCGATGGCGTTGGCGTGTTTCTGTTCGACCTGCAATCAGCGGGAATCCAGCGTCAACAGCAAACCACGACCACTGGCGAGTATGTCTTTACTCTTACGCTCCAGGATGTGTCAGCCAACCTTTTGGTGGACGCTGCGTCGACGCCGGCATTTATCGAAAATGCGCAATTGCATCTGTTCGCAGCAACTACGGCGATGGCGGTGGGTGTCTGCAGCGCAATGACTCGTATGGGCGCTGAATACACATCCGAGCGCGAACAGTTCGGCCGCCCGATCGCGACGTTCCAGGCCGTTGCCCATGCTCTTGCTGATTGCCACATCGACAGCGAGTGCCTGCGAGGGTTGATGGAGCAAGCGGTCAGCCGATTGAGCCATCCAAGTGACCTCGCATCGGCAACCGAAGCGGTACTGGCGGCAAGTGTCTACGCTTGCGAAGCCTTGCACCGAGTCAGCCATGCAGTGCAACAAGTGCACGGTGGTACGGGTGTGGATCGAGACTATCCGTTGTTTCGTTACTGCCTGCTCGCCAAGAAGCTCGAACTGGTTCTGGGCGGTCAATCAGCGCTGCTCGCTCGGCTGGGTGGCATTATCGCGAACGGATGACTAGCTGGACAGAACCATGGTTTGGCCGCGAGCAGGTACTGCTTCGCTGTCAAGCCATGTGCTGATAGGAGAGGGGACGCGAGAGTTTTAACAATAAGGGGGCACGGATGTAGATCCGTGCCCCCTTATTGTATCTCAGCGGTTTTTCCACAGCGGCTTGCGGTTCTGTGCGAAGGCCAGCAAGTCGGCATAGAAATGCGCGTGACAGACCAGTTGTTGTAAATAGGTCAGAAACCTCTTCCCCGCCCACACGCTCTCGCCTGCCTAGCCAACATAGAATTGGCGCTAGCAGCTGCTCAGCTAGATAGCAGCAATACATACAATAGATTCATCTCTATTTCCTCCGGAAGGATGGATTTCAGATCCACTGTTGTATTTGAATACAATCATGTATATCATTAATATTAAATATATTATTGTGTGTTCTCATGGCCGTGACGAGATTGACCCGCGGGCAGAGCCGAGAGCGGACCAAGGGGGAGTTGCGGAAGGCAGCCCTTAATGAGTTCGCTGGTGCGGGTTATGCCGGCGCATCCATAGATCGCATTTGTGAAGCCGCGGGTTTTAGTCGTGGTTCGTTCTACGCGAACTACGCCAGCAAACACGAGCTGATGCTGGAGCTGATGCGGGAGATGAGTGAGCTTGAGGTCAAGCGTTGGCGCGAGTTGATCGCGGCCCATTCAGCAGACCGAGAAGACTTTGCGGCCAGTGTTGCGCAGCGATTTGAGGCGCTGATGGAGGAAACGCCTTGGGCACTTTTTGCTGTGGAGGCGCAGCTACAGGCACGACGTGATTCACAGTTCGCCAGCAAACATCGCGAATACATGAGCTTTGTCGATGTGAGTATCAAGGCATTACTTTCTATGTCATTTCAACACGCAGGAAAGCAGCTGCCGGATGACCTTGAGCTCCTTAGTCGTACTTTTTACAGCCTGTCGCTCGGAATGTTTTTGAGTTCCGATCTCGCATGCCCTAAGGCCAGCGCCAAGGTGGCTGGTGCTGCTATGGCAAGGCTCTATCGCGGTTTATTAGCGACCGCGCCAGATGCCAAATAAATCGGCAGTAGTGATGATTTGCAATGCGCTAAACCCCGCGTCAAGCGAGTTCCTTTATCAACGCCGTTCACGCTGAACGGGTCGAAAACCAGGAGAACAACAAGATGAGTTTCGATAATAAAGTCGCAGTGGTTACCGGTGGCGCCCAAGGTATGGGTCGTGAATATGTGCGACTGCTGGCGGAGCAGGGCGCATGCGTTGTGATCGCGGACATCAACTTGGATGTCGCGCAAAAGGCTGTGGACGACCTCGGCTTCAAAGACCAACTGCTTGCGGTGCGCACTGATGTTGGTGACCTCGATTCTTGCTTGGCCTGCATCAAGGCTGCCGAAGAACGCTTTGGTGGCGTGGACTTTCTCATCAATAACGCAGGCTTGCTGTCGGCCGCAGCGTTCCCTTCGCTGATCGAAATTCCGGTCGAGAAGTACCGCCAAATCATGGAAGTCATGCTCAACGGTCAATTGTGGATGGCTCGGGCAGTGGTTCCGGCTATGCGTAAACGCGGTGGTGGCGCGATAGTTAACGTGTCATCGATTGGTGCTTATCAGGCCACTGGTGTGTATTCGCTGTCGAAATTGGGCGTTAACGGCCTGACCATCAACCTCTCTCGCGAGCTGGCTAAGGACAATATTCGCGTCAACGCCGTGGCCCCGGGTACGGTTGCCACCGAAGGTATGCAGCCGCTTATGAGTGTCGATGACATGGCCAAGTGGGGCCAAGCACTTGGCCGGCCAACTGATCGTGTGGCAACACCAGACATGATCGCCCGCGTTGGCGTGTTCCTCCTGTCTGACGCCGCAAGCTATGTCCGCGGGCAAATTATTGCTGTCGATGATGGCCAGCAAATTCGCGTCTAAGCCACCTTCACCTCTCACAGGAGATTCACACAATGTCCCATGATCGTTCAGCGCCGCCGGTAGGTTTGATCATTGGCGAGCGTGAGCTACGCACTGCCAGTGGTGGAGTTTACGCCCATATCAATCCAGCCAATGGTGAGCACCAAGCAGATATTCCATTGGCCGGTCCGGCTGAGGTTAACCAGGCTGTGGCCTGCGCTAGCCAAGCGTTCGAGGTCTGGCGTCGAATGCCAGGTGCTCAGCGTGCGATGTTGCTCAACCGACTTGCCGACCTCATCTCGGCCAACACTGAAGAGTTCATTCGTCTATCCGCCATTGAGACCGGTACGCCCATCACCATCGGTGCCGGTGGCCCGCGGATCGGTGAAGAGTGGATTCGTTACTATGCGGGGTGGGCAGACAAAATCGACGGCCAAGTGGTGTCGATGCCTCCCGCTGAAGAGCTGATCTACACCCGCCCAGAACCGTACGGGGTGATCGGCATCATCATCACCTGGAACGGCCCACTGATTTCCCTTGGCATGAAGGTGGCTCCGGCCCTGGCTGCCGGCAATACTGTGGTGATCAAACCAGCCGAACAAACGCCTTTCGTCTCGCACTTGTTTGCCAAGCTCGCGCTGCAGGCAGGAATTCCACCCGGTGTAATCAATGTTCTGCCAGGGTCGACTGAAGCGGCGCAGGCGTTGATCGGTCATCCCGACGTGCAAAAGGTGACTTTTACCGGTGGCCCGGTTACGGCGCGGAAAATTCTTCACCAATGTGCCGATCTACTCAAACCCGCGGTCCTCGAGTTGGGTGGCAAGTCCGCCAACATAGTCTTCCCGGATGCCGACATTGCTGCAGTAGCGCAAATGGCTGCGTTCTGGAGTGTAGGATTGCTCAGCGGCCAAGGTTGCGAGTTGCCCACCCGTTTGTTGGTGCATGACAGCGTTTACGAACAGATGGTCGAGGCGGTCGCCGCAGTGGCGAGGCATTTGCCTATTGGCGACCCATTTGATCCGAAAACCATTGTTGGGCCGGTGATTAATCAAGATGCCTGTACACGAATTCTTGGTATGGTCGAACGTGCACGCAGTAGCGGTGCAGGTCGTCTGGTGTGCGGCGGTGAGCGGGTAGGGGGCGATTTGGCAGCGGGTTTCTACCTGCGTCCCACAGTGTTTGCTGATGTCGACCCGGCCAGCGAAATTTCCCAGCAGGAAGTATTTGGTCCAGTTGTAGTGATCCAGCGATTCAAGGACGAGGCGGAAGCAATTACATTGGCTAACTCCACCGGGTACGGTTTGGGCGGCTATATCCAGACAAATGATCTTGGCCGAGCTAATCGTTTGGCAGCTGCGCTAAAAACCGGCTACGTACACATCAATGGCACACGCAATATTCCTGCGTGCGCGCCGTTTGGTGGTATCGGTTTATCGGGGTACGGCAAGGAAGGGGGTCGACCAGGACTGGATGAGTTCATTCGCCTGAAGACCGTCAGCATGCCGGTTTAACGGCTTTTGCTCCTGACGTGCTTGCGTTGGGAGCTACTTTTTCAGTGAGGTGGCGCTCGAGGGAGTACCCAGTAATCGTTCAGAGGGTGTAATGCGAATACTAAGAGAAGAGGGGGGCGAAATGTTTATGGTCTCGCTACAACATTAAGGGGCACGGATATTGATCCCTGCCCCTTAATGTTATCTCAGCGGTTTTTCCACAGCGGTTTGCGTTTCTGCGCGAAGGCCATGGTGCCTTCGATGCGGTCTTCGCTGTTTACGACCCGATCAATTGCTTTATAGGACGCTCGCACCGCGTCGTTCTCGCTGGCTAATCGCGCTTGCTCGTTAAGCAATTGCTTACTCAGGCGAATCGAGTTAGGTGACGCTTCCAGCAGCACGTCGGCCAGTTCACGGGCTACTTCAAGAGCCTGCCCGGCGGGAGCGATTCGGTTGATGAAACCCAGGCCTCGAGCTTCCTCGGCGCCCACCCGGCGGCCAGTCAGGATCATGTCCATGGCTTGCTTGTAAGGAATCTGACGGGTGAGACGCTGCAGTCCACCCGCCCCTGCCAGTAAGCCGACACGTACTTCAGTCAGAGCAAATTGCGCTTCACTGTCGGCCACTACCAGGTCACAGGCCAGAGCAATTTCGAGACCACCACCCATGGCGTAACCGTTCACCGCACAGATCACCGGTTTTTCCCGATTCTGCCGCGCCGTCAAACCGGCGAAACCATTGCGTGGCATCCACATGCGCCGACCGGTCGAGGCTGCCTTCAGGTCATTGCCAGTACAGAATGCTTTTTGTCCGGCTCCGGTAATAATCGCCACCCACAAGCTGTTGTCGGCTTCGTAGGCGTTGAAGATCTGGTCAAGTTCGTCATTGGCCTCCGGGATCAGCGCATTGTTGACGTCAGGACGATTGATGGTGATCTCCAATACCGGTCCACGACGTTCGACCACCACATGCTCATAGCTGGATTGCAGCGTATTTGACGGAACAGGAACGCCTTCATCCAGAGCTTTCTGACTGATAGCGAAACGGTTGACTCCCTGGTGCAAACGCATGCACACGCGCTGTTCAAGACCATCGTTTTCAACGAAGGCGAATAAGGTCTGGGCGTCACCTTTGATGCTATTGGCGACGAAGCGCTCGCCGGTGCTTTCCAAGTGGCCAATGACGATGACTTCCTGCGGGCCGCTCTTGTCATGCAGTACCGTGTAGCTTTCCACGCGCCCCCAGCCTTTGGGATCGAGCGTGAACGCTGGCGCCGGCAGCGCATCGATACGAGCCTGCCGCAGGCTGCTATCACAACTGTGCCACTCACGAGGGATTGTCGAGTAGACCCCTACTGCGTGGGTCGAAAGAAAGCCTCCGTTGGCACCGACCATACCTATGGAGCCTGGGTCGGCGCGCAAACGCTCTACCAATTCCACTAACGCATGGCTGGAGTAGTTGTTGCCGGGACCACCAAAATACGGAAGGCCACCGGTTAGGGTCAGGCCACGTGGATCATCGGCGGCAAGTCCCAAAGCATCCAGTGCAGCGAACACTGCGATGGGGAAGCAGCTGTAAATGTCGAAGTAACGGATTTGATCAATCGTAACGTCGGCTTCCTGCAATGCTTGCTCATAGGCTTGCGCCATGGCTGCCGAGCTACCGAGGTCTTGCCGTTCAAGTACATGGCGCTCGTCCAGTGCACTGTAACCATGTAGGTAGACCCATTTATCTTCCCTAATACCCAGGGCGCGCGCGGTACCTACGGTGGTCAGCAAAAGTGCGGTACCCAGATTGACCTGGTCGCGCGCTACCACCGAAATGGGGTGAGGGTCGGCGATCATGCGATTGTCCGGACCGACACTCGCGATAGCCTCGGCGCTCCAGGGTTTTTTGCTGGATGCATGCGGATTGCTTTGCGCCACTCGCGAAAACGGAGCCATCAGCTCGCCCATTTTTGCGGCATAAGCGTCTCGCGATAAACCCAGGCGCTTACGGCGTGCTTGCTCAAGCAACGGATAAACCGTGGTCGGCATGATCAGGTTTTGATCAGCCATGTGCTTGGTTCGCATGGCCCCGACGTTCCAGTGGCGATCATCCAGCGGTTGCCCATGCTCCTCAGCCCAGCTCAGAGTTTGCTGGCTGGCTTGTGCTGCACGCTGGGTAGAAGCAGCTTCACCGCCACACAGTAACGCCATGCGAAACTCACCAGCGAACAAACGCTCGCAGATCTCACCGACCAGTTTTTGAGGTTCGTCGCCGCAGGCCGGTGAATAGACAGCCACCTGCGGCTGTGCGCCGATTCGTTCAGCGACCGCAGCAGGCACATTATTCGGACTGCCGAAAGGCGCGCGCTGGGGGCGAAGCGGGGCGGGAGCGGAATCGGCGACTGTCCGAATGGCGTAAATAGCGTCGATCTTGCCGGCCAGTTGTTCGACGCTCAGCGCATCAGCACAGGCGGCCTTCGCCGCTTCGGCGGCCAGATCGGTGGGCGACCATTGGTGATAGTCGGCATCATCCAGGCGCTCCGACACTTGGCCCACACCAATCACAATCGGAGTCTGGTCGCTGACAGAGTTAAGGCTCATCGAATAGTCCTTTTTTATAAGTTTGATTCAGGCCTTTAGGGCGGGCTCAGACAGGGGCGCCATATCTTCGAGATGACCGTCGGCGATTAGCGTTTCGATATCCTGGCGGCGTAAGCCCAGCAATCGGGTTGCGAGCTCGCGTGTATGTTCGGCCTGATACGGAGCGGGGCGAATCGTCGGGGCAGGCATATGGAGCGATTGCACTATTCGATTTTCGGTTGGAAGTGCCGCAGGCAAGCCCGGGTGTTCAAGGCTGGCGATGAATTCGCGTGCGGTGAACTGAGGATCCTCGCGGTACTCACTCAAGCGCTGCATAAACCCTGCACTGAGCCCCGCTGATTGAAGGTTTTCGGTCACTTCGCGTGGCGAAAATTTCAACGTCCAGTCCGTGACCAGCGCATCCAGCGTTTTCTGGTTGGCGAGTCGGCCGTCGCGTGTCGCGAACGTTTTATCGTCGAGCAAATCCCGGCGCTGGATGACGGCGAGAAACTGCTGCCATTCGGCGTCGCTGGTAACGGATATCGCGCACCATTGGTCGTCACCACTGCATGGATAGATGCCTTCTGGCGCGTTGTGCCTCGAGGTGTTGCCCTTGGCCACGAAGGATCCGGGTTGCAGCGATTCCTCGAGGAACTGCTCGGCGTTGGCATTAAGGAAAATTTCAGCCTGTGACAGACTTACGTTGCCACCCAACCCTGTGCGTTCGCGGCGGATCAGCAACGCGAGTACGCCAGTGACACCAACACGTGCCGCCAAGTGGTCCGGGTAAGTGGTTACGCCGTCGGCGAAGTAATCCGGTAGTTCGGGAGCTCGCCACAGTGAGGCGAGGCCGGTGCTCGCGCGCACCAGAGGCCCATATCCAAGTGTACGACTTTGCGGACCAGTGTTGCCCATAGCGCTGCTTTCAAGCATGACCAAACGAGGGTTGACCTCTTTAAGTACGTCATAACCCAGGCTGAGAGACTCAAGGGTTCCCGGCTTGAAGTTGGAGAGCAACACATCGGATTTTTCTACCAACTGTTTGAACAGCAAGCGACCAGCTTCGCTACGCAGGTTAATGCCCATGCTGAGCTTGTTGCGATGACCCTGTGCAATGGATGGAGTGATAGGTTCACCGGTCATTGACTGTCGGCCGCCGTCAGGAAATGCGCGGTTTTCGACTTTGATGACTTCTGCACCTTGGTCGGCCATCAGACGTCCAGCCTCGGCACCCGCAATAATGACACCCAGATCGAGAACTCGAATCCCTTCCAGTGGACGCCGCTTGAAGGTTGAGGAAAAGTTGCGTGCAAGGGTACCTGACACATGGCCTGCCAGCGCTTTCCAGACAGTGTCGTCATGTTCCCCCAAGGCTGGAGCGGGTTTGCGGATACCTGCGCGCTGGCCATCGATTTCCAGATAACCCGACGGTACACGACCGGTCCGACCAGGTGCTACCAGCAGGTCATCGAAGGCATCGCGGACGGCAAAGTGTTCATCCTGCAGTACTTGGGCCGGCGTGGCGACAATGGCTAATGGGACACCTCGGCGCTGACCTTCGGCGAGCAACTCGACTGCCATTGATTGGCTGAACAGCTTGCCAATCAATGCATTGATCTCATGAGCCACGGGCATACGCTTGGCAATGTTGGAAAACATTGGGTCGCGGAAGGGGTGCTCTTCGCCCAACCATTCGCACATTCCTTGCCATTGCCGCGGGTTGAGTACGCACAAACGCATGTACCCATCCCGGCAAGCGACGATTGGATACAGGGGAACAGCAGGTGGACGGCCATGGGGGGTTGAATCCAGCGCAGACTTACCGGCAGCGGCACTGCCGGTCACTCCCAGCCCAGGGTCCATTAACTGTGCGATGGCCTCATGAATAGAAAAGTCCAGATGATCGCCAACGCCAGCCTGCAATCGTTGCCAGTGACCCAGCAACGCAACCCAGCTTGCCTGGATGGCCGCAGACTCCCAACACAGTTTACCCGGCGGCAACAGTGGCGAATGTCCAGGTTTACCCGATCGGCACAAAACGCCGCCCATGGCGGTGTGTACGGCGTGGGAGGCTTTATAATCGCGGTAAGGGCCGGTGAGACCGAAATCGCTGATCGACAATTGCAGCAAGTCAGGTTTGTGCTCGCGCAGGGCGTCGAAGCCAAGACCCAGGGCATCCAGTACACCAGGACCCTTGCCATCGATCAGCAGATCAGCATGTTGGAGCAGGCGTTTGAACGCTTCACGCCCCGCATTGTCTTGCAAATCAATGACAACGCTTTGTTTGTTGGCGTGGTGCGTGACGAAATACAGGCTGGCATCATCGAGCAGCGGCTCGCTGGTACGAGAGGGGTCACCTTGGGGCGGCTCGACCAAAATCACCTGAGCGCCGAGGTCGGCGAGCACGCGAGCAGCCATATCGGTTTTGCCATTGGCCAGTTCGATAACTCGCATGCCATTCAGGGGCAGTGCTGAGAGGGCGATGGACTCGTCTTGGCTCATTGGTTCGATCCTCTTGGGTTAAACCGTTATTATTTTGGGAAGGCTTGAATCATATATATCATTGCAATAGCTGCGCGGCAACGCCATGTGGCAATTGCCGCGCCAGGATCAGACGCTTAGGACTCGTTTGGTTTCTTCAGCCACTTGCTCGGGAGTGATGCCGAACATCCGTGCGGCGTTCAACCCCAGCAATGCCGCACGATCTTCCTGACTCAACTCAGGCACTTGCTCAAACATCCCTGCGACCAGCTCACGCGAATAAGGAAAGGTGCCCTCGCTGTGCGGATAGTCAGTGGCAAACAGGAAGTTGCCGATACCCAGGCCTTTGATGGTGAGCAGGCAACCAAGGTCATTCTGGAAAGAGCAATGCACTTGGTCGCGTACGATTTGACTCGGTTTTCGGCTGAGTTTGGGAGAGATCGAAGGTGCATGTCCTTCATAAACCTCATCCATCCGTTCGGCCAGGCCCAGCAGCCAGCCGGCGCCAGCTTCGACGAACAGGATATGCGCGTCAGGGTTACGATCCAGGATGCCGCCGCCGACCAGAGCCGCGATCACGTCAACGGCGTCATTCATTTGCCTGGCATAGTTGAACAGGGCTGCGCCCGGACCGCGAATGGCACGTAGATTGACGTTACCGGTGCCGGTATGGAACACCATCGGTACCTTGGCCTCGGCGCATAGCGCAAAAAACGTATCCCAGGCCGGATCATTGTAACGAGGGGCGGAATCCAGCCCGGCGGGTGGCATCATGACCGCACGGTAACCTTTAGCGATGACGCGCTTGAGTTCCTCGATAGCGTCTTCGATATTGACCAATGGAATGATCGCCGCCGGTATCAGTTTGGAGCGAATTCCTTCCAGGTAATCCCAAGCCCAGTCGTTATAGAGACGGCAAGATTCTCGTGAGGCATCGCGATCGGGAATGCGGGAAACCAGCAGCCCCAGACTTGGGAACACCAGCTCTGCATCGACGCCATCGCGCTCCATGTCTGCGAAGCGCAACTTGAGATCGCGTGCGCCCAGGCGACGGACATCCAGATCATCAGAGTCGCCGACTTTGTGGGTATGAAAATCCACTGGAATCTTAAAAATAGTGTTGTTACCAAGCTTGTTCAAACGCATACGTTTGTCGTCGATTTCGACGTTTGGGGCCCAGTGCTGGAGATTGGTTGGCAGGCCTTTGGTGAACAGATCGGGCGGCTCGACGATATGGGCATCGCAGCTAAAAACAAAAGGACGCATCTGGAAATTCCTCGTGAAAGATTGAAAGGCTTACGCTGTTTGCACGATCAGGCCAATTCGCGTCTTAGTTGTGTGGCGCTGCCTAACCAGGCAGAGCCAAACATCGCGCGTTTGAGGTAAAGATGCAGGTCGGCTTCCCAGGTGTAACCGAAGCCACCATGCAATTCGATGGCGCGTCTTGCGGTGCGCAGGTAGGCGTCGCTCAGATGAGCTTTGGCCAATGCAGCGTGACGGCTGAAGCCAAGGTCTTGGTTGGCTGATGTCTGTGCGGCATGCCAGCACAACGGTCGATTGGGTTCGCCTTCGAGCGCGATGTCAGCAATCTGGTGTTTGACCGCCTGGAACTGGCCAATCTGCACGCCAAACTGCTCGCGAACTTGGGCGTATTCAACTGCCAGCTCCACACAACGAATAGTTCCACCACAGGCGTCGGCAGCTAACAGTGCGCGGCCAGCGGCCAGCAGGTTGGCAGCGTGTTCGATTCCGCCTGGCAATATATCTACCTGTGTTTGATCAATTTCGATTTCCGCGAGAAAGGCGGTGGGATCAATACAGGGAGCGTCCCGACGGAGGACTCCGTCAGCGTCGGGTGCAATAAGACCGAGGCCACCACCCGCGGTGCCAACCACAATCAGCGTCGGGGCGTTGTGACCGGGTATTGGTACAAAGCGCAGGGTGCATCGCTCGGCAGCTTGAGGGTCAACTTGCCAACCGCTCGGCTGCCAGGCGTGCGTTTCCGCGTGCAGTGCCACAGTGCCAATTAACGAACCATCAGCCAGGCCAGGTAACCATTTTGCCTTTTGCTCAGGGCTGCCGGCATGGGCAACCGCCAGGCAGGCCAGTTGATGGCCGACGAAGGGCAGGGGGGCTGCCGTAGCGCCCAGGGTTTCACCGATCAGGGCCGCATCGAACAGGTCCAGACCAATACCCCCGTACTCTTCGGGCACTAGCAGACCGGCAAAGCCCAACTGGGCAAAATCCTGCCAGAGATTCGCAAGAGACTCCTGCCATCCATCGCTGCGATCTGCAATGCGGTGCAACAAGGCAGAGTTTGCATGGGTGGCGAGAAACTTCTGTGCGGTTTCTTGAAAAGCGAGTTGATCTTCGTTGAGCAGATAATTCATGGCGGGGGGCTGCCTTCAAGAAGTCGCGACGTTGTCTCGGGGTAACCCCAGACCGCGTTCGGCAATGACGTTGCGCTGAATGTTGGACGTGCCGCCGGCGATGGCCATCCCCAGGGAACCCAGGTATTGGTTTAGCCACTTTTCCGGGCCTGCTTCGGCTTCGCGGCCAAAGGGCGACAGCATGAAGTCGTTGCCAAGGATGTCGCGGGCGATGTCCGCAACTTCGGCAGCAATGCGCGTGACGATCAGCTTGTTCATCAGCGACACATTGCCGGGCTCTTGCTTGGCCAGGCGCAGGGCGAACTGGCGCTGCATGTTGTGAAAGTGCGCGCTGACCATCCCCTCCAACTGAATCAACCGATCGCGTACACGCGGGTCGTCGATTGCCGGATGTCCATCAAGCTGGCAACGCCGCGCCAGCTCGACGAGTTTGCGGTGCAGGGTGACGGAAGTCTCAGCGGCCCCCATGAATCCCGAACGCTCGGCCGACAGGGTGGTTTTTGACACTTTCCAGCCTTCGCCGCGGGCACCTACAATCCAAGTAGCTGGCGTGCGTGCTCCGTCGAAAAATATTTCGCTGAACTCTTCACTGCCATTGATCTGGCGCAGCGGACGGATCGTGATCCCCGGTTGGCGCAAGTCCACCAGCAAGTAGGAGATTCCGGCATGCTTGGATGCTTGTGGTTCGGTGCGTACCAGCATGAACATGAAATGCGCCTTGTCCGCACCCGAGCTCCAGATCTTCTGACCGTCGATGATCCATTCGTCACCTTCCAGGCGTGCTCGAGTCCGAATCGATGCCAGATCCGAGCCTGAGTTTGGCTCGCTATAACCTTGGGCCCAGCGGATTTCGCCACTCAGGGTCGGCGCAATGAATCGCTCCTTTTGCCAGGGTTCGGCGCAACCGAGCAAGGTTGGTACCAACATCCCGTATCCGACGCCCGGAACCTCCATGGGCGCCCGAACGCGATTGAATTCCTCCTGAATGATCTGCGCCCGAGCCAGGTCTGGCGATTGCTCCGAACCACCATATGCCTTGGGCACATTGCGATAGAGGTAGCCACGTTCGACAGCTGCCTGTCGAAACAGCCCTTTATCGGAGGTTTTTGGCTGCCAGTTTGCGCCGAGGAAGTTGGCGACTTCCTGGCGAAAGGCACTCAATGCCTCGACATTCGCGAAGTGCTCGCTGGCGCTGCTCATTTGCTCTGTTTCCCGGCAGACAACTCCCAATGCCGCGCCATCATTCGCGCTGCACGGACTTTTAGATCAGTCGGTGGCTCTGGCAGTACAAGCGCGGCCTGGTTACGAGAAGGCAGGGCCACCACGGCATCGCAAAGCACGGTGTCTTCACCACGCTGGTTAACCATTTTCAGCTTAACGTCGACCAGGAACAGGCCGTCTTCCTCGCGTTTACCAACAACTTCACCTGAGATGAATTGGGTATCGCCCATGTAGTTGAATTTGCGGATCTCATCGTATTGCTTGTAGACCCAGCCGCCGTCGCCAACCCAGTCGGTCAAATAGCGGAACAGGTAGTTTTCACGCATGACGCCATAGTCGTACGCCATTGGGTTGCCGATGGCCTTGGCCCAGTCGCTGTCCCAGTGCAGGCGTTGGGCTACGTCCGGGATACCTTGGGCATTTTTTACGTAGAATGGAGCGATACGCTTACGGTTTTGATTCCACATCCGACCGGTACGCAATCCGTAGGGCACCCAGCCATATCCGCCGCCATGGAAGTTAACGACGTCGGTCACGGTCAGAGGACCGCTGGCGCCGCCAGGCAACGCATCGCCAACATTAAGGTCATCAAAGTACAGCGGTGTAGCACCGCGGGATGTCTCGGCGCTGTAGATCTCGTCGATATGCGCCAGGTCTTCGTCGCTGTACTGCGCCGGGCTGATGTCTTTGTATTTACCGGTCTCACGCGCTTTTTTTCGCTCGGTGAGTATTGCCCGATAGCGATACACCGAGACCACTTCACCGCGCTGGTTAACCTTGATCTGGCTATTGAATCGAGTCACCGAGCGGCCGGCGAACTCTGATTGCTTGACCTCAAGACCATCTTCGCCACCGAAGCTGTAAAGGGTGTCGCCCGGGAAAATTGGACGGTAAAACGTCCATTCCCCACCCGAAATAAACATGTGGATGCCACGGAACAAGCTTTTGGTGTTGGCTTTCAGTTCGGCATTCATCGGGTCGCCGAGCATGGGCCGATTGATAACGCCCGCCATCATTGAAGGCGCAATTACCGAGCCCCAACGGGTGCCAGCAGCATATTCAGGATTGCAGAACAGTGGGTTATCGCTGCCGCAGGCGTAGGCGAAGGAGCGGATGTTGTCGACTGTGGTGGTGCCAATCTGTTCCTGGTCGCGGCTGGCCATATCTACGCCAAGCAACAGGTGCGCGCGTTCGATGTCGTGGTCGGTCAGCTCGTAGGCAGTGGCTTTCTTGAAATCTTCAGTCAGGGCTTGATCGGACATGATGTCTCCGTGACAAACGAATAATGAGTAAAGGGCTTAGCTGCCGGTGAACTGCGGGTCTCGACGTTCCATGAACGCCTTGACCGCTTCTTTGTGGTCGTTGGTTTGCGCAGAAAGCACGTTCAGCGTGGCTTCCAGGTCGAGCGAAGCTGGCAAAGGCATTTCCAGCGCAGCGTTCAGATTCTGTTTCATGTAGCGCTGAATGATCGGCGAGCCACTTGCAAGGCGCGCGGCCAGCTCCGCGGTGGTCGCCTCCAAGTGATCGTCGGCGACCACCTGGCTGACCAGGCCGATGCGCAACGCCTCATCGGCTTTCAGTCGATCGCCTAAAAACATCAGCTCACGGGTCTTGGCAGTACCCAATAAGCGAGTGAGGAAATAGCTAACTCCGTAGTCGCCCGAAAGGCCAGCCTTGGCAAATCCCGTCATGAAGCTGGCGTTATCCGAGACGACTCGGAAGTCGCATGCAGCAGCAATTGCCATCCCCACCGAAACGGTTGCGCCACGAATCATGGCGATGGTCGGTTTGGGCATTTCGAACAACAACCGAGTCGCGTCCATGTTGCGGCGTAACCAGTCAATACGAGTCGCCAGACTGTCCGGGGCGCGAGGACGTGCCTGAGCCGCCGGGGACTCTGTGCTTTTATCCGCAGACTTGCCGCCACCCAAGTCCCCACCTGCGCAGAATCCTCGACCTGCGCCAGTAATCACCACGACGCGTGCCTCAGGGTTCGCCGCAGCATCTTTGACTGCCTCGGCGAAGGCTCGCATCAACGCCGGGTTGAAAGCATTCAAGCGCTCTGGGCGATTAAACGTCAGCGTCAGTACGCCGTTGTCCAGATGACTCAGTAGTACTGATTCAGACATGCGACTCTCCTGTTCGGGACTGTTCATTGCGCCAGAGTGGCAGGGGGAGTTTCGGTAACTGCATCGAACAGTTGGCGAACTTCGTATTGGCTGATCTTCAGCGAAGGAGTGCGAGGTAGTTTGTCGACGGCCTGCCATCTGACCGGTACCTGATAGGCCACCAACTTATTGCGCGCGAAGGCAACAAGGTCCTTTTCGTCAAGGCTGAGTCCTGGCTCCAATTCAAATGCAGCGACAGGGACTGCACCGAGACGGTGATCTGGTACGCCCACGACGCAGATTTCCTTGATTGCCGGATGCTCGCGAAGGATCTGCTCCACATCGCGTGGCAATACCTTGAAGCCACCGCGAATGATGGCGGAGTCGACTCTGCCACGAATGTAGAGAAAACCGTCGTCGTCGATCTCGGCCAGGTCAGTGGTACGGACCCAATGCCCAGCACCAATCTGCGCTGAACGTACCTCTAGCAAACCAACTACGTTACTGCCCAGCGGCGTGCCGGTTTCAGGGTCGATGACTCTAAGTTCGCAGCCTGGTTGTGGTCGGCCAACCGATCCGCGTTTATCAGCAGAGAAGCGTTGATGGTCGCGCAAGCTCCAGCCGGCTACCGCACCGGCAAACTCGGTGGCCCCATAGGCGTCGAGCAAGGGGATGTCATAGCGATCTTCGAAAGCTTGCTGCAAAGCGGGATCAAGAGGGGCGCTACCGGTGCGGATGGCCAGCAAGCTGTCGATAGATTCTTTAGGTACTTGTGCATCGAGAATCATACGAATCGCAGTGGGTGGCAGTGAAACCAGTTTTGGACGGTAGCTGGACACGGCCTGGGTCCACTCCAGTACCGAGAACTTTTCCAGAATCACGATTGAGCGACCGGCAATGATGGCCGCAACGGCCGCATACATGCCTCCAATGTGCACCAAGGGAATGCAAAGCATCGCGGGCGATGCTTTCAATTCCACTTTTCCTGAGGCGTTTTTCTTATTTTCATAATGGGCGGCATCAAGCAGTGAATGCTCGAAGTTGGAATAGTGCAGCGCAATGCGTTTGGCAGGCCCCGTAGTGCCGCTAGACAGCATCATGATGGCGATCCCTGACTGAGAGGGAGCGCTGACCCGCACAGGATCTACAACAAGATCCGGCAATTCCTGAACTGTCATTTCGGCGTGAGAGCTGATACTCAAGGCCAGGCAGCCTTTGTCCGTCACGGCCTGGCGAAGGGCAGGCGACTGCCAGTCCTGTTCGTCGGCGATGACAGCATCAACCTGGACCGCAGCCAGGTCACTGGCGATCTTGTCAGCGGACTGGAATGGGTTAAGGGTCACTACACAACGACGCGAAGCCAAGACCTGCAGCAGCATGGCCACTGCGGCAGGTTGATTGCGCAACAAGATACCGACTGACGCGCCTTCACCGAGACCAGAAGTGGCCAGCAGGATTTCGGCCCGCTGCATGATCGTCGCTACGTCACCCCAGCAATACCACCGCTGCTGATACTCCAGGGCAGGTTGGTCGGGGGCTAGCGCGAGGACGCTGCGGATGCTTGATGCGAGGTCTAACGTCATGGTGGTCTCTCGTCACTGGTTTCCATTGCTCGCCGGATTGAGGGCAAGATGTCGCAATGAAATTATCGTATCAATGAGCTGTATGATTAAGCAAATTATTTCTTTGTGCTACGAAGCGTCATATTTCCGTAAGGCTCGGGTATCACGCGGGCTGGGGGCAGTTTGAGAGTAGGGGAGACACCTTTAAATGAAGGCTTTCCGGGAGTAAAAAGGGCAAAAAAGGTGGGTGATGGGCGTGGCCATATAGACAGCAAAAAAAACGCATGCAATGATAATCAGCATAATGATTTATAGTTTTATTCGTTCAATGCCCATAGATGGGCGCTGTAAAGCGGCGTGGTAAATCGTCGTGTAAAGGTGCCCGATCCGTACTGACACAAACGATGGAGGTTTCACCCATGCCAGGCCATTTCATCTTCAGTGCGGACTCGCACGTTCGTGAACCTAACGATCTTTTTCGTGATGGTTTGCCGGCATCCCTGCGTCAGCACGCTATCCATGCTGTACGCGAAGGCGAAACGCTGATCACACGTACCGATGAAGAAGTGATCTTCAAGATGCGCCTCAATGTGGTGGATCTCGAAGGGGTCAAGCGGGTCGGATTGCATGACCTCAACGGTCGCATCCTGGACATGGAAAAAGATGGCATCGACGCCGAGATTTGCTTCCCGAGTCTGGGGTTATGGGCCTATGCCATAAAGAATATTGAAGCCGAGTACGCGACGGCGCAGGTGTACAACGACTGGAACAATGGGTTCTTCGCCGCCCACCTGGACCGTTTCGTATGCTGTGCAATCCTGCCGGTTCGCGATCTGCGTCATACCGTTGAAGAGCTTAAACGTGTTGCCCGTCTGGGTTTTACCGCGGCCATGTTGCCGTCTGTGACGCCGACGGGCGTTCCTCGTTACAACGACCCAGCGTGGGATCCGGTATTCCGTGAAGCGGGTGCCCTGGGTGTGGTCATTGTCATGCACACGGGGACGGGGCTTGAGACGGTAATCCATGAACGCGGTCCTGGAGCTGCCGTTGTGAACTACTCCCGGCAAATGAACGACGGTATCGACGCAGTGACCTACCTGGTATCGGGCGGGGTGCTGGATCGCAACCCGCTATGTCAGGTGGCGATCATCGAGTGTGGCGCCAGTTGGCTGGGTGCTCTGGCCGAGCGTATGGTCGAGGTCTACCACGCGCACGCCGCATTTGTTCAACCCAAGTTGTCGGTTAAACCGAGCGAAGTGATACGCCGTCAAATCAAGGTCTCCTTCCAGCATGACCGCGCCTGTATCGCCGCACGTGCCGTAACAGGTCATGAAGCGCTGATGTGGGCCTCCGACTACCCCCATGCCGAGGGCACTTTCCCGCATTCGCGTGAGATCGTCGCCAGTCTGTTTGACGGGATAGTGATCAGTGAAAAAGAAAAAGCCGATATTCTGGGCGGCAACGCAGCCCGACTGTTCCGCTTGCCGCGCCCGGAGTTTCAGTAATTCGCCCGAGCGTTGTTGAAAGCAGCACAACAATAATAAGGACTTTCCATGAGCAGACTAGATGACGACAGGTTCTTCGACCCGGTAATCGAGACGATGCCGCGCGAAGAAATCGAGCAACTGCAGGAGGCCCGCATTCTGCAATTGTTGCCTTACGCCTATAGCCAGTCAGCGCTGGTGCGTGAGGTTTGGGATGCAGCTGGGGTCAAACCTGAAGACATCCGTTCCCTGGCCGACTTTCGGGAGAAGGTGCCCTTCATCGACAAAGATACCATTCGCAGTTTTCGTGACCGCCACGGCGATCCTTACGGCGGGTTGGCCTGCGTAGGCCCGCCTCATCTGCGTGGTGTCGGATTTACTTCCGGGACGACCGGAGACCCAACGCCATTGCCACGTTCGGATTACCACGTTGCGCTTGCAGGGCTTAAGCGCGAACTCTGGCACATGGGTGTACGCCCCACAGATTATTTTACCTACGCCCTATTTACCTTCCGCGAAGGTCTGAATACCGATAAGTGGCTGGACTCAGGCATGCGTCCGATTGCTATTCAGCATTTGCCGGACCAGATGCCTCATTTGGTACAGGTCTCTCGGCAGTTCCGGCCCAAGGCACTGTTCATGCTTTCTACGCCCTTGATCATGGCGCTGGAGCAGTATCAAAAGAACACCGGTGATGATTTGAGAGAAGCCTTTTCTTCGTATGGTGGCGCCGTGTTTGGCGGCGAGCCAATGAGCCCGCATTTCCGCCAGGTTGTCGAGTCGTGGGGGCTTGAGATTTTCGAACTCAGTTCACTGGGTGACATCACCACCACCATGGATTGCAAGGCCCATGACGGCATGCATACCTGGGAAGATCTGGCAATGATCGAGCATCTGGATCCGTCCGGCTCGGAATCGGTGGCTGATGGTGAGCGAGGGGAGCTCGTGGTTACCGCATTGCTTGATGATGTGGCGCCATTGATACGTTATCGCACGGATGACCTGGTGCAGTTCACGCGAAAACCTTGCACCTGTGGACGTACTCACGGACGTTTGAAACCCATCGGGCGTAAAGGCGACGAGATGTTGATCCAGGGGCGTTCGATTCTGCCAATGGATATTTTTCCGCTGATGGAGCAGTTTCCTGAAACTCGAACGGGCCTGTTCCAAATGGTGCGTCCGCAGCGTGAGATGGATGTCCTGACATTGCGCGTTGGATACGACGAAAGCGCATTGACCGATGGTGTCGAGGCGCTGGGTGCGCGTATCGGCGACATATTGTCCTCAACCTTGCAGGTGCCGGTAATCGTCGAGGTAGTCAGCAATGAATCGCTTCTGAAAAACGGTCCGCCAAACAAGATCCCACGGGTGGTGAAATCATGAACAGTACGCAACCGTCGTTTGCTGTAGCTCCCATGGCTGTCGGTCGTTACCGAGATGCGGCTGGTGTGCGCCAGGCCTTAGCCTATTCGGCACTTGAAACCGAGCGTTCGACTCGTGCGATGAGCAGGATCCTCGGCACATTTCACTTCCGCACAGGTGAGAACCTGATGGTGACCGCCTTGATTGACGAGTCAGTCCAGGCGCTCGGCATGGAGCGGTCGATCATGCAGTACAACATGGTCGCGGTGTCCGCTGATTCATCGCTCTACGATGCCAAACGGGTGGAATCCATCATCCGTCGCTTCAAACTGGTTGGCGCGTTCGGCATCACTCAGGCGACGCTGACCGGGCTGCGTGGACTCGGCCATGACCCGGAGCAACTCTTACAAGGCATGGTCGTCTGGGCTTGGCCAGGGGCTTATGAAAGCCTGGTTGGCAAGCCGGGCCTGAACGTCTATCGCTGTCTGGAGCTAGGGCCGGCGGTCGCCGTTGAATGCAATGCCGGAGCCGGGGCACATATTGATCGCTTCGAATGGCATGTCGAGGAGCAGAACGGCGAGGTGACCCTGAGTAGTCGACTGGAGCGCTGCGAGGTGTTTCAGCACTATCGAACAGGGGTCAAAGGGAAGGTTGTCCATGGTGTTTGCCGTTGTGGGAATCCTGACCCACGCATCGTTCCAGTTTGAAGGAGGGTCGATTATATGCAAGAGCAGTTAACGTCACTGGCATCCTTCACACAGATCCGTCAGCACGGACTCGCCGATGTACTGAGTGAGCATCGCCGCTCCCGGCCACTGCTCGACGCAGTGGTTGATGGCGAGCTGCGATTGACTTGGCCGCAACTCGATGCCCGAGTCAATCGCCTGGCCAATGCGCTGGAGTCGGCAGGGCTGGGGCAGGGTAGTCGAATGCTTTGGCTCGGACAGAACTCGTTCAGGGTGCTCGAGTGTCTGCTGGCGGCCGCTCGCATCGGCGCAATTTTCTGCCCAGCCAACTGGCGTCAGAGTGAGCACGAACTAGCATTTGTGATAGACGATTTCACGCCCGGAGTAATCCTTTGGCAGGAAGAAGAAGTCGGAGAAACGGTCAATGGCGCCCGGCGTCTTTGCCAACATGTCAGTAAATGGGTCCAGTCTGATCTGGGCGGCTCCGACGGATATGAGGGCTGGCTGGCCGGGTTCCCGGAGCATCGTGAAGAGTCCCGAGTTGACGAGCAACTGCCCTTGCTTGCGATTTACACGGCTGCCTTTGGTGGCAATCCCAATGCTGCATTGTTGAGCCATGCCACCATCCTCTATCAAGGACTGATGGTGGCTTACGCGGAAAGCGTCAGCGAGGTATCGGTGTTCCTCAATTCGGGGCCGCTGTTTCATTTGGGTACCCTGGTAACAACACTATCTACCTTCATGTTTGGCGGCAAAAACGTGTTCATTCCACGGGTCGATGCCGAACAGATGCTGAAGTTGATCGAAAACGAGGGCGTCACTCACGCCTTCGTAGCTCAGCCGACTATTGAGCAAATACGAAGCATCAACAGTGACGGCCAATACGATACGGCCAGCTTGTGGAGCTCGCCATTGGCTCCCGAATGGACTAGCCCGCTGGTCATGCCAATGTCTGCGCCCCTTAATCGTAAGCCTGTCCTTTACGGTCAGACCGAGATCATGGGGTTTGCAGTAATGGGCTGGTTGGGCGGTGAGGGCGCCGGTCGACCCTCGCCACTGGTACAGGTGCGCATCGTCAACGACGAAGGGCAGGAGTTGGCTGTCGGGGATACTGGCGAAATTGAAGTGCGTGGTTTGCAAGTGATGAACGGTTACTTTAATCGACTTGAAGAAAACGAGCAGCGCACTTGGGACGGCTGGTATCGCACGCGCGACCTGGGCAAGAGATTGCCAGACGGTTCAGTGGCCTTCGTTGGGCCGAAAACCACTATGATCAAATCTGGGGTAGAAAACATCTATCCAGTGGAAATCGAAGGCTGTCTGCGGCTTTTGCCCCAGGTGCAGGAGGTCTGCGTGATAGGTGTGCCTGATCCAACTTGGTCGCAAAACGTCAAAGCGATTGTTGTATTGCGCCCAGGGCAAGCACTTGCTGAGTTAGCGTTGGTTGATCATTGCCGGCAGCGTTTGGCTTCCTATAAAAAACCTAAGCAGGTTGAGTTTGTCGAGGCGCTACCCAAAGGCCGAGACGGGCAGATCGATAGAGGAGCGGTGGATCGCATGTACGGTGGCGGAGGTTATCCCTCGGTCGGCTGATGTTTTTTGAACGCGCATTTTGACGCGCACGCATCGTTGGTTGCACAACGGTGGGTGCGCGTTTTTTTTTGTCCTCAATCCGCTAAAGGCGTTTTGGCCAGCGGCCGATTCGAAATTGAAAAGCTACTGCAAAGCCTACGCCTCCACGCCATCTCTCAAAAATTCCTATGCCTATTTTTAGGTTAATCATATTGACGATTAATCACATACAGGATTAGTATGATTGCTATGTTAATCGAGTCGCGGGTTGATGCTGAATTCCGCCCTCGGTGGTACATGAGGCTGGGGAAAGCCTGGATATATCGATGCTCGACATGAAGAAAATCACTCCGCATAACAAATTCAAAAAATGGTTTGGAGGTTCAAATGTTTGAAGGCAGGTTTTTGCGTAGAAATCGTTGCAGTCGCGTTTCGATGCATGCAATAGGAGTCTGTCTCGCGGCTGGTGTTGTCCTGCCGGCCGGGGCTGTGCAAATCGATACTGGAATCGAAGGTTTTACTGCGCGTTTCGACAATACCCTGCGTTACAACCTTGGAACGCGCATCGATGGCCGTGACAAGCGCATCGGTAATAATGCCAACGCGGACGAGGGCGATTACAAGTTCGACAAAGGGGACATAGTAACCAACCGTCTTGATCTTCTTTCCGAGTTGGAGCTGGACTGGCAGGAAAAAGTTGGGATGAGGTTGTCTGGCTCGGCGTGGTATGACCAGGCCTATGATGATGATACTGTCGAGAAGAACCCCGCTATTGCCGGGCCGACCAGTTACGATAACAACAAGTATTCTTCCTATACTAAGCGCTACTACAACGGTTTTTCAGGCGAGCTTCTTGATGCTTTTGCCTACACTAACTTCACCGTTGCCGATCGTCCGGTCAACGTTAAGGCAGGTCGTCACGTGGTGTATTGGGGGACCTCTATCTTCTCCCAGGCCGGTATCTCCTACAGTCAGCACCCAATTGATGGTCAAAAGAGTGCTGCTTCGCCGGGTATCGAAACCCGCGAGACATTCATGCCACTCACGCAGATCTCCATGCAGGCTCAGGTGACCGACCTGCTTTCGTTGGCAGCGCAGTATTACCTTGATTGGGATCATATTCGGGTCCCGCAAGGTGGTACATTCCTCGGTTCCACCGACTTCTTGATGGAAGGCCCGGATCGCTTTGGCGGGAACACTCCACTGGCAAATTTCCGGGCTGATGACCCACTAGGTCCCGATCACAAATCTGGTAACTGGGGTTTGGCTGCGAAATTAACTGTTCCTCAGCTCAACGCTACAACCTTCGGTCTCTACTACCGGCAGTTCGATGAGAAAAACGGTTTCTGGGTGTTCCGCGAGCCCGAAAATCCTACGCAATTCCGCGCAGTGTTTCCACGCGATACCAAGCTGATCGGCTTGAGTATGGACACTAGCCTCGGCCCTTTTGCTGTTGGTGCGGAACTGATGACTCGGCGTAATGCGGGTTTGAGCTCAGTTGGTTTGAGTACTGCTGATGAAGGTGCTCGAGGCAACACCTGGCACGCGTTGGTCAACACCATTTTCTCCCTGCCCAATACGCCTCTGTATGACACCGCCACGATGGTCGCGGAAGTGTCGTACGACTACCTTGAAAAAGTTACCGAAAACGAAGCGTTGTTCAATGGTGAAAACACCGTCGGCTGCCCACTTGGCAAAGAATCTGGTTGTGCGACCCGTAATGCAGTGGGTTTCAACATGTCGCTCACACCGCAGTATCTGCAGGTATTCCCTGGTGTCGATCTCTCCGTGCCTTTGACAGTGGGCGGCGGTATCAGTGGTAACACGGCTGACTTTGGTGGTACCAGTGAAGGCCTTTATACCTATTCGGCGGGTTTGCAAGCTGACTTCCGTAAGCAGATGACAGCGTCTTTGGTATTTGCCGATTCCTCGGCTGAAATTCGGCGCAATGGATCGACCTATTACGGTGCCGGTACATGGCAAACCACTGACCGCGGTCGGGTAACACTGACTCTCAAAACTACGTTCTGACGGCTGGTTCAGGTCTCGATTTTCAACAGCGTCAACGCGCAGCATGGGTTCGCCCATGCTGCTTTTTTTTGCCTTGATTTTGACTGGAAGACAGTTATGAACGCTCTTGAACTATTACTTGCGGAGCAAGGAATTCGCCAGTTGCGATCCAATTACCACAACGTGCGGACGACATGGATGCTGTAGAGCTGGTCCGACGCTCGGTAGAAAGCGGTGCGTTGGTGCTTCCTGATAAACGTTTGTCGAAGGTCGAGCTGCTATTGAGGAATGGTTCACGGGCACGTTGCAACTGGACAAGATGCTTCACCAGTTCGAACCCGCTGTCATTCTCGACTGGCCTGTTCAGGCCCACGGTAGCTTGGACATGCTGGCATTGAGAAGCGGTGACACCGGCTGGATTTTGGCCGCGACCCTGCGATACAACGACCGATATGTAAAAACCGATGCCGGGTGGAAGTTAAGAGCGTCAACTCCAGCCCACGATGCTTTGAAGTGGGCAGTATTTTGAGGGGGGATTTTGAGTGGCAGGTCCGGACCCGTTGACTGTCGATGTCCGCAAAGTTTTGCCAACTGTTGGCCGAATCCGTTTAGCCACCCACGCTGAAAACAGAGCGCTGTCGTCTCTGCCAAGCGTTCATGCACAGCGATGGCATAAAACCCTAACCGAGTTTGATCTGGCAGCACAGGTGACTATTCTTGCGCACCTCCAGGGCGTCTTGGAGATCACGCAGTTTATCGATACAGCGCATCGCAGCTTCAAGGTATGAGTCGGGGCTGGATAGCAGTTGGCGAGCGGGATTTGGCCCTGCGCCATAATGGCTAGGAAGGACGGATATATCGGTTGTTGGATAGGAGGCCTCCTTGCCACCGTTATCCAAGGTGTATCCGTCTGGGAGGTTGGTGCGCAAGGGTTGTTAATTCGGCCGCGGGGACACATTGCGCTGATACAGGAAACACAGAAGTTCATCTGTGTAGATTATTTTCGGGCAAAAATCTGCTGATCGGTAAGTTTGGATTTCGGAGGATAACGGCGGCCGGTAGCTCCATTGCTACCGGTATTCGATACTCACAATTGCAGACTGATTTTATGTCAATGTGCACGAATCCAGCGAATGCGAGGTTGCACGGGAACGGCTTTGAGCTCAAGCCGGGTAGCCTCTGGGGTCACGATCCTTAAGCCAATCAACGCGCATATTAGAATTGCGAGACCAAAGCCGGAAATTGCCAATTCGAACCCACGTGCAATTTCATTTCCGTTCCATGCGATTAGCTGTCCGACAAGTAAGGGGACGAGCATGCCAGCAGATGTTTGCAGAGCATTGTGGATTGCCAACATCGAACCTCGTTGCTGCACGGGAGTGAAGTGCGACGTGATGGTCATACTGAAGCTGGGAAGCACATTAACCAGGGCTGTCCCCAGGCCCATCAATGACATAATCAGCACACGCTGATCAGTCGAAATGCCGATCAATGCAAATAGAAGCCCACCCAAGGCGCTGCAGGCTAATGGCGGGGCGACCATGGTCCAGAAAAGGCTTCCGCCGCGTTTCAATGCTTTCTGAGCAAGGCTGGAAACAGTCAACCCGGTAATCATGGCCAGAACTGTCCCACCCAACATGAAATAGCCGGCCTGTAGGGTGCTCAGGTTCAAGCCCTTCTTCAGGTATACAACTGTCCAACTGACCCCTAAGGCGCTGGGTACATAGCAGAAGAAAGCCAACAACGTAATACAAACAAAAGTGCGATTGAACAGTAGCGCCTTGTAGGGGATGTTTGGCTCGATTTCATTCTCGGCGCTGTCGCTGTGAATTTGCTGATTGCCTTCTCGACCGAAGGTTAACCACAGAATGAGCCAAATCAGACCAACCACAGCCAGGCTTAAATACGCCAAGCGCCAACCCAAGTGCTCAATGGCGTATGGAAGGGTGATTGCGCCAAGCAGTCCTCCGAGCATGATTGAACTGTAAATTAGCGAAGAAGGCAGCATGCGTTCTTTAGGATTGAACCACTTAAAACATGCATGTTGGGTTACCGCAGTCGCTGGTCCGGTGCCGATGCCCAGTAACAGCCGACTGACTACCAGTGCTGAAAGGCCGCTGCTAAATGTAACCAGCAGTTGAGCCGCCATCCACACGAGCGACATCCCTGCCAGGATCCAGCGCGTGGGTACACGGTTGGCAAGGAAGCCAACCAGTACGCCTGACAATGAGTAAAAAAAGAAAAATGAGCTGCCTACAAAACCGAATTGTTCCGGCGTTAGCTGTAATTCATCGATGATCTGGACGCCGGCGAATGCGAAAATGGTTTTATCCAATGCACTGATGATCATCACGACCAACAGCAAAGCGATAACAACCTTTCTCCTCTTGATGATTTCAGACATGTTCTTCTCTCAGGGGCGGGATGCTCGATGACATAGGGATGGCGTATGGGCTAAACAAGATAGGTTTGCACCAGTCTGGCCCAGTAGCTTGCGCCGTAAGGAATGGCCAAATCGTTGAAGTCATATCCTGGGTTGTGTACAGAACAACCGGTAGGGCCACTGTTGCCATTGCCGAGTGCCACAAAGCAGCCGGGAAGACGTTCAAGCATCCATGCAAAGTCCTCACTTCCCAATCCGCCTTTGCTGCCCGTGGCAATGACGTTCTTCGGGCCGACCAAGTCGCTGATCACTTGTCTGGCAAGAGCTGTTTCTGCTTCGCTGTTAAAGAGAGTGGGGACCATAGGGCGGTAGTCGAGCTCCACCTGCATGTCGTGAACCATGGCTACGCCTTGGACGACTTCACCGATGCGTTTTTTTAATAGCGCCCGCACTTCGGGCGTTGTCGCGCGCACACTCAATTTCATGGTTGCATGGGCAGGAATTACGTTCGGAGCCTCGCCGGCGGCGACCATACCTACAGTAATTACCGCCGTTTCACTGGCTGGCACATTACGGGCTACGATCGTTTGCAAGGCTAAAATGGTTTCGGCGGCAGCGACCACTGGATCCTTGGCGAGATGCGGCATGGCGCCATGGCCACCTTGACCCACCAGTCGAATTATCACCTCATCGGAAGACGCCAGCATCCTGCCGGTTTGTACAACAAAGTAACCCACAGGCAATCCAGGCGCGTTGTGCAGGGCATAAACCGCGTCGCAAGGGAATCGCTCGAACAGCCCGTCATTCATCATGCTTAATGCACCGCCAAGCGTCTCCTCAGCCGGCTGGAAAATGAGATTCAGCGTGCCGTTGAAGCATTTACTTTCTGCTAAATATCTGGCTGCGCAAAGCAGGATCGCGGTGTGTCCATCATGACCACAGGCGTGCATTTTTCCTGCATGTTTGCTCTGATGCATCAGGCCGTTTTCTTCCTCAATTGGAAGCGCATCCATGTCCGCGCGCAAGCCAATTGCGCGCGTCCCATCACCAAACTTTAGTACCCCGACAACACCGGTGCCACCGATGCCTTCATGGACTTCGTAGCCCCACTGGCGTAGGTAGCCGGCTACCAGTTTGCTTGTTTCAACCTCTTCAAAGCCCAGTTCGGGATGCTGATGGATGTGTTTGCGGATCTGCATGAACTCTGCTTGGAGCGCTTCGATTTCGGGTACAAGGCCTGGTAGCGAATTCATTTGTTTCTCTCTTAGGATTATTCGATGGATCTGAGCATGCCAAAGCATTTTCCCGCTGAGTAATCGTCTTTACGTATCGCTATACCTTTTTTAGTAGTCATTCGACTCCGCGCTAAAGTGGGTTGGCAGAGCGGTTGCCATGGAACTCGTAAACAATGTCTTCCGCCAGGAGCTTGGCCTCTTGAGTGAGCAATTCCGCTTCTCGACTGATAAGAGAAAAAGCAAATCCAGGCACTTGTTCGGAGACCTTCAACACATCGAGCTTTTCGTTCAGGTTGCTCAAGGCCAGGTGCCGCATCGACCAGAAGCTGACTGCGTCAGTGCATACGGCCAACTCCAGATACATGACGAGAGAGGAGCAGACCATGACATTTTCGGGGGCTGCGAGTCCGTGTTCACTGAAAAGCGGGCTGACAGGTGAATCCTCGAATGTGTCGGGGAGGATCCACATTAATTCGCGTAAGTCGGCTAGGGAGCCCAAATGCCGCTGAGGGTGGCCTTTACGTACTGCCAAAGCACCTGGTTGCAGGTATAACTCAACAGCCCGAAACCCTTCCAGTTGACGAGTTCCACCATGGGACGTCAGAGCCAGATCCAATCGGCCTTCCCGCAGTCCTTCGATGAGTTTGTTGGGTCGCAACTCTTCGATCTGTATCGATACCTTTGGGTTGCGCTTACTAAAACGTGCCAGGCAATTGACGAAGCGAGAACTTGGCGTGACGGGAGACACCCCGATAATAATATGACCACCTGTACGGCCTTTGAGAGTCTCGATTTCATCTTTGGCCCGTTTCGCCTCTTCGAGGATCAGGCGGGCACGACTCAGTAAATGGTCTCCATAAATCGTCAGGGTAACGCCTCGATTGGAGCGCACTAGCAGGTGCACGCCAAGCTCTGTTTCGAGCTCCTTAATGCTTCGAGACAAAGAAGGCTGGGAAATATGGAGGATTCTCGATGCTTCTTGGATGCTGCCGCTTTCGCATATCGTAAGGAAGGCGCGAAGCTGGTTATGTTTCATGGAGATTCCAATGCTAATGACGCATGCGCCCGTAGAAGGCGGTCGCTAGCGAGCAGGTTAGCAAACAATGTTCGACGCTCGGTAACGTCGTAGCAGTCAAGATCAGGACTGATTGTTTACGGGACTACGTACGCATGGAGTGACTGGTGGAGTTTTTTTCGAGCTACACGCGGGGCCCCGTATTTCAACGGATATGTCGGGCAGGAAGTGGCCGCAACTGCAGTCGGCGCGAAATTCCAGATTATAGTTTTTCAACAAATATTAACTAGAGTTGCAGCGGGCCGCGGCGTCGTCCAGTGGATGGCGGCAAGCGCCTGATCACCGAACGGCTGGTAGTGGAGCAAAAAAGGCGGTCAACGTTTCTCAGCCACTCATGACGTTGCCGATAGTGAACCACCAGGCTTGATGTTTTAGCCTGGTGGTCAGATGTGGCCGTTTCAAGGCGCTAGAAACTGAACTTAGGCCGATGCCTTGCCTTGAATCAGCACTGAGCGGGCATTGGACAATTCGAGGAAGCCGGCATGACCGTGGTAACGGCCCATGCCGCTACCGTTGACGCCGCCGAACGGCAGGTTCTTCTCAACGTAATGCATCATGACGTGATTGATCGTCACGCCACCTGACGAGCTTCCCTGCAATGCTTGGTCAACGAAGGTCTGGTCGTCGCTGAACACGTACATCGCCAACGGTTTGCCGTTGCCATCGATGTGTTCAAGTACCTCATCCAGTTCGTCGTAGGCGAGAATGGGCAAGACGGGCCCGAAAATCTCTTCCTGCATGATTCGCGCATCCCTAGGCACGTCCACCAACACCGTTGGATGGATAGTCAGGGTCTCGCGATCCGACTCGCCACCACACAGGATGCGTGCGCCGCGGTCAAGCGCATCGTCGATGTAACCGAGCACTCGATCGAAGTTACGCTCGTTGACAATGCGCGGTTGTTTTTCCAACTGCAATTGCCCGTTTTCATAAAATTGATGGGCGACCATGGCCTTGACCTTTTCGCCAAACGCTTGCGCGTCGCTGCGCGGAATCCAGGCATGGTCAACGGAAAGGCAGAGCTGGCCGGAATTGTTGAAACGACCACCGACTACCTTGGCCGCCGCTTGTAACAATTCGACATCTGGTCCAATGATGGCCGGACACTTTCCGCCCAGCTCCAGAGTGACGCTGCTCAGATGTTTCGCTGCTGCTGCCATTACCAGTTTTCCTACCGCCGGGCTGCCGGTGAAAAACACGTGATCAAAAGGCAGCTCCTGCAAGCGCTCGGCAACCTCGACGCCGCCTTCGATCACTGCAACATCATTGGGTTTGAAGGCTTCTGCGATCAGTTTCGCAACAACTCGGCTGGTGGCAGGTGTCAGCTCGTTGGGTTTGATGATGGCGCTATTGCCCGCCGCAATGATCGGAACAAGAGGGGCCATGATCAGGGCAAACGGGAAGTTCCAGGCCCCCAGCAGCAGAACAGTGCCGCGTGGTTCATACAGAATATGTGCGGCAGTATTTGGGAGGTAAGGCGTAGAGGGAACAGGTTTGACAGCCATCCAGTCGGCCAGTTGTGACACTGCTGTGTCGATATCACCCAGGACCGAGGCGATTTCGCCAGCCTTGCCGCCATTGGGTGTCTTGCGCAGGTCTTCGTAAAGAGCCTGTTCGATATCGTCGATATGCGCCACGATCACTTCGCGCAAACGCAACAGACGAGCCTTACGCTGATCGACTGTTTCGTCCCGACGTGCTCGTCGGGTCTGGCGCTGGCTGACAAAGGTGTTCTCTATAAACGTGTTGAAAGCGTTCTCGATGGTCATGGAGTGAGGCTCCTCAAGGCATGCGGATCACGGGTTTGATAGCGGAACCATCATGGGCGTCGTGGATGGCCTGATTGATGTCCTTGAAATCATAAAAACGCAGCAGTTTTTCAATCGGTAACAGGCCGGCTTTCCAATAACCGATGAGCTGCGGGATAAACAAAGACGGCACCCCGCCTTCGCCCGCCATGATGCTGCCCTTGATTCGAGTATTTCTGGACTGCACTTCCATAGGGTTGAAGGTGACACTGGCTTGCGCACCGGCCATACCCACAAGAACGGCCGTGCCACCATGCCCCAGTGCCTGAATGGCTTGTTCCATTACCTTTGGAATACCAGTGGCTTCGACGACGCCGTCAACCCCACCGCCGCTGAGTTCACGGATGGCCTGAACGGCGTCCTGATCTCCGGCATTGATTACATGCGTGGCGCCAAGCTCAAGGGCAAGTTCAAGCCGACTGGCAATTCGATCGACCACGATGCGTTGGGTGCAACCGGCGATTTTCGCTGCCATCAATGCTGACAAACCTACACCGCCAGCGCCAAACAGCGCGAAGCTGGTACCTGCGCGTGGACGCAGCGTATTGAGCACGGCTCCGGCGCCGGTCTGAATACCGCAGCCTAGGGGGGCAAGGATATCCAGTGGCAACTCAGCATCTATTTTGATCACGCTGCGTTCGTTGGCCAGGCAATGACTGGCAAATGAAGACTGGCCGAGAAATCGAGCAAACACAGGTTTTCCGGCCAGTTGATGGGTGCAGCTACCATCGCTGCAACGACCGCCTGACATATTCAGTTCACGGAAAGAAAGACAGTAGGACGGCTGGCCGGAAACGCACTGGGGGCATTTGCCACATGAAGTGGTGGTCATGATCACATGATCGCCCGGGACGACGCGACTTACTCCCGCACCCACCTTCTCGACAATCCCGGCACCTTCATGTCCGAGCAACGCCGGCCACGGCATCTGCGGATTGGCCAATACCGTCAGGTCGGTATGGCACAGTCCTGTGGCAATAACTCTCACCAGTACATCCCCAGGTCCAGGCTCAACCAGGTCAATCTGCTCCATTTTCAGGGGGGCATTGGTATCAAAGGCCAGCGCGGCTTGAATCTTCATTGAACGTTCCTTTTTAGTTGTTTTCGGCGTTTTTGACGCTGCAGGAGCTCAAGAGTGCGAAGCAATCATTGTGAATATCATATATATGATTGTGCTTTGCTTGATGAAAATTAAGTTTTTGTCATGAACTTGAGAAGAATGCTTGCCTTGGTCCATTGACACCAATGATACACATGATTATTGTGATTACACAATTTCTTGGGAGGACCTGTCCTCTCAAACATTGGGCTTCTACCCGCCGATAAAATAAACAATAAGCTGGAGACCGCGATGAAGACAGGCAAACCAATCGTCGAAACCGAAGGTGCAGTACGCGTCTTGTCAAAAGCAGGGGGAGTGCTGGCAGTGGGGTTCACTCTACTGTTTCATCAGGGTGTTTATGCCACGCCTGGGGTGACGCCTGAAGAACTGAAGCAGCTGGGGACGACACTCACTCCCTGGGGTTCGGAGATCGCTGGTAATAAAGATGGCACCATCCCTGCCTATACAGGGGGTGTGAAGCCGCCTGCGGGTGCCAACCCGTCTGACAAGATTCCACTTGATCCCTATGCAGATGACAAGGCTGTTGTGACGATTACTTCGGCCAATATGGCGCAATACGCCGATAAGCTGACCCCCGGTACTCAGGCCTTGTTGAAGCGTTGGCCCGACTACAAAGTCAATATTTACCCGACTCGCCGTGGTTATCCGCAGATGTCAGCGGAGCGAGCTCAAGGCTCGATTAAAAACGCAGGGAACCCAGACTGCAAAACCACCGATGATGGGGTTGGATTGCGGGGCTGCTGGGCCGGTACGCCTTTCCCGATTCCCAAGAGTGGTTATCAGGCGATGTGGAACGCCCTCACGCACGAGCAAACCGAGTACGAATTGCGCATGCAAAGTTGGATCGTCGACGCAGGAGGCAATCGAACGATGACCAACGAAGCCATACAGCAGTCTGACTATCCATTCTGGGACCCGAAGGAAACTCCTTATGCTGGCGCGGCTGAAAATTACTACCGTTTCCTGAATAAAACGTTTGCACCGGCGCGCGATGCGGGGCAGAAAACCATCGTCTGGTACCCAGCGGAGTTTGATCGTAAAGATCAACGCATTTGGGCCTATACCACTGGCCAGCGCCGTACACGTCTCGCGCCGGAATTTACTTACGACACGCCGAGCGCTGCATTGTCTGGTGCATTGAATTATGACGAGCTTGGTCTTTTCGCTGGTCGCATGGATCGCTTCGATTTCAAATTGGCAGGGCGTAAGGAGATGTACGTCCCTGTCAATCAGTACCGAATGCTGACCCATACTCCGGAGCAAGTACTTGGTAAACAGTTCATTAATCCTGATGTCACGCGTTGGGAGTTGCGCCGCGTTTGGCTGGTAGAGGCTACCCGTAAAGAAGGGAAGCGTCATATTGCGGCTAAGCGCAGATTCTTCATTGACGAGGACTCCTGGTCGATTTTAACGAGTGAGTCGGAGGATGATGCCGGTAAGCTATTCCGGGTGGGACAATCCAATGGGTGGCCGCAGTACAACCGCAATGAAACGGGCGCGGCCGGGAATATGGATTATTCCAACACCACCTACGACCTGAGCAAAGGTCAATACCTACTGGCCAGCTTCATTGATCCGGCCACTGGTTGGGCGAAACAGGTCAAGCGTTTCCCAGACTACACTTTCCGTGCGGAGTCCATGGCCGGCACCGGCGTCCGCTAAACGATCCCCTTAACCGCGGCACGAGTTTTCGTGCTGCGGTTTTTTTTCGCCTGCGAATTGTGGAGCCAATGTTCAGTTGACGATAAACATATATAGGATTAGTATGATTGTGCGAATTGAGCCGGTACTGGTGCATTAAGCATCATGCCTGTCAAGTCGCTTACATCACTCCGCACAACAAGTTTAATAAGAAGTCTGGAGGTTGAAATGAGCCATTTTGGCTTGCCTTTATTTGCCAGGGGTTTGCGACTAGCCCTGCCCATGCGAGGTGCGTCAGCTGCCAATCTCAGATGGATCGGCGGTTGCTTGATCGGTGCTTCGTTGTTGTTAAGTGTCAACGCGAGCGAAGGCTCCCGGCCTGGCATCGACCCGTTGTTCAATCCTGCAGTGCAGAGCAATATGGCGCCTGTCACTCAGCTTATCGGCTTGGCTAGAGCCGGGCAGAGGCTGGTTGCGGTTGGTTGGCGAGGGCATATCGTCTATTCCGACGATCAAGGTCATAGCTGGCAACAGGCCGACGTGCCGGTCAGTGCCGACCTCACGGCTGTCAACTTTCCCACAACTGAATCAGGTTGGGCCGTTGGTCACGGAGGTGTGATCCTGCGTACCCGCGACGGTGGCAAAACCTGGGTCAAGCAACAGGATGGATTTTCTACCGGTAAGCTGATGACCAGCTATTACCAGCAGCGCCTTGATCAGGCCAGCGAAGCCGAGCAGGCGCAATACGCAGGCTTGATGGATCAGGTTCGGCTCAACTACGAGACGGGTCCCGAGCAGCCATGGCTGGATGTATGGTTCGAAAATGATCAGCACGGTTACGTGGTAGGTACTTTCAACCTGATTATGGAAACTCGTGATGGCGGCGAGCACTGGACGCCTCTGCTCGATCGGATGGACAACCCAGATGGCCTGCATTTGTCCGCCATTAATGCCGTGGGTGGTGAACTTTACATCGCCTCGGAGCGGGGGACGGTGTTTCGCCTGGATAAGGACAGTCAGCGCTTCGTTGCGTTGAACTCCGGCTATATCGGCAGTTTCTTCGGCGTGACGGGGGATTCTCGTGCATTGGTTGCTTACGGCTTGCGCGGCAATGCCTGGCGAAGCCTGGATAAAGGTGTGAGCTGGGAAAAAATCAGCACTGGCATTGATACCACACTGACTGCAGCCACCATGCTCGACCACGGACGTTTGGCTCTGGTCAGCCAAGGCGGCGCGTTAATCCTTGGTGATGCCGCCACTGGCGCACTGAAGCCAGTGAAGCTGTTACGTAGCGTGCCCTTTGCCAATATCGAACCCGCGGCTGCAGACAGTGTGGTCATCGTCGGCACCCAAGGTGCTCAGCTCGAGCCTTTGCCGGCTTCCGGCAGCTGAGGCTAGTGGTATGGAAAATCTGGAGAAATCATGGCTGTAGATACCGAATCACTTCGCCTGCCCGTGATACGGGACATCAAGGACTTCGACAAAAAATCGGGTGACTGGCTCGAGCGACTGATCTTCAATCATCGCGCCTGGGTGGTGTTCCTGGTTGTGGTCATCACCGCTTTTCTGGGGGTGCATGCTTCGCGTCTGACGGTGCAGGCCAGCTTCGATGACATGATTCCACATTCCCACCCTTACATCCGCAACTACCTTGACAACAAGAGCGAACTGAAGGGTTTGGGCAACTCAGTGCGCATCGTAGTCGAAAATACGCAGGGCGATATTTTCAACAAGGACTACTTGGCTGTCGTGCGTGATATCAACGATAAAATATTCCTTACGCCAGGTGTAGATCGTGCCTTCATGCGTTCGGTCTGGACACCAATCGTGCGCTGGACCGAGGTGACCGAAGAAGGCTTTCTCGGTGGTCCGGTCATGCCGTTCGATTATGACGCTAAGGAAAAGTCGATTGCCCAGTTCCGCGCCAATACGCTGCGCGCTGGTTTACCTGGAACGTTGGTGGGCAAGGACCTTAAATCGAGCATGATTTTCGTGCCGCTGCTCGATGTAATTCCTGAGACAGGTAAGCCACTGGATTACAGTGAACTCTCGACTTTTCTGGAAAAAGAAATCCGTGACAAGTACCAAGGCGTAAACGATGGCCACTATCGTGTGCATATCATCGGCTTTGCAAAGCTGGTAGGCGACCTGATCGATGGGTTGATTCAGGTCATGATGTTTTTCGCCATATCGGCCCTGATCGCGTCATTGATCATCTACCTTTATACCCGTGATCTGCGCAGTACCCTGTTGTTGGTGGCGACTGCAACCATCGGTGTGGTCTGGCTGCTGGGGTTGCTGGAGTTGCTTGGTTACGACCTCAATCCTTATTCGATCCTCGTACCTTTTCTGATTTTCGCCATCGGCTTGTCCCACGGCGCGCAGAAGATGAACGGGATCATGCAAGACATCGGACGGGGGACTCATAAGTATGTTGCCGCCCGATATACCTTTCGACGGTTGTTCCTGGCCGGGTTGACGGCGCTGATTACCAATGTGGTTGGTTTCGCAGTGTTGATGATCATCGACATACCCGTGATTCGCGACTTGGCCATGACCACCAGCCTGGGTGTATTGGTGCTGATCTTCACCAAACTGTTCTTCATTCCGGTCGCACTTTCTTATATAGGTGTCAGTCAGTCTGCCGCCAAACGCAGCCTGCGGGAGAATGGGGCAGGGCAGGGTATCACTGGCTTTCTGCAACGGTGCACTGAGCGTCGCCTGGCCTTGCCACTCACCTTGTTGGCGGTACTGGTCGGCGGTGGTGCCATGGTGATCAGCCTGACCAGCCTGAAGATGGGTGATCTGGATGCTGGTGCGCCAGAGCTGCGTCCCGATTCGCGCTTCAATCTGGATGTCGGTTACATCAACGAACACTATGGTATGTCAAGCGATCAGTTCGCCGTCATCCTCAAGACTAAAACCGAAGGCATGCGCGACTACGATTCGTTAGTGGCGCAGGATCTTTTGGCCTGGCGCCTGCAACAACTGCCCTCGGTGCTGGCCACATCCTCACTGGCAGGCGGAATTCGTAGGGTCGCGTCAGGTTCGTTCGAAGGCAATCCGAAGTGGATGACGTTGCCGCGCAACACTCAAACGCTCGGTAACGTCACGCAAACCCTGTTGGTTGGTAGTCCTGAGCTGATGAACCCCAATGCCAGTGTTGCTCCGGTCATTGCCTACCTTAGGGATCATCGAGCTGACACGTTGAGTGAAGTGGTCAAGGTTACCGAAGAGTTTGCGGCCGAGCACAACACTCCTGACCGACAGTTTCTATTGGCAGCAGGCCCTGCCGGTATCGAGGCGGCCACCAACATTGTGGTGGAACAGGCCAACTATCGAATTCTTGGACTGCTGTATGCCGCTGTCGCGATTCTGTGTCTGATCACCTTTCGCAGTTGGCGTGCGGTGGTGGTTGCCATGGTGCCTCTGATCATTACTTCCTTCCTCTGTGAGGCCTTGATGGTGATGCTGGGTATTGGCGTCAAAGTCGCTACTTTGCCGGTTATTGCCCTGGGTGTTGGCGTCGGCGTTGATTACGCCCTGTACTTGTTGTGCGTTCAACTGGGTGCGCAGCGTCGCGGGATTTCCCTCGCACAATCCTATGGGCTCGCTCTGAATTTTACAGGCAAGGTTGTGGCTCTGATTGGTGTGACCATGGCGGCGGGTGTGGTGACTTGGGTCTGGTCTCCGATCAAATTCCAGGCCGACATGGGCATCTTGCTGACGTTCATGTTCCTTTGGAACATGCTCGGCGCACTGACGCTGATACCGGCACTGTCGTATTTCCTGTTGCGTGATGTCGGTCGCGACGTCAAAGCAGAATCAATCACGGTGTCACTTCCCATGACAGGACTCGATCCTGTAGTCGAAAGTGAGCTGGAGCAGCAAACGGACCTTCAGAAACGCATGGCCAGCAGGGCTTGAGGCCTGAGCCGTTCTTTGATGAGCAAGGAGTAGACCCGCATGGCCTTGAGTGAGAAAGACACACGCTGGAAAACGATCATGTTGGCGTTGGTTGCAGCCGAGGTGGCTTCTGCTTTCGAGGTCAGCATGGCATTTGCTGCCTTGCCTACGTTCTACAAGCTGTTTCAGGACCCGGCACTGGTGGGATGGGTCATTACCGCCTATCTGTTGGTGGCGGCTGCCGCCTCTGCAATCTGCGGCCGGATCGGTGATCTATATGGACGCAGCCGGGTGCTGATTGGCATGTTGATCCTGGCTGCCGTTGGCTCAATGATCAGTGCTTTATCTTCCTCCCTGGAAGGGATTGTTTTCGGACGCGCCGTGCAAGGGGTGGCTGCAGCTGTCCTGCCTCTGTGTTTCGGTCTGGTGCGGGAAAACATCAGTAAAGAGCGTATACCACTTTGCATCGGAATCGTCGCAGGTACCGCCTCAACAGCTGCAGGTATCGGTTTCGTGTTGGGTGGCGTGTGCATTGACTACCTGAGCTGGCATTGGATCTTTTACATCAGTACTGCGGTCGCTGTGCTGGGTTTGTTGTTGGTGATTGCGCTTCTGCCGTCGTCGGCTGGCAAGTCCAGCGACCAGAAAGTCGATATCCTCGGAGGTGTATTGTTTGCACCGGCGGTGGCGGGGATTCTGTTCGCTTTGACCAAAGGTAGCACTTGGGGTTGGTACGATCAGCGCACCGTTTGGCTGGGTGGATGCAGCCTTGCCTTGCTGGCATTCTGGGGCTGGTATGAAGCTCGACATAGCAATCCGCTTATCGACGTACGGTTGTTCGCGAACCGTCAGTTGGCCATGTCCAACCTCTGTTATGCCTTGATTGCCTTGGGAGCAATGCAGTTTGCCCAAGTGTTGTTTGTATTGTTGCAGCAACCCACTTGGACTGGTGTCGGGCTCGGCATGGCCGCTACGGCTGCCGCGGCACTGAAATTACCTTCGTCACTGGTCGCTATCGTCGCTGCACCTTGGGGTGGGGTTGTCGCGGGGCGCCACGGTGGGAGGCGTGCATTGCTGTATGGATTGTTTTTCCTGGTTGTGGGATGGGCCGCCTTAACGCTGCACCACAGCACCATCTGGTTTGTCGGGTTTGCGGTCATTCTCAACGGCATTGGGACGGCCATTGCTTTCAGTGCTGTGCCGAATCTCATCGTAGAAGCGGTGCCGGCGCAGCGGGTCAGCGAGGTGACTGGTTTGAGCCAGGTGATTCGCACGACCTTCATGGCCATCGGAGCGCAGATGATCGCCTTTATCTTCGCCACTCAAACGATCAGCGACCCGGCACAAGGCCCGGGAACCTATCCAGCGGGCTCGGCGTTCCAACTGGCGTTTTTTACCATCACCCTGTTGTGCGTGCTCAGTGTCTTTGCTGCTTTGGCCTTGCCCAAGCGCCGGCCTGATGCATCGCGTGAATCCGTCGTGCAGCCTGCCAGTCATTCGTAACTGTTGCTGTTGAAGGGCCGTCATCCTGGTGATTCGGGGCGACGGCCTTATTCGTTTCAAGCCATGATCACTCCAGTGACTTGACCAGTGTTGCCAAGCGTTCGGCGCTATCAAGGAATTCGCTCAGCAGGTCGTAGAAAATCTCTTTGACTGTCGTTTCTCCGTGCATATCGCCGACGATCTGGCCTACCGGATGAGTCAAAAAATCGCTCGCCCTGGCACGCTCGATGCGTGCGCGGGCTTCGAACACCGACAGCGTCTGCAGGGGCATAGGTAAAGGCTTCGGTGCATCCGGTTGTTCGAAAGCATCGGTGAACTTGCTGCGTAACATCCGGCAAGGTTTACCCGTCATGGCGCGCGACTGGATGGCTTCCTCAGAGCGAGCGGCAAATAGGCGGGCTTTCATTTCTGGAGTGAGCTCGCTTTTGTCTGTACCCAGCCAGATAGAGCCGCACCAGATGCCGTCCGCACCCATTGCCAGGGCCGCAGCCATTTGTCGTCCACGACCAATGCCCCCAGCCGCAAGCACTGGGATCGGCGCCACGGCATCGACCACCTGTGGCCATAGCACCATCGAGGTGATTGTACCGGTATGGCCACCGGCTTCACTGCCCTGAGCCACCAGTAGATCCACACCAGCCTCAACCTGTGCTTTTGCGTGGTCCAGTCGGCCCACCAACGAGCCGACCTTAATTCCGCGCGCTTGCAGTTCGCGCACCTTTTCCTTAGGCGGCGTGCCCAGGGCGTTGACCACCAGCTTTACCAGTGGATGACGCAGCGCCACCTCAATCAGTTCTTCCGCCGATTCCGGCGTCATGTGCAGGCGATCCATGTACTCACTGACCATGCGCTCGACTTCGTTTTCGGGAAGCGGCGCCATCCCAGCGTCATCACACAGTTTCTTAAGGAAAAGCTGATTCTCGGCCGGCAGTTCTGGGCGACGCTTCTCTGTCGGGTTGCCACTGGCGGCATATTTGTTCGGAATCAGGATATCAACCGCGTAGGGCTTCCCATCAATGTGCTCGTCGATCCAGGTCAATTCCTGCTCCAGTTGTGCGGGAGTGAAACCGCTGACGCCGAGAACACCCATGCCACCGGCCCGAGACACTTCAGCGACAACATCCCGGCAGTGCGAGAAGGCAAAAATGGGGAGATCGATGGACAACATTTCGCAGACTTTTGTTTTCATTGTTAGCTCTCTGAGTGTCATGGAATTCGAAGTGGCCGGCACTAGAACCGGTTGCCTATTGTATTAATGATATATACTATTTAGTCAAATGGCGCGCTGTGATCTCAGGCAGCAAGCGGTTCGAACAGAACGAGGAAAAGTCCGTGAGCAATCCCAATCTGGTAATCGACAGTAAGCAGTTTCGTAATGCATTGGGGGCTTTCGCGACCGGCGTCACGATCGTCACCACGCGCGACGCCGAGGGTGTAGATGTCGGTCTCACTGCCAGTAGTTTCAACTCGGTGTCGCTTGAGCCACCGATGATTCTCTGGAGCCTGTCAAAAACCTCTGGCAGCCTCTCGGCCTTCATGACTGGCGACTACTTCGCGGTACATGTGCTTGCAGCCGATCAGCAATCCTTGTCGGATCGGTTTTCCAAGCGTGGCATCGATAAATTCGCCGGATTGGAGTTAGAGCGTGGCCCTGGACAGGTGCCTTTGCTCGGTGATTGCGCGGCCCGGTTCAAATGCAAAACCAGCTTTCGCTATGAAGGTGGTGACCACATCATTTTTGTCGGCGAAGTGATCGAGTTTGATCATTCCGCTCATCCGCCATTGGCCTTCCATGGCGGCAAATACGCCAAGGTTCACCCCCGCGCGCTGGAGAATCCAGTAGAAGTCGAAGATGTGAACAGCAGTTTCAACAAGGATTACCTGGGGTTTTTGCTCGGCGTGGCCTCCATGCAGCTGTACCAACCGGTGCGCAACGACTGGCAGCAAATGGGCCTTACAGAGTGCGGGTATTTCGTACTCAGTGTGCTGGCTGCCGGCAAGCACAAGACCCAGGGTCAGATCGAAGAGTTGTTGAAGCCCAGTGGTCATCGTCTCGGTGACGAAGAGCTGGGAAGGTTGCTGGAAGCTGAGTTAGTGACAGTGCAGGGCGATGGCTCGGATCGTCAGTTCGACCTTACTTCAAGGGGCCATGAATACGCGGTCAAGTTGTTCGTGCAGGCTAAATCGTCGGAGCAGAAGGCTATCGCCGGATTGGATTGGGATGATCTGGCGTTGTTCAAAAATCTACTGAAAAAGGTCATCCGAAATACTCGTAACTGATGACGCAGACGATATGAAAAGCCCCGGTACATACCGGGGCGCAGCGCCTCAACCGAGTTGGCGGAACAGCGCATGCTGTGCGGCATTGGCTATCAGCCTGCCATGACTATCATAGATGGCGGCATTGACCAATCCAGTGGCACCCACCAGTGAAGGGCTGTGCACATCGAACAATAGCCATTCATCGGCACGAAATGAGCGATGGAACCAGAGGTCATGAGTCAGCGTTGGCGCAAAAAAATCACGGCTCATGCGAGTTGCCACATGGGGAAGCAACATTGCACTGTTGATCCAGGCATCGGACATGTACACCAGCGCTGCTTCGTGCAGCCTCGGGTCATCGCTCAGACGATCACGGCTGCGAATCCAGTACCGCATGCTCGGTTTACGAGCACCGCAAAAGAGGAAGGCTTCACCATCCACCGGACGCAGTTCGTGCAGATGCCTAGCCTTGAGCATTCTTTGATTACCTTCGCTCAACCGATCCTGATGCTGGTCGGCTAAACGCGCTAGATCCAGTAGCGCCTCAGGAACAGGAACTTCAGGCGCCGAGTCCTGATGGCTCGGCCCATTTTCCTCAGTTTGAAAACACATGCTGGCGCGGAATGCTACCTGCTGGCCGGTCTGTGATTGCACCTCAATGTTGCTGAAGCTGCGACCTTGCAGTGTTGTTTGGACTTGGTAACGCAATAGCGGATCGAGTGGCAGTGGCTTGAGAAACGAAGCATGCAGCGAGCGAAGCCGTCTTTGCGAATCGAGCCCGTGAGCGGCAGCAATCACGGCTTGGGCCATCAACTGTCCGCCAAAAGCGTTGCCAGACAGATTTGCTTCTCCGTACTGACTGATGAAGTCATTCCCGTCGATTTTCAGCTGCAGCAATGCGGCGAAATCGTCGGGGCGTGGAATACGGCTTGAAGGTGCTTGCATTCTGGTAGTCCTGTTCGCAATGAAGGGCGGGCACTGGCCTGAACCTTGGCTAAAACGGGAAAAATCCCTGGTGGAACCTGAGTCGTACAAAATTTGTCAGGTTGATTAAACATATAACTCATTGATATGATTTTTCCAAGCCGACGGGTCTTTACCCGTCATCGGAAATTGATCACGGGAGAGGTCCATGACGAGTTTGGACTTGAATGCGCTATTTGGTCTGGAAGGCAAATTGGCGTTGGTGACCGGGGCTTCAAGTGGCCTGGGTTTGCACTTTTGTCGGGTGTTGGCCGCAGCAGGTGCGCATGTGGTGATGGCCGCAAGGCGTACCGAGTTGCTGGAAGAGCTGGCTGCGCTAACGCCTGGTCTGGTATCCACAGTTCGAATGGAAGTGAGCGATGGTGCGGGCGTTCAGCGCGCATTCGATGAGGTGGTTGAGCGCTTTGGTGTGCCGGATATTGTGCTCAACAACGCCGGGGTTACAGTCACCAAGCCTGCGCTTGCCCAAACCGAGGCGGATTTCGATGCAGTGATTGGCACCAACCTCAAGGGCGGTTGGCTCGTGGCTACTGAAGCTGCTCGGCGCATGGTCGCAGCGGGTAAGGGCGGGGTTATCGTTAATACTGCTTCGATTCTGGGCGAGCGGGTTAGCGGAGCGGTGGCGCCCTACGCAATTTCCAAGGCCGGTGTAATCCAGGCAACCAAGACCTTGGCATTGGAGCTGGCGCGTTACGGCATTCGTGTTAACGCCTTGCTCCCCGGTTACGTGGCCACTGATTTGAATCGCGAGTTTCTCGCCAGTGAACCTGGCGAGCGCATGCGTCAACGCATCCCGAGTCGACGCTTCGGCGAGTTATCGGATCTCGACGCGCCGCTTTTGCTCCTGGTGGGTGAGGGTGGGCGACATATCACCGGAGCGACACTCGCTGTTGATGGCGGTCATCTGGTCAGCGGGCTTTAGGAGAACATAGGTGGACGCTCAATCACGCAGTGCAATCGAGCAGTACCTGAGCGATGTTGGTCAGGCTTCTCATGTCGAGTTGAAGTTAGCTGATTTGCTTTCAGGTGGCGCTATTCAGGAAAACTGGCGCGTCGACGCCGAATTCTACGATGGACCTTATCGTGGTTTGCAAAGCCTGGTTATTCGTACGGATGCCCCTTCCGGGGTTTCGGTCAGTCACGGCCGTGCCCAGGAATATGCCTTGCTGATTGCGGCTTTCGAAGCCGGAGTGACGGTGCCTCAGCCGTTATGGCTGTGTGAGGATCGTTCCGTGTTGGGTAGGCCATTCTTTGTTATGCGTCGAGTTGAAGGCACTGCCAGTGCTCACCTTATCGCCCGCACGGGTTCAGGATATGGCGGCGACCGACGCGAACTAGCCGAGCGCCTGGGTCGGGAGATGGCACGTATTCACTCGATCCGGCCGCCACGTCAGGACCTCGACTTTCTGTCGCTCTACGAAGAAGCACCAGCTCACTATTTAATTGCCCACTTCCGCGATTTTCTCGATAACTATCGCACACCGTATCCAACGTTGGAGTGGGGGCTGCGTTGGCTCGAGCGGCATGCTCCACCACGCGGCGATATCGTGTTGACCCATCGTGACTTTCGCACCGGCAATTACATGGTCGACGAGGCCGGTTTGACTGCAATCATCGATTGGGAGTTTTCTGCCTGGAGTGACCCGCTTGAAGATGTCGGCTGGTTTTGCGCACGCTGTTGGCGCTTCGGTCGGCCAACCCTCGAGGCGGGCGGCATTGGCGAACGTGAGGACTTTTATCGAGGTTACGAGGCTGAGAGTGGCAGGCGCATTGACCGCGATCAGGTTCGGTATTGGGAGGTCATGGCGCATGTGCGCTGGGCTATCATAGCTATCCAGCAGGCCGAACGGCATATCTCAGGCGAAGAAGAATCGTTGTTGCTGGCTTTGACGGGGCACATCGTTCCTAAGCTGGAATGGGAAATCCTCAATATGACGGAGAATGATTGATGCGTACGCGACCTGAAGGTGCCGATTTGTTGCAAGCTGCCCAGGTGTTGTTGCGTGAACGCCTGCTGGGAGATTTACCGCAGCATCGCAGGCATGAGGCGCTGATGATCTGCAATGCCATGAAAATTGCCGCGCGCCAATTGCGCTTTGGTGAGCAGCCGCAACGGGAGGAGCTGCACTCATTGCTGGCCTTACTGCAGGAGGAACGGGTAGGGCTGTTGGCCGGTAATCGCCTGTTGGCAATGCGCCTGCGTGAAGGGTTCGGAGACCCAGGGCAATCTGCGCGTGAACAAGTCCTTGCCCACCTGCGCAGCAGTGTCGGTCAGGCGGTGGCTGAAAGCAGCCCTGACTACCTTAAGCAATGATGTGGGAGGCAGGGCTTTCGGGCCCTGCCGCTCAAGCTTCAGCGTACCTCGTATGAGCGTGATTGTTTGCGAGCGGCCTCTACGTCCATCTGTGTCTGGGCTACCGGGTTTCCAATCATCGTGTATTTCAAGGATTGCGTCAGCGCCGTTGTACGGGGGACATCCAGCGACTCCCAGATTGCCCGCACAGTGCCTTGCACGGCGGCCGGTGGCTTAGCTGCGATCTTTGCCGCCAGCTCATGGGCTCGGTCCCACAATGCGTCATTCGACGTGATCTCGCTCACCAGTCCAATGCGCAGTGCGGTGTCGGCACCAATCCTTTCATCATTACCCAATAAGGACATGCGCAGCACTTCGCCCAAAGGCAGGCGGTAGGACATGCCGATGGGTTCGACTGCACAAACAAGCCCGTAGGAGACATGGGGATCAAAGAACTGTGCATCTTGCGAGCAGATGATCACGTCACTTTCATTGAGCCAGTAAAAAGCCCCTGCGCAGCACAACCCGTGTACAGCAGTCACCACCGGCTTCCAGACCTTGTTCGAGCGTGCCCCCAGGCTTTCGCCAGGGTCACGGGCGTTCCAAAGGTTGTTGGCATGGCCCACCGGCTCGGTAGCATGGGATTTGACGTCGGCTCCAGTGGAGAACGCCCTGCCTGCCGAACCGCGCAGTACCACCGCGCGCACATCATCATTTTCACGGATATGCGCCCACAGATGATCGAACTCGTGCAGCATGGTCAGAGTGAACGAATTCATTGCTTCGGGACGGTTGAGAGTAATGGTACCAACGCCATCATCGGAAAGATTAAACAATAGGGTGGTGTATTCCATGGTCGCGCTCCTTGAAAGTATTGTTGGTTTTATCGGGTTCAACGGCCGGTCCATTGTGCGGGGCGTCGTTCGAGAAAGGCTTTGGGGCCTATTCGCGCATCTGCACTGGTAATCACCCGGCGAGCGGCCTCTTTATTCAGAGCCCAGAGCTCCTCTAGGGTACAGTCCGTGCTATTACGCGCCAGTTGCAGGCTTTCGCGCACGGCCAATGGAGCGGCGCAGGCAATTTTTCGGGCAAGATTCAGAGCCGTCTCGTACACATGCTCCTGAGCCACCAAATAATTGACCATGCCCAGTTCATAGGCGCGACGCGCACTGATCGGCTCACCGCTGACGATCATTTCCAAAGCAACTGCTCGTGGCAGTACGCGAGGTAGTCTGAACATACCGCCGCCTGCTGCAACCAGGCCGCGTTTGACTTCCGGTAATGCCAGTTCGGCCTGGTCGGCGCATACCAGCATGTCGCAGGCTAATGCCATTTCCAAGCCGCCACCGACCGCCGTAGCGCTGATTGCTGCGATCCACGGTTTACTCCGGGGGGCTTGGACGAAGCCGGCGAAACCACCGCGCTTGGTGGCCAGATTGCGTGCGTTGCCTGACGCTATCTCGTTGAGGTCGGCGCCTGCGCAAAATGTCTTGTCACCGTTTGCTGCAAGAATACAGACTCGGATCTGTGGATCGTCTTCGATGTGGGTCAGGTAGGTTTCGAGCGTTCGCACCATTTCGCTGTTAATGGCGTTACGAGCTTCCGGGCGGTTGAGCGTTAGAACGGCAATGTGTTGCTCAATGACTTCAAGCAACACCGGGCTTGGAGCGTTTGCAGGGCTCATGGGGCAATCTCGCTGACAGCAGGGTGGAGAAGCCCGGCATCCTGCGACGCCGGGCTTCGATCAGCAGGCGCGAAACACGGGTTGGCGCCAATCATCATTGATTGGATTCCACTCGACCGAAACTGGCATGCCGATCTTGACCAACTCAGGATCGATGCCAACCAGATTCGACACCAGGCGAATGCCCGGTGCGTCATCAAGCTCGACAACTATCGGAATGTAGATGAAGTCTTCAACGCCCGGGAACGGTGAGCGATTGCACACTGCGTAGCTGTAGACCGTGCCGGTGCCGGCCAGGGTCGGCCATTGCGTATTCTGGCTCTGACACTGCGGGCAATAGGGCGTGGGCGGCATACGAAAGTGTCCGCAAGCGCCACACTGCGCGGCCACCAATCGACCTTCGCGAGCAGCCAGCCAGAAAGGCTCGGTCCAGGGATCGGTGGTGATATGGACATGTTCGCCCGGCAGGGCGCGCGACAGATGCTTGCTCATGCGGATCTCCTGAGAATGAGGCCGGATACCGGGATCGATGCGGGGCCGCCGGTCACCAGTGCCAGTTCGGCATCTGCAACCTGATTGATGGCAGTTCCACGCAATTGTTCGACACCTTCGATAATGTGGGTCATGCCGATAATGTAAGCCTCGGACAATTGGCCACCGTGCGGGTTAACCGGGATAGAACCGGACATCCGTATCGCGCCGCTTTCGACGAAGGCACCGCCTTCGCCCTTGCCGCAAAAGCCGTAATCCTCCAGTTGCATCACCACCATCGGCGTGAAGTGATCGTACAGCAGCGCCACATCGATATCGCTCGGCTTGACGCCTGCCTTGGCGTAAAGGCGATTTGCGACATCCTTGTGCCCGGACGAGGCGAAATACTCATCACTCATGCCCATCCAGGCAAAGGCCCGGCCCCATTCAGCGCGACCGCCATGCGTGGCGGCGGTGACTAGAACGGGTTTTTGTTTCAGGTCGCGAGCGCGTTCGGTCGACGTGGTGATGACTGCAACCGCGCCGTCAGTTTCCAAACAAAAATCCAGACGGCAGAGCGGATCGGCAAGCATCGGCGAAGCGAAATATTCTTCCAGGGTCAGTGGCGTACGGCGGATGGCCTTCGGACGGTTCATGGCGTTCAAGCGGCTGTTGATCGCCACCTCAGCAAAAGCTTCGCGACGCGTGCCGTACAGGTGCATATGACGGCGAGCAAGCACCGACATCAAATGCCCCGGTCCTACTAGCCCGGAAGGCTGCAGGAAGGAGTTTTCCGGATCAGGCTTGAGTGCACCGAACACCGTTCCGAGGCGCTGGGCCCGCTGCTGCAAGGACATTACGGTGACCACATATTTGGCGTCGCCGGCGATAATTGCAGCCGATGCGAGACCGATGGCACCGGCTGAACCGCCGCCGCCACCGGTGAGCGTGGCGGTGAAAGTGACTTCGGGGATTCCGAGCATCTCCATGATGCTGGCGGTGTCCATGGTATCGATGTATCCGGCCTTGGCACCGCCGTAGTAAGCGAAGCCGTCGATATCTCGTACCGACAACCCGGCATCGGCACACGCGCCGAGAATTGCCTCGCCGATCATCTCATTGATTGTCCGGGGCCAAGATTGCCCGCGGACGTAATACGGCGTCGCACCGACACCGACGATGGCGGTCTTGTCGCAATGTTCCCAGGTCATTCGCACTCTCCCTCTCGGCGTTCATCGGCAAGGCGGATAAACGTCATGGATGAATAAACATCTAAATTATTATTGTGATATCTATGATTGGTCAAGGACTCATGACAAGGGATGAATTACGCCAGTCGCTGCAGGAATGACTCGATGGCCTCATTGAATACGTCGTTACGATCACCTGCGACCATATGTCCGGCGCCTTCGATGTCGACATACTCAGCGTGGGGGATCAATTCCAGTAGGAGACGTGCGCCTTCTTCGCTGACCACGTCGCTCTGCCGCCCTCTGACCAGAAGGGTCGGTACATGGATCTTGGACGCGGCGTTTTCCATGCGAAGGTGTAGGTCGGCCAAGCGTTCGCGGGCACCTCTGGCTTGGAATGCTGGATCCCAGTGCCAGTAATAACGTCCGTCATCTTTTAGGCGCAGGTTTTTCAACAAGCCCTCATTAGTTGGTGGCTTCGGTCGGTTAGGGATGTAACGCGACACGGCTGCCGCCGCTTCTTCGAGGTTGGTAAAACCTTCGGGGTTGCCCATCATGAAGTCACGGATATGCCGCACACCTTCGGGTGACATGCGAGGTACCACGTCAACCAATACTAATGCTCTTGCCCGTACGGTTTCAGCTTCACCCATCGCCAACAGGGCGGTTGACCCACCCAGAGAGGCGCCGACCAGTACTGGTGGTTGGTCAAGGGTATCGATGACTGCGTTCAGGTCGGCGACAAAGGAATCCGTGGAGTAGTCGCCATCCTCTGCCCAGGCACTTTCACCATGCCCGCGCAGGTCCATGGCCAGCGTGTGGTAGCCGGTCTGCGCCAGGCGCCGGGCGGCTCTTCCCCAGGAGTGCCGGGTCTGACCACCACCGTGTAACAGGATTACGGGTGGCGCATCGGCTTGGCCACCGACATCGGCGCAGAGCGCCAGGTTATGGAAGCCGGTGAAGGTTTGGCGCTGCAATGTCATGGCTAATTCCTTTGTGCTTGTTTGAATGGAATTTTTAACAATTCAGGCGTTGCGCGAAGGCTTGGGCAAGTCGGGATCAAGCTCTGGATCGATGACGCCATGGCAGAACAATTGGTATACCGCGTCGCCAAAACGATCTGCCAGGGCTTTGCGTTGTTTGACGGTCTTGCCTTGTGAAATGGCCATCAAGCCCGCGAAATCCAGTGCGGAAGCAATGAAGGCGATGGCATCCGGATCGATCGGCACGCCATTGGCCGGCTGGCGCATTCGCTGTATCGAGGCTGAACTGCGAAAGCGTTTCAGGTAGGCCACGGTGGCCGGATCGGCCAGCGGCCCTTGTTCAAGGATTCGATAAACCCGAGAGCGAATGATCGATTCGTCTTCGGCCGCCAATCGGGATACAAGCGAGTAGGGATTGTTGAACGGTCGGGATCCATCGGTGAGTTTGAGTAGTTGCTGTTCAAGGCTGGCGTGCATGTGCTCGATCAGCGCTGCGCGACTCTTGAAGTGGTAGTAGGCCGTGCCTCGTGTCACACCGGCACGTTGAGCGGTGGCCTTGAGGTTGACCGCAGCTTCACCACCTTCAGCCATCAGTTCTACAGCAGCGGCAAGCAACTGTTCGCGAGTGATGCGCCCGTTCGCGCGTTCGGTGCCGGCGGCAGGTGTCGAAAGCGAGCTCAAGTGATTCTCCAGGTGTCAGGGAACAAGGCTTAATTGTACAGGCGTGAATAAATAGTTGCAGGGCAAAATCCAGCGCCGCTATGATCCAGGCAGACGCTGGACCGATACTCATAAAAAAAGGATTCCTCATGGCTTTGCCCCCTTCGATAGCACAGCGGCTGCGTTTGCCCTTGGTCGGCGCACCGATGTTCCTGGCATCGACACCAGCGCTGGTCGCGGCTCAGTGCCGGGCGGGAATCCTCGGTTCTATGCCCGCGCTCAATGCGCGCAGCAGTCAGCAATTGGACGATTGGCTGTTCTCTCTCGAGCAGCAACTTGATGACAACCATTGCGCGCCATTCGCCATCAATCAGATCGTTTCCCGTGGTAATACGCGCCAGGAACAGGACCTGGAGATTCTGGTCAAGCATCGAGTGCCAGTGGTTATCACCAGTGTCGGGGCGCCTGGGGAAGTGGTTGAGGCTGTGCATGCTTATGGGGGGCTGGTTTTTCATGATGTGGTCAGCATACGGCACGCCGAAAAGGCTGCGGCGGCCGGTGTCGATGGGCTGGTCGCAGTGTGCAGTGGCGCAGGTGGGCATGGCGGGCATCTGAATCCGTTTGCTCTGGTGAACGAAATCCGACGGTTTTTCGACGGCACGTTGTTACTTTCGGGTGCCCTGACCACCGGTAGGGATGTGCTTGCCGCGCAGATCATGGGTGCTGACCTGGCCTATATGGGCAGTCGGTTTTTGGCGACGACTGAATGTCAGATCGACGACTCTTATAAACAGATGCTCCTCGATGCCGATGCCGATGGCATCGTACCGAGCGATCTGTTCAGCGGATTGCGCGGAAATTATCTAGCCGCAAGTATTGCTCGCGCCGGGCTGGATCCCCGCAATCTACCTGGCGCTGCGACGCCGGGAGTGGGGACCGGCGGGCATGGCGCCTACAAATTATGGAAGGATATTTGGGCCGCCGGGCAGGGCGTCGGCAACATCGATGACTTGCCCTGTGTGGCTGAGTTGGTAGCGCGGCTGGAGCAACAGTACCAGGATGCGCTCGGGCGCTGCACTGAAGGAGCGGGCAGGAGGCGAGTATGACGTCTGCGCAAATGTACGCCGTTGTTGGGCAGGAATTGAAACTGGAAAGCTATCAACTGCAGCGTGTTGATGTGCCTGAACCTGGAGTCGGAGAAGTCCGTATTGCGCTCAAGTGTGCAGGGGTAGGGTTTGCCGATGGATTGTTGTGCACTGGGAAATACCAGATCAAGCCGTCGCTACCTTTCATTCCGGGGTGTGAGTTCAGTGGAGTAGTCGATGCTTTAGGTTCACAGGTCGATGACTTACACATCGGCCAGCCGGTATCAGCGATTGGTATGGGCGGCGGGTTTGCTGAGTACGCGGTGGTGCCCCGAGCGTCCGTTGCTCAAATTCCCGTAGGTCTGGATTTTGCTGAGGCGGCAGTATGCTGGGTTGATTACACCACGGCGTTGCACGCTTTACGCGACCGCGGCCATTTGCAAGCGGGAGAAACCGTTCTGGTGCTAGGTGCCGCTGGGGGCCTCGGCCTGGCGGCGATTCAGGTTGCTCTCCTGCTTGGAGCCAGGGTCATTGCGGCAGCATCAAGTGAGGCCAAGCGCGACGCGGTGTTGCGGATGGGCGCTTGGCAGGTGCTGGATTATACCGATGCCAGTTGGAGTGAGCAGCTCAAGACACTGACGGGAGGGCGGGGGGTGGATGTCATTTTCGACCCAGTCGGAGGGGCCGCACTGGAAGCTGCGTTCCGCCGACTGGCTTGGGGAGGGCGACACTTGGTGTTGGGGTTTGCCGCCGGTTCGATCCCCGCATTGCCCGCCAATCTGCCATTGCTCAAGGGGGCGTCACTGATTGGCGTGGACGTACGCCAGTTTGCACTTTATCAACCGCACGAGGCGGCCCTCGCGCGTGCCGAGTTGGCGCGCGTGATTGCCGAAAAACGTCTACAGCCCCGGATTGGCCAGCGTTACGCACTGGCTCATTTTGCCGAGGCGCTTGCGGCATCTCTTGATCGCCAGCGTATCGGCAAGACGGTGCTGGACATCATTTCCCCATAAATCGAGGTAGAAACCATGATGTCGGTCGTGCGCGAAGATATTGGACATTGTGCTGTGCTGACGCTCAATCGGCCCAACGTACTTAATGCCATCAACAACGAATTGCTCGATGAGTTGGAGCGGCATCTTGATCTCCTTGAAACTGATAGCAGCCGAGCGCTGGTGCTGACAGGGGAGGGCCGTGCCTTCTGTGCCGGCTCTGATCTCAATCAACGTCACGGTGATCCCGCGGTGCGCATGGCGCGCATGCACCGTTTGGTGTTACGTCTTCAGGCGTTTCCCAAAATCAGCGTTGCTGCGATCAATGGTGTTGCCTTGGGCGGAGGACTTGAAGTGGCCATGGCCTGTACGTTTCGCATTGCTTTGCCTGGGGTGCGTCTGGGGTTGCCGGAAATTTGCCTGGGATTGATTCCGGCTTATGGCGGTACCCAGATGTTGCCGCATCTGGTAGGTCGCAGCAAAGCGTTGCAGATGATGCTTGATGGTGCGCCAATCGAGACCGAGGAGGCGGTTCGGATCGGGCTGCTGGACAGACTCGCAGTACCTTCGTCGGGGTTGCTGGAGCAAGCGTGCACTTGGGCAGTAAGCATGGGGCGAAATGGGCTTATAGCCCAGCAGGCTATCCGACGCGCCGTGAGTGAGGGGTTGCAGATGGATTTGTCACAAGGTCTGGCGCTTGAGCTAGGATTGGCTACCAAAATTGCGGAAAGTGCCGACGCCCAAGAAGGAATTCTCGCTTTCGTCGAGCGTCGTAAGCCGGTTTTTTCTGATTGCTAATCCTATGGTGTATTTAAATGATCCAATCAGTAGAATGAATAGGACGCTCTACGGCTACCAGGATTGAACAATGAACAAAATTGGCGAAATGCCCCCCGCCTTTGGCTTGTCTTCTGCCAAGAAGCAGCCTCTGCATATTCCTAAAGCGCCGCAGATTGTTGCCTCGCGCCTGAAGAAGATGATCGTTGGCGGTGAGCTCAAGGAAGGGGATCTGCTACCTGCAGAGAGTAAATTGATGGAGGAGTTCGGCGTATCCCGGCCGACCATCCGCGAAGCCTACCGGATTCTTGAGGCCGAACGATTGGTCACAGTGTCGCGTGGTGCGCGCGGTGGTGCCGTCATTCATTCGCCAGATCCGGACCTTATTTCCAACTATGCGTTGATGGTTCTGCAGTGTGAAGGGACCAAGGTTGCCGAGGTCTATCAGGCGCGGATGGCGTTTGAGCCGTCAGTTGTGCGGCTGGTGATCAAGCAGGCGCGCAAGACTGCGCCTGATGTCTTGCGCCTGGCATTGGCCAAGGAGCGCGAGGCCCTCGGTGATGCTTCTGCCTTCGCCCAGTCCATAGCCAATTTCCACAAGGTGTTAGTGGAGTTGTCCGGCAATCGTCCACTGATCCATCTGTGGTCGGCCATTCACCAGGTGGTCGAACGTCATCAGGCACTGGTAGTGTCGGTGTACCGTCGCAATCAGGCCACTGATGACATTATTGCCAATGCTTCGGTTGGATTGCGTTCGCAAGAAAAATTAATCAAGTTGATCGAAGCCGGCGATGAGGATGAGGCTGAAAACCACTGGCGCAAGCATATGCAGGCTGCCTACAAAACCTGGGTCAGCGGCTACGAAGAAATGTCACTCTCTCAGTTGCTTCAGGACTGATGCTTGGAGCCAGGCTTAGTGCTTGGCGTTTTCAGTGGGCACTGCATAGTACCCCACCGCAACAATGTAGCGGCCACTGCGCTGTAGTAGCGTTTCTTTTGGTTCGGGTTTGTCCGTAACAGGATTGCGCCAGAAGTAGTTGGCGTGTGCTTTGTCCCGGCCCTTCAGGGCCGCCAACATCTGTTGGCCAATCGGCTGGCCATCGACCGACATTAGCTTGCGAAAATCGGTATCGATCAAACGCCGGTTGTAACCATGAGCGACCATTTTCAGATTGTCCGTATCGACAATGAAAACGTACAAGTCGTCGCGTGTCAGCCGATTGTCCAAGTGGTTGATGCGCTGAATCGTATCGCCGGGTGCCTTCTGCAGGTCCTTCACTGCATCGTCGAGCAATGCCTGCGCAGCGCTCGGGCTGGAACGGGGCAAGTAGTAGCCAACGGCAAAGACCTTGTCATCGACCCGCTGGTAATACGCCTGTTTACGCTCCACCCTGCCATCCTGCGAATTCATCCAGTGATATTCCTGACTGTGAATTGCCTGACTGGCAGGTTGATTCAACGCATTGGCAAATGCCTCGGTCAATGATGGATCGAGCAGCTCGCCGATATTGCGGCCAATATACAGCGCCGATGGGCCGCCACTGGCCAACATTACGCCGTGCGTATCGACCACGTAAACGTATTGCTCACCCTGGACAAACTCACCCTGACGGCTGAATTCGGCCAATGCCTTGTCGCCTACTTGACGATAACGATCGACCGCTTGCGCGAGCAAGTGCTGGGCTTGAACAGCCTGATTCTGATAGCTGGGCTCTACCGCAGCGTCTTGGGCTGAGGCATGAGTCAACACACTCAACCCAAGATAAAACGACAGAACAAATCCCGTGGTTTTCACACAACACTCCAATGATTAAGGACTGCATTTCGTCTCAGCGTAAGGCTGCAGGCCAGGTGGGATCGTACATGGGGGTGCACTTTGCCCCATCGCAAACCGGAGCTAAGCCGGTTGGGTCTGCTTGTCCGTGGTGGAGCTCCTGGCATCCACAGAGCATGGTCAGGCCAAATAGCAGCAGCGATCGCACGATCGTATTCATCTTCATCCCCGGATTATTGTTGTGTGAGATTCAAAGATGAATATCATTGTAATCGTATGCAGGTATAGTTCAAGGGGCTTGGACGCCGTCGATCATCCATTCAACGTCGTTTGTTTACGAAATCTTCTAGAGCCTGACGGCATTCCGGGGTTTGCAGGCGGGCAATGAAGTTTAGATTTTCTTCGCGAATGATGTTGAGCACGCTGTCTCGCAGCGGTGCTTTCATCAGGTGCTTGGCCGTTTGCAGCGCGGCGGGGGAGGCGATCGCCAGGCGCTCTGCATAGTCTCTCGCAAAGGACAGGCATTCCTGCCCTTGATCAAACAGATGTGTGCATAAGCCCAGAGTGTGAGCCTGTTCCCCATCGATGCTTTCGCCGCCTAACAGCAGGCGAGAGGCATGGCCATGACCCAATCGTTGTGGCAGTAGCAGGCTTGCGGCGAACTCCTGGCACAGACCTAGCTTTACGAATGGCGTGGCAAAGCGGCTGTTACGTGTCGCCATCACCAGGTCGCAGTGCGGCAGTAACGTAGTGCCAATGCCAATAGCTGCACCACAGACCGCGGCAATCAAGGGTTTGTCGAGCGCAACCACCGCGGCCATGAAGCGAAAGGCGGGAGCGTCGAGGTTGTTTGGGGGCGATTGGAGGAAGTCCGCGAGGTCATTCCCTGCAGTGAAGCATTCCGGGCCACCATGGATGATGACTACTCTAACGTCATCATCAGTTCCAGCAGCCTTGAGCATTTCACTCAAGCTGTCATACATGGCGTTGGTCAGGGCATTGTATTTGTCTGGACGGTTCAGTGTGATCGTCAGGCAATGCCGATGACGTTCGACCCGGATATGTTCGGTCATTCAAACTCCCTCATGACGTTAGCGTCAGCGGCATTGTGAAAAAGGTATGTTCTTGTCTACACGGATCTCTCCCGGCATACCCAGGACTCGCTCGGCGATTTGGTTGCGCAGGATTTCGTCGGTGCCACCGGCAATTCGCAGCGCAGCCGCCCACTGATATCCGTGACCGAAACGTGTCGCCGCGGCTTCGGCGTGGTCGTTGGTCATTCCCTCCAGGCCCAGGTTGTCCAGTGCCAGTGCTGACAGCTCTTGAAGCACGTTGGCATAAACCAACTTGCTCATGGCAGAAATCGGGCCCGGGGTTTCGCCTTTGGACAGGGAAGTCAGCAAGCGGAAGCGAAAATAACGCAGCCCCAATTCTCGGGTGAGGAGGCTGGCAATCTTGAAGCGATCCTGAGTGACCTGGCTGCCACTTTTTGTAATCTGCTCCAGCAGTTCGACTACAGATGGAAGTGCCTGACTTTCACCGCCAACATTGACTCGCTCATTCATCAGAGTGGTCATAGCGCACTTCCAGCCATCGCCGACCTCACCGATGCGATAGCTGTCGGGGATACGCAGATCCGTGAAGAATACTTCGTTGAATTCCGACTCCCCGGAAATCTGCTCAATAGGCCGTACATCGATACCGGGACTGCGCATGTCCACCAGGAAGAATGTCAGACCCTTGTGTTTGGTTGCTTCAGAGTCAGTACGTGCCAGTAGAATCCCCCAATCAGCGACATGCGCCCAAGAGGTCCAGACCTTCTGCCCGTTGATGACCCAATCATCGCCATCCTTGACTGCGCGAGTGCGCAAATTCGCGAGGTCAGATCCTGCCGATGGTTCCGAGAAAAGTTGGCACCAGATCAGGTCGCCATTGAGTGTAGGGCGTGTAAAGCGCTCAATCTGCTCGGCGGTTCCGTGGGTGCGCAGTGTCGGGATCGCCAGTTGCGTGCCAATAGTCACCAACGGGCCGACCGGTACTGCATAGCGAGACTCTTCTTCCTGGAAGATGACTTCCTGCATCGGTGTCCCGTCCAGCCCGCCTTCTTTGCGCGGCCAGCGGATAGCGGCATATCCCGCCTCTGCCTTTTTGCGTTGCCATTGTCGTGCATTTGCGGTGAATGCTTCGACATCCTGTTGCCCGTCGGCACCCAGTACGCTGGTAACGTTGTCCTGCAGCCAGCCGCGAACTTGTTGGCGGAATTCGGCTTCAGCCGGGGAATCGTTGAAATCCATGTTCGTCTCCTTAGTGGGCCTTCAGCAGTTTCAAGGATTCATCCGACAACAGTCGGTCGACCCAGGCCCCGGGCTCGCCCAGTGTTATGGCCAGCAAGCGCGAGCGCTTATAGAAGAAGTGGCAATCGGCTTCCCAGGTGTAACCGATGCCGCCGTGCACATGCAGGCATTCACGCGCTGCATACTCGAAGGCCTCGGTTGCACTCAAGCGGCACGTGGCGGCGGCCAGTGCGCGCTCGTCCGGGCTGCCTGCGTGCAGGGCCCAAGCACCGTAATAGGCATTGGAACGGGCCAATTCGATTTTCACTGCCATATCAGCCAGCTTGTGCTTGATGGCCTGGTAACTACCGATAGGACGACCGAACGTATGTCGCTCCAATGCGTAGTCGCGTGCCAGCTCGCAGGCTGCTTCGGCTCCGCCGATCTGTTCGAAGGCTGTCAAAATGGCGGACTGGTCGACGACCTGTTGCATCGCAGCAATAGCCTGCGCTCCAGCCAGAAGTCCAATAGCCCGGACCCCGTCGGCCTGCAGGGCGGCAAACGGAATGATTTCGTCAGGGCTGTTCAAAGGCACTGCCTGCAACCCTAGGTCACCTAGCTTTACCAGGACCACAACCGGGTGGCCGGCTTGCTGAGCTGGCAGCAATGCGTAGTGAGACTGTGCGGCATAGGCCAGAGGGCGGCTGCGGCCTTTTAGTGTCTTGCCGTCGAACTGTAAAGGTTGGTCGGCCCAGGATTGCCCAGGTGCAACCACATTCGTCGCGACGATGGCCTCTTCACCGGCGATCGCTTGCAGCAGATCTTGTGCCTCAGGGGCTGCGCTGAGCTTGAGCAGTTCTGCAGCCAAAAAAACTGTGCTTTGGAATGGAATCGGCGCCAGTGTTCTTCCGAGCTCCTCGGCCAAAACACACAGCTCCAGCATACCCAGGCCCAGCCCCCCCTGGTCCTCACTGATCGCGACTGCCGGCCAGCCTAGTCCGGCAACCTGCCTCCACAGATCCGAATTAAATGGCTGATGCGTTTGAAGCAACTGTCGCACCGTATGGAAGTCGCTGACCTCGCTCAGGAGGCGACGGGATTGATCCCGTAGCATCCGCTGCTCATCTGAGAAATCGAAATTCATGGAAGCCCCTGCGGCGTTATTGTTATTTAAACGTATTAATCATATACATAATAAAATCACGTTGTCCAGAGAAGCGTGTCGACCTTCGTTGATGCAAAAAAGATCCTGAAGCGTCCCATTATTGCGCGTTGCGCACTCATGAAGAAGCGTTATGATTTCTATGTGTTATATTTAGATCATGTTTATCATATGGCTGATTATGCTGATATGAATACGACGATTCCACTGACTCAGGGTTGAAGTTATGAGCGATTTGAAAGAGTTTTCGTTTTCTAATGGGAGAGCCCCCGGCGAGCGGCGACAAGTGCTGCATATTCCCAAGGCACCGCAGATCGTTGCCGGCCGAATCAAGAAGCAGATTGTGCGCGGAGAGCTGAAGGAAGGTGACCTGCTTCAGGCTGAAAGCAAGCTGATGGAGGAATATGGCGTATCACGACCGACCATTCGCGAAGCTTTTCGCATTCTTGAGGCCGAGCACCTGATTACCGTTGCCCGGGGAGCTAAGGGCGGTGCAGTCATTCATGCACCCGATCCGATTTTGATCGCCAATTACGCATTGATGGTATTGCAGTTCGAAGGCACTACTGTGGCGGAGGTCTACCAGGCGCGGATGGCATTCGAGCCCTCGGCCGTTCGTTTTGTGGTCGAGAATTCGGCAGAGCGCGCACCTTCGATCTTGCGTGAGGCAATAGAGCGGGAGCGAGCTTTTATCGAGGATCCGGCCGGCTTTGCCACTGAAGTGGCGCATTTTCACAAGGTACTCGTGGAGTTGTCCGGCAATAAACCGTTGATCCATCTGTGGGGAGCCATGCATGAGGTGATTACCCGGCATCAGACGGCGGCCGTGGCGTTGCAGCGGCGCAGTATTCCCGTAGAGACTTCTATCATGGCGGCTGTCGCCGGATTGAAGTCCCAGGAAAAACTCATTGCCTTCATTGAAGCGCGCGACATCGACGGTGCCGAAGCCCACTGGCGCAAACATATGATGCGTGCCACCAAAGTCTGGGTGACGGGCTTCGAGCATATGCGAATTTCCGACCTGTTCCATGCCGGTTAAATCATCGGAGCCACCGGGTGGTGGCTCAAGGCGTCGGTGTCAGGGAATCTCTCGCACGTTAATCAACATGTCCGCGGCACTAATCGCATAGTCCCGGGTTGTTCCACGGCTACGCAAGGCTTTGTGGCTGCGTTCGGGCTGAAAGCTGTAACAGAGCGCAGGTTGACCAAATTCGGCGGCATTGTGGAAGCGGTCATGGTCAATCGTTCGCCCACCAGCCACAAGGATGGCGCGTCGTAGCAGAGTGGCTTGTTCGGCGGCTTCTTCGGAAAGCGACTCGGTCCATTGGCGAAAACCACGCTCCAGTGTCTGGCCAGTAAAGGGCGCGGGACCAGTAATACAGCCGTTGTCCACCTCCCAATACATAACTTCTTCGCCATCACGCAACACGCGCGCGCGGGTCGGTCCCATAGTCGGATGAATCCCGTTCCAGGCATAAACCTCGCGATCCTCGATGGTTATCTCATAACGACGCTCGCAATCTCCGCGCTTGATATGCGCCAACGTCAAACCCGTCAAATCGTGGACATGGGTGCACTGTTGACGCATATCGATCAGCGCGCCGATATCCGAAGCGCGACTGATCAATGGGCTACCGACGAGCGCCTGCAAGGGGGCTTGGGCTCCGGAACAGGTGACCCAAGGTGAGCGCGGCGCAGCCATGCGGACAGCGGTGATGTGCAAGTCATCGTGCTCTACGGTCACGCCGAAGTGATGGAAGTCATCCTCCAGCCAGCCGACTACCTGCCCCGGTGTCTCCTGGCGCAGAATAATCAGTCGGCGCAGGCGGCCACCGCTACGCGGAAAAGTATCGCTCATTGTTAGTACCTCGAAGGGTCACAAGCAGGTGAGGTAATTGCCCTGGAGGCGAGGCACGATATCGAGCAAACCAAGCTGGGCCGAATACTCGACTTCATTAAGCATGTCTTCCTTACACAGTCGAACACCCAATTGGCTTTGCATCAGGCAGTCGTGTGGCGAGTCGCAGTACTGGCCATACACTGAACGAGCGATGTGGCAGGTATCCGACTGGGTCCAGTGACCTGGGTGAAGGGTTTCCAGTTGCTCAACAAGGTATCCGGCCAAATACAGGTCTTCCAGATTGACCCGACCAGCCGATCCTGAGCAAACCAGCACGATTGACTGGTCCTGATGTTTCTGAAGTTGTCGGATTATGGCAGGTGCATTCAGTAATGCGGCGGCATATACATGCTTGGCGGTATCCGCCTTGCGCAGCGCGACGGTGCCATTTGTGGTTGAAAATACGACATTGCGCCCTGTAAGCGATTCTTGCGCCAAGGCAAGCGGAGAATAGGCGACAAAGCCTGGAATATTCTGTAGGTGGTTTTCTCCGGCCAGTATGTAACTGTCTGGTTCCAGACCGTTTACCGCGTCGCATGCCATTTGCCGGTTAGCTGCCGGATACACGGCTCTGGCGCCGTAGTGCAGGGCGGCGACAATAGTAGTGGTAGCGAACAATACATCGATGACCACGGCAACTTTGTCGTAGAGGAAGGCTGGATCGAGGTCCTCCTTACGCAGAACCACATTGATTTTTGGCATTAAATGACGCTCCGGCATGCGGGAATCGAAAAATCAGCTTTTTTGGCTGAAAAACAGCTTAATCATACGTATCATTGTACGCAAGGCTGAATCGTCCTGTTTCGCGGCGGAGTGGCAGTTATACCCCGGCCATCAATGTGAGCTTTGTGAGCAAGCCTGTTGTTTATCATCTTAAACATACATATCATTATGATCTATGTCGTCGGGGGAACAGGCACTGGTTTGCTCGATGTTGAATGGTCCGGATGGGGAGACATACAGTGGCTCAAGCCTATATTTTCGATCATGTGCGCACGCCTCGTGGCCGCGGACGCCCCAATGGCGGCTTGCACGCGGTCAGCTCAACTGAACTGGCGGCACAGGTGCTGCGTGCCTTGCGTGACCGCAATCAACTCGACAGCGCCGAAGTCGGCGAAGTAGCGTTGGGCGTGGTCACACCATTTGGCGAGCAAGGTTCCAACCTGACGCGTCCTGCGATTTTGATGGCTGGTTACGCTGAAAGCGTGCCGGGTTTTCAATTGGACCGGGCATGTTCTTCGGGGCTCGACGCGGTCAATATGATGGCAGCCCAAGTCATGGCCGGGCAGATCGATCTGGCCATCGGCGGAGGTGTGGAATCCATGTCACGCGTGCCGATGGGCTCCCAGGGCAGCGCCTGGGCTAGGGATCCTGCTATTGCTTATGCCACCGCATTTGCACCCCAGGGGATCGGCGCCGATCTGATTGCGACACGCAGTGGTTTCAGCCGTGAAGATGTCGATGCCTACGCGCTGGCCAGCCAGCAGCGTGCCGGGCGTGCCTGGGATGAAGGCCGCTTCAAAGCTTCCGTGATACCTGTAGTGGATTCTCTTGGTTTCCCTTTGCTTGAGCGCGATGAACATATGCGTCCGCAAACTCGCCCAGAGGACCTTGCCAGCTTGCAACCGGCCTTTGCGCAGATGGGCACACTGGGCGGTTATGACGCGATTGCCCTGCAAAAATACCCTGATGTTTTCGAGATTGAGCACGTGCATACCGCCGGTAACTCGTCGGGCATCGTCGATGGTGCCGCCGGGGTACTGGTCGGTTCGCTGGAAGCAGGAAAACGGCTGGGCCTGAAGCCCCGCGCTCGCATCCGTAGTTTCGCGACCATCGGTACAGACCCGACCATCATGCTCACTGGCCCGGCTCCGGCATCGCTGCGCGCCTTGCAGCGAGCAGGAATGACCGTCGCCGATATTGACCTGTTCGAGCTCAACGAAGCGTTCGCTTCTGTGGTGCTGGAGTACATGCGCGTGTTGGACATCGGCCATGAGCGAATCAACGTCAATGGTGGTGCCATCGCCCTGGGTCACCCTCTGGGGGCGACTGGAGCGATGTTGCTCGGCACAGTCCTCGATGAACTTGAACGCACGGGTGGCACTACCGCACTGGTCAGCCTGTGCGTCGGCATCGGCATGGGCGCGGCAACCATCATTGAGCGCATCTGAATTCGATCTTCACCCCATTCTGCAAGGACGGGTCATTGCATGTTTGAAACCATTGATTTTGCGTTGGGTAAAGATGGCGTTGCCGTCGTTACCATCGACATTCCCGGCCAACCAGCCAACACCATCACCGAGCGATTTCGAGATGAGTTGGCAGAGGTTGTCGAGCGAGTTGCCGTCGATGCTGATATTCGCGGTGTTGTCATTACCTCGGCAAAGAAGGATTTCGTCGCGGGTGGTGATCTGAAGGAAATCGTCCGAACCTTGTCACGCGAATTGAGCGTGGCCGATGCTCGCGACATGGCGACGCAGATGAGTCCATTGCTGCGGCGCCTTGAGAGCAGCGGCAAACCTTATGTGGCAGCGATCAATGGCTCCGCATTGGGCGGCGGTCTGGAGATTGCTCTGGCTTGCCATCATCGGCTGGTATTGGACAATCCACGCATTTTGCTGGGCTTGCCTGAGGCCACTCTGGGCCTGATGCCCGGCGCTGGCGGCACGCAACGCTTGCCGCGTTTAATCGGTGTCGCCAATGCACTGCCACTGATGATGAAAGGAACGTTGCTGGCGCCAGAGGCGGCGCTGGCTAAAGGTATTGTCGATAGGGTGCTCAGTGTCGAGCAATTGCTGCCAGCTGCTCGCGCTTGGATCCTTGAACACACGGATGCCCAGCAACCCTGGGATAAAAAAGGTTATCAAGTTCCCGGCGGCGCGGGTTTCGCCGATGTCGAGCTGGGTAACCTGTTTAACCTGACCGCCACCCAAATTGCTCGCGACACCGGACGCAATCTACCGGCACCCATTGCCTTGCTCCGCGCTGTAGCCCACGGCACCTGTGTGCCTATCGACGCGGGGCTGCACATTGAGTCTTGCGAGTTTGCCAAACTGGTGCTTGATCCAACCGCCTGCAACATGGTCCGCACCTTGTTTGTGAACAAGGGCGAGCTGGAGAAACTCGCCCGTCGACCAAAAGCTGTTGAGCCTGCCTCGATCGTCAAAGTGGGAGTGGTCGGAGCTGGCCTGATGGGCGGCGGTATTGCCCATAGTGCTGCAGTGGCAGGGCTGCAAGTAATATTGCTCGATGCTTCTGCGGAACAAGCCCTGGTCGGACGCCAACGTCTGGTCGACGAGTTTGCCAAGCGAGTGGTCAAGGGACGCATGACTCAGGAGGCTGCAGACGCGATCATGGCCCGCATTCAGGCCACAAGCGATTACGCTGAGTTTGCCGAGTGCGATCTAGTGATTGAGGCAGTATTCGAAGATTTGCAGGTTAAGGCCGGTGTGTTTACGCAGGCGCAGGCGTTCATGAAACCAGGTGCCATACTCGCTTCAAATACCTCGACCTTGCCGATTACCGACATGGCTCGAGACCTGAACAAACCCGATGGGTTTATCGGGCTTCACTTCTTTTCCCCCGTGGATCGCATGCCATTGGTGGAAGTCGTGGTCGGCGAGCAAACCAGCGATATCACCCTGGCTCATGCGCTCGATTTCATCCGTCTGTTGCGCAAGACGCCGATAGTGGTCAAGGATTCCCGAGGCTTTTTCACCTCACGGGTGATCGCCGCGTATCTTCAAGAGTCGTTGGCAATGCTTGGCAGCGGTATCAAACCGGCATTGATCGACAATGCTGCGCGCCTGGCCGGCTTCGCCATGGGGCCATTGGCGCTGCTTGACGACATCGGGATGGAGAATGGCTACAAATCATCATTGGCTGAGCGTGCTGCACTAGGCGATGCCTGGGATGAACCCGCGGGCTTCAAAATTCAGGAGATGTTCTGTGCAATCCTGGGACGGATCGGTCGTCGATGCGGTAAGGGATTCTATGATTATCCCGAGGGTAAACGTGCTTTGTGGCCGGGGCTGGTTGAAGTCTATCCGCCCCTGGCCGTGCAACCCGATGTTGAAGAAATCAAGAAACGCATGCTCTATATCCAAGCGCTGGAAGCAGCGAGGTGCATGGAAGAGGGCGTTATCGGCAATGCCGCCGAAGGTGATGTTGGTTCGATTCTGGGGATTGGCTTCCCGACCTGGACCGGTGGCGTGTTCAGCTTGATCGATACCGTCGGCGGGACGGCATTCGTCAAGGCCTGCGATGAACTGGCCGATCAGTTCGGGGAGCGATTCCGGCCTTCGGCCTGGCTTCGTCAACGAGCTGAACGTGGTGAGCGTTTCCATGTCCGCGAACAATAAGCTTAGGCCTTATAGGGGTCTGGAGAGCGATCGCCATGAATTTTGATTTTTCTGCTGATCAGGAACAGCTGCGCGATCAGGCCAAGCGGTTATTCGCTGACGGCCTGAGCCGTGCCCGGACACTGCTGGAAAGCCCGCAGACTCATGATCAGGTGCTGTGGAGACAAGTTCAGGAGTTGGGGTGGCCGGCTGCTGCTATCGCCGAGACCGATGGTGGCCTCGGGCTCTCTGCCCTGGAGCTGTGTGTTCTGGCCGAAGAGTTGGGGCGCACATTGGCGCCGATTCCTTTTAGTTCTTCGGTGTTGCATGCCAGCACAGCGTTGCAGCAGCTGACGGATTGTCAGGTCGCTTCGACATTGCTGGGCGAGTTGGCCGCAGGCGAAAAAACGGCCAGCGTCGCGTTCACTGAACGTGGTCAAGCAGCCTGGACAGAGCGGCCCGAAGCGCGAGTCAGTGCAGGGAAGCTGAGTGGTCGTAAGGCCATGGTCGCTGATGCGCCGGTGTCGGACGTGTTTATTGTTTCGGCTTGTGCCGATGATGATGCTCAGGATTGGGGGTGGTGGCTGGTCGACGCGCAGGCAGCGGGCGTGAGTCTAGTACCGGTCGAAGCGATCGACCGTATACGTCGTTATGCGGATATTTACCTGGACGATGTCAGTTGCGTGCGATTGGGATCTGCCGGTCAGGGTAGTGCGCTTGCCGAACGTGCGCTGGATGCTGCTGCTGTACTCAGTGCGTTCGAGCAATTGGGGAGCGCCGAAGCGGCGCTGGAGTCGACCCTGGAGTACGTCAAGACTCGGCAAGCGTTCAACCGTGTGGTTGGCGGCTATCAGGCGGTCAAACATGCACTGGCCGATCTGTACGTGAAAAATCAGTTGGCACGCAGCCATTGTTACTACGGTGCCTGGGCCTTGACACAGGCTCCTGCGCATTTGCCTCGCGCCGCCGCGGGTGCGCGGCTGGCCGCCAGTGAAGCCTTGTGCCAAGCCGCTGAAACAGCGGTCGAGTTGCACGGAGGCATCGGTTTCACCTGGGAAAGCGACACTCAACTTTTCTACCGTCGTGCGCGGCTGATGGCGACCCAACTGGGAGGCCGTGCCTTTTGGGCTCGCCGTCTCAAGGCAGCCTTACTGCGCGAAGCAGCTTGATCGGACACAGGAGCGGCATCGATGGATTTTCAAGATACGCCTCAAGAAGCAGCCTATCGCGCCCAAGTACGCGCCTGGCTGAGGGCTAATGCACGCGCCTACGAAGTCAGGCCTGAAGATGGTATGGAGCATGAGCGCTTCATGGCGTTGGCACGTGGCTGGCAGCGCGCGAAGGCAGAGGCTGGCTACGTCGGCATCATGTGGCCAAAGGACGTTGGCGGGCAGGGCGGAAGCCCTATCGAGCACGTAATTTTTCACCAGGAAGAAGAGCATTTCAGTCTTCCGGTCATCCCTTTCGCCGTCGGTATCGGCATGTGCTTGCCGACGTTGTTTACCCATGGTTCGGCCGAGGTTTTGGACCGTTTCATGGCAAAAGGAATGCGCGGAGAGGAAATCTGGTGCCAGTTGTTTTCCGAGCCGGCTGCCGGGTCCGATCTGGCTGGCTTGAGAACCCGCGCCGTGCGCGAGGGCGGGGACTGGGTGATTAACGGTCAGAAAGTCTGGACGTCCTATGCCCATGAGTCTGACTACGGCATCGTGCTGGTGCGTACAGATCCTAATGCGCCCAAGCATAAAGGGCTAACCATGTTTTATGTCGACATGCGCACCCCAGGTGTGGAAGTGCGTCCGATCCGTACGCTGCTGGGCGATGCGGAGTTCAACGAAGTGTTTTTCACGGATGTGCGGATCCCTGACTCGCAGCGTCTGGGTGAAGTGGGTGAGGGCTGGAAAGTCTCTCTCAGTACCCTGATGTTCGAGCGCCTTGCCGTCGGGGGCAAGCCGTCGGGAGCACCGGTGGCCAGTGAACTGGCAGTTTTGTTCGATGCCGACGCCCTGGCACGTTTTTATGTGGCCGATGAAGGCATCACGTTGACGCGGATGCGTTCAATGACAGCGGTTTCGCGCGGTGGCGTACCAGGCCCCGAGGCTTCGATCAACAAACTGGTGATGGCAAAGAACCTACAGGACATGAGTGCCTGCGCGTTGGAAGCGTTGGGTGCAGATGGTCTTCGCGAGTTCGACGATTCCCAGGCGCGACGATTCAACTATTGGTACATGTGGTCAGCCGGGTTACGAATTGCCGGTGGCACCGATGAAATCCTGCGCAATATCATTGCTGAACGGGTGCTTGGCTTACCGCCTGAACCACGTAGTGATCGGGATACGCCCTTTAACAAGTTAGGGAAGGGCTGATCTGATAGGTCTTGAGTAGAAAAGAGGCGAGCGGATTTGTGAGCAACTTCACCAATCGTGAGGTTGCTACAGGCCCGATCAGTTAGCTCGCCTGTCGCGACATTCTTCCAATGACCCCAGAAGGCATCTCTTCAGTGCGCAACGTGGTCTTGGAAAACACAACCGGTCAGGGACTGCTATCGGCCAATGGAGGCCATTTACTAGCGGTACGGATGCGCCTCTGTTTGAAAGAGGAGTTCTTCTATGTTGAAGCTAGACTTCAGCAGCTCCCGAAGCTTTTGCTTAGCAGTCGTAAGCGCGTCTCGATGCTCACAAAGCCTGCACAAGAATGCCTTCGCTGAGTCGTGATCCTCCCAGGTTAGAACTATCTGGTGTGGCTCGTTCGTTTCAAGCCAAGCATCTGCCCAGTAGTATTTTTCACCGGCCGTTAATGCTACTGAGGCCTCGGCATACTTGGAATTCAACAGCTCCTCGCTTGTAGTTCTTTTTGGCATCTTGATGATGATCTGATCAGGAGTGTTAGTTCGATCCCAGGCAACAGTGTCTGACATCTCGCGAAGGAAATCGAACTTACTAACATATAAAGCGTCGCAACACGCCGCCAGCGCCGGATCAACGATTTGTAGGCCCGCATGAAGCTCATGTCCAAGATCAATAAACATGTTGCTGGCCAGTGCAACTTCATGCATGTGATTGTTCAAGGCATGCATAACCGCGACAGCTTCGCCAGTTTCGGTGCTGCGGAAGTCACCTGCGGTTTCGAGGATCGTTTCAGTCACGTCTTCAAGCGCCTGGAGCGAGTAGTAGAGCTTGGTTAATGAACGACATGCTTTTCGCCTATCTTTGGGTGACAACTTCCCAATAGCAATTAATGACTTTCCAACGATGAACTCAACGAGTTTGCCGATGATGATTTCCGCAGTGAGCATATTATCTCCGAGGACGCCTTGTGGGGATGGATCTTAAAATTGTAGACGCATATCGATAACTGCTTTTGGCCGATTTCTGCCTGTCACGAGGGGCAGAAAACGACCTAAAGGGGGCGTTCAAGCGAGATAAATCTCTGCCAACCCTTGTTCCTTTAACCTTCTGAGGCCGCAACCATCAAGGAATCTTAATGTTCCTTCGATTCTCTGGTTTTTTCGGGGCCAGAGGGTGGACTGAAAAATACTCATGAGATCCAGCCCAGCTGGTATCGCCCTGGTAGTTTCGAAAGATAGGCACCGACATCTCTGACGGCGTCCATGCCGGAAGGACAACAGTCATGAAAAGACTACGCTCCTCTGAGCGTTGGTTAAGCTTATCGAACACTGCTAGACCATACTGTGCCTCTAGAAGAATGTGCAGTGCCGCCACAGCATCGAGGACGTGTTCGAAGTTAGCTTCTGCGATGTTATCACCTCGATTGTGCTTGACCGCATTGTAAGCACTGTACCAAGGCAGGCTCTTGGTAGCGTTGTCTTTGTCCCATCCTTTGAACGGTACGAAGGTCTTGATAGCCGGATATTGAATTAGCTCCACCTTCCATTGATTCAGCCGGAACAGGTCCAAGCAGTGTGCGTAGTCAGTAGTTGTGTAAATAACCTTCTTCGTAAACCCGTTTTCCGTGAGTGCTTTCAGGAGGAGAAACTCCACTTCAGTGCATGCAAGAATCAAGAGTTCTCGGATTTTGTGACCATAGCTTCCGAAGTTTCTTGAATCTGGTTCAAGACATTGAATAAAGTATCCAAAGAGGCCTGTATGTTTCGGTATGCCCTTACATCTAGGTGAAAAGCGTCATTGACGTAGTTGAAGCCAACATTGCCCCTGTTGATACGAGGAAAATAGAATCCAGGTTTGTCTACCGTCGTAAGCTCAAAGACTTCGCGATTGATGGTTTCGGCATGACTTTGTAGGTAGTAGCTGATTGAGGCTGCGGAGGGGCTATCTTTGTCCCCTTGGCGATAGCCGCCTTCCACCTGGTGTCTCCAATGCGACCACTCTGAACATCCGTGGATGGGGTACCAGTGGTTTGCAACGTAGTAATGGACGGTATCTCCTTCTTTCTGAAAAACCCCATGTAGCCCGTCTCTGTTCTTGAACGCAAATGACTGTAGCATTGACCCCTCTCTGAATTGAGCCCACCCGTAAATGGCAAGTATAGGGAAATTTTTCGCCAGCTTTCGGCCTTACAAGTATGTCCGTTAGGGGGCGGTTGCAGCCTGTCTTGAAGGACGGCAACCGACCCACAGCGGACGTTGATCAACCCCCCCTTGAGCTTTGTACTGGCAGGTAACGCGCTTGTGCGAACCACCTCAAACGGGTGGTCAGCTCATAATGTCTTCGTCTCATCGACGTTTGGAAATTGCGTGTTCAACAATTCGAGATGCTCCAGTGCATCACGGTATTGCGCCTCGGCTTTCCCCCGCAGCTGTAGATAATGCAGAAACTTTTCGCTGTCGAGATCGGGAAGGTCGAGGAGTTCTGAGGCGCGTCGATTAAGCGCGTTTGCCCTCTCGAACAGCTTTTTGTTCTGCTCCATGGCCAGGCAGTGGCACGCTAATATTTGGGCAGTCGGGGGTTGGTGGGGGTACATGCAGAATTCCTCTCGCCAATGACTCCTATGAGTGGGGTGCGGTGCGAAAGCGTAGTCCGTTTACGGCGCTGAAACCCTTTCTCCCTAAATTTTTGACCACCCACTCACTGGCGAGTTGCGCTCCGCCTTGGTCTCTTCGAGCTGCTAGTATGAGCGAACGATAACCGCTGGCGGGCGGGTGTTTTCATGTCGAAACAGAATTAAACAGGGATGGGGTTATGCGCTTATCAGACTTCATTCTCGCGAATCTTGAGCCAATCCTGCAGGAGTGGGAGGACTTCGCTCGTTCGGTGAATATCCCAGGTCCGTCGTTGGACGCTGACGCCCTGCGAAATTCCGCTCAAAAAATGTTGCGTGTCATCGCCCAGGATTTGCGTACTGAACAATCGTCACAGCAGCAAGTGGACAAATCCCAAGGACATGCTCCTGCGCAGGCAGGCACGAGTCCCGCGCAACACCATGCCGTCACACGATTCGACGTCGGCTTTACGCTGGATCAGATGGTTTCAGAGTATAGGGCCCTTCGGGCTAGCGTACTAAGGCTGTGGTCGCTGCAGCCAGTGGTGGACAACGAGGCGTATCGCATGGACATGATCCGTTTCAACGAAGCGATAGATCAAGCCCTTACAGAGTCAATCGCATCTTTTTTGTCGTCGCTGGAAAACATGCGAAATACGCTTCTCGGCGTGTTGGGGCACGATCTACGTAACCCGATGGGCGCAATCTTAATGGGAACGGAAATGCTGATGCGGCCCCATGATCTAACTGAACGCCAAGAAAGGATCTGCACGCAGATCCATGACAGCGTCAACCATGCGAATCAAATAGTGGAAAACTTGCTGGACCTCACCCGCTGTAATCTGGGGGCTGGAATCAAGGTCGTGAAGGAGGCCACCAATCTCAACCCGGTGTGCACACTCGTAGTGGAAGAACTGCGTACTTACCATCCCGCCGCCAGAATCGATTTTGAATCCAAGGCAGCCGTCATTGGGCTGTTTGATCCCGTTCGCATGAGCCAGGTTTTTTCAAACTTGATCGGCAACGCGCTACGGCACGGCGACATTCAACAACCGATCAAGGTGGTGTTGCGGAGGCTCAACAGCCAAGTTCTGTTTAGCGTTCACAATCACGGCGACCCGATACCTGAAGACAAAGTGCATCTTATCTTCAACCCATTGGAGAGTTATTCCAGTCATAGCGGACGCGATCATGGCCCAGCCGCCGGCTTGGGCCTCGGTTTGTTCATCGCGGCTGAAATTGTCGCCTCGCATTCCGGAAAAATTGAAGTTGAATCGTCCCTTGAGTGGGGAACCACGTTTAGCGTGACCTTACCTATAGACGCGGTGCTGAAACCAACTGAAAGCTGAGTGCCGGCACTGAAAAGCTGGAGCAAATGCCAGAAGGAGCTATCATTTTCCGAATCGCGCATGGGTTAATTCGGAATTTCATTGCTTATAAAAAGACGAATTTGTTCCTGAAATCATTGAAACTACTCCAACCAGATTGCGTCAATTTTCTGTAACCATCGAAAAGGAACAGGGACGTTGAGAAAAGCCGTTGTGAAAACTACCCGCACACTATGTGCGGGTTTTTTACGTGAGGTCGGTGTATGACATTAACTTACTGATTTCTATCTGGTCAGAATTTCACGGTGGCTTTATTTGCCTAGTAAGGTGAGAGGAGGCCAAATTTGATCTCCTCAAAAATCAACTATGGCTTTCAGGCGAATACTGAAAATTACAGAGGATATCAATAAGAAACTTATTGGCTGATGAGGGTTTTGGCCTTTGTAAAAAACTCAGCGCGTGCCTCATCGTCATACAATTTTATTTCCGGTAGGTTGGCTCTGTAGGTAGCAATACAGCCTTCTGCCTTAGGTCTAAACATGGCGTCGACATCTACAAAGTTAGCGTCGATTTCGGTAGTGTACTTATCTACCCAAGGCTGGGTGTTGTTAAGGAGATAGTCAACATTTGAATAAACTACGCTGGCGATAGCCATGTCTATCCCACCATCGGTCAAGGTTGGATTTCCGGGTTTTCCGTGCGACTGAATTACTTGATTGAATGACGTAAAGAGAGCGGAGCACGAAGCGAATTTCATCGCCTTCGGTAGATCAAACGGACGAGGGGGACGTGTCTTTGGTTCTGGTACGGATTGTTGTTTGGCTACGCTAGTTTGGTAATTTTGGTCTGCAAAGGGCAAAATCGCCTTGATGTCAGTTTGCAGGTTCATGTAAAAATTTATATAGCCATTGTAGTAATTTTTATCTTTTTGATTGGCGCACATTGACTTAAGATAATAAAGGTCATCAACTCCTTGCTCTATCCGTTTTAATCTTACTTTCTCCAAAGCATCATTGGACTGACGAATGCCATATACATATGCTGGTCTTGTTTCACTCAAAAGGTCTGCGATCTGGCGTGGAAACACGAAAGTCATCGCCGCAGAGCATGTGGTTTCATCTGGGGCAAATTGTCCTCGAGAGGCGAATGCACGAAATCCATCTATATCTTTTAAATTAAGAGAGTCGACGGTATATATGGGGACGATGGGCTTAACTCTGATGTATTCTATAGCTGCTGAGTCGATACAGGTTTGGTAAAGTTGTCAGTGTTATCTGCTGGATAACTCAATAGAGCTCCTGTCGGTAAAGACGGGCAGAAATTCACCAAAAGTCGCCAGCAGTCGGAAGCTTTAGGGCAAAATTAGGGCAGTTTATGGACCGTCATAGACCGTCATAGACCGCCGGGCGCCTTTGAAAAAACACATGAACACCGTTTTTAAGGGCCTGTAGCGACCTACGAGCACTCACGAAGGGGTTCGAATCCCTGACCTATAATTGTTTCCAATGACCGTGTTCGACCCATAACGGACCTTCCCGTCACTCGGGAGCCTCATGGAAGGAAGGTCACAGGTGGTCGGTTTTTAGGCTGCGGCACCTAAGGGGAGACTATCCTTTATAGGCAGCAGTTCACCAACCCGACTCTGGGACGAAGGTCATGATCTCCATTCTTGAATTACGCCACATTATTGAATGTGGCTTCCTGCCCCTTTCTTGTTCTTGCACCGTGAATCCGGACGGATCGTTGATGATCAAGGTCGTCGAACCTTCTTCAGGTCGTGTGGAGCTACTGGTTACCGGCGTTTCGGCAATCACCCTGGCGTCTAGCCAGGCGATTGCCCATCTCGTCGGCGAGCTTCGCAGCGAGATGACAGCTAACCAAATAGCTTTTTCTGGCGGAGTGGTCGAACATGCGCGGGAGACTCGTAGTTTTTGAGTCAGACTCTACCCGGGTGGTACTAGCATGCTTAGCACTGAAGACTTCCGCTTTAAATCTCACCAGCTTCTTCTTGAACTTGATGGGGCGACCAACGATATGATGATGTTGGTTTCCTCTCGCGAGATGAACGGTGAGCGATGGGCGTGTGCGACACTGAGACACAGTGTCGCCTATAAGGCGTGGAATACCTTCATCAGCGAATCGTCGCCCCCCCAGTTGATAAGTCGCCTTTCTGACGCGAAGACATCGCAAACGTAGATGGAAACAGCTTCAGAGCGAGCCTAATGTTTATGAATGGGATTACCGGGCTGGAGCAGGCCTGCGATGGCAATGACGAGATCGTCCAATCCCCAGGGCTTATGCAAATAAACTGTTGAAGAAGGGATCTCGCTGGGTTTCAGCTCATAGCCTGAGGTCAAGATCGAAGCGATTGAGGGCCATTTACTTCTCACCTTCTCTATGAATTCCGCCCCTTGGATTTGGCCAGGCAAGCCTTGGTCAGCGATCACCAGAATGCATTGACCCTGTGTTTCTAAAAGATAGGTGATGGCATCGTCGGCCGTTTCGAAGGCCAGGGAGTGGGCGCCGATCTCGGTCAGAATATCCGTCATGAGCGTGCGCAGCGTGGGGTCATCCTCGATGACGAGAACGTCACCAGAGATTGGCGATAAGCCTTCCCAATTTATATTCACTCAGCTTCTCCTGTTCGAAATGTAACACTCGACTTACTCTATCGGACTTCGAACCCATATCAAAAAAGCCCAAGAGCTCAGATCATTCGCACTTGCCCTGGCTTTTTCTCCATCAAAGACCTTTTGCGCCCTTGGGAGTAGTTGCTCTCCTACACGGGGAAACGATTCTTGTGCATGAAGGGTGGTGGATATGAAATGAGTCGCGGTGTCATTTTCATAATCTTTGGCAGTTGGTTTTTTTCTTGCCGATTGCTGTCTGCAACATCTTTCCGCAGTGGGACAGATACCGCAATTGCCAGCGGATGAACTACGCTCCAAAACAACCCCGCAGATCGAAGAAACAGTGCGCAAGGTCGATGCGACCAGAGTGTTGGTGGAAACCAACTGGCCATTCTTCGGGATCCGGCATCCCTGATCGCCACCACCCGGAGTACGCTCCGTGAGAATCAAACAGCCCCTGCTTGCACTTCTGTTGCTCGCCTTGCTCTTTGGTGGCTGTACGACACTCAATGTCCCTCACGAACCCAGTCAGGCCTTGCCCGCGAGCGATTCGGCGTTCGGTCGTTCTATCCAGGCCCAGGTAGCTTCCCATCAGGGCCAATCGGGCTTTCGCTTGTTATCCGATAGTGCCGAGGCTTTCACCGCCCGCGCCGAGCTGATTCGCAACGCCCAAAGCAGCCTCGACTTACAGTATTACATCGTCCACGACGGCATCAGTACGCGGATACTGGTGAGCGAGCTGCTCGACGCCGCCGACCGCGGAGTCCGCGTGAGGATTCTGCTCGATGACACCGCCAGCGATGACCTGGACCGAATGATCGCGACGCTGGCTGCGCACCCGCAGATTCAGATCCGCGTGTTCAACCCGCTACACTTGGGCCGCAGCACCGTCATGACGCGAACGATGGGCCGGCTGTTCAATCTGTCGCAGCAACACCGACGCATGCACAACAAATTGTGGGTGGCGGACAACTGCGTGGCAATCGTCGGAGGGCGCAATTTGGGGGACGAGTATTTCGATGCGCAGCCCGATAAAAATTTCAAAGACATCGACATGCTCAGTGTCGGTCCGGTCGCAGAACAGTTGGGACATGGTTTTGATCAATACTGGAACAGTGCCCTGAGCAAGCCGATCGAGCAATTTCTCTCGACCCAGTCGACGACCAGGGACCTGAAAAACCTCCGGACCCGGCTGGACGAATCCCTGGAGGAAACTCGCAAACAGAATCATGCGCTCTACCAGCAATTGATGAGCTACACCACTCACCCACGCCTGCATGTCTGGCGCCGGGAACTGATCTGGGCCTGGAACAAGGCGATGTGGGATGCACCGAGCAAGGTCTTGTCGAAGGGCGACCCCGCCCCGCACTTGCTGTTGACCACCCAGTTGGCACCCGAGCTGGACGGCGTCAGCAAGGAGCTGATCATGGTTTCGGCCTACATGGTGCCCGGCCAACCGGGGTTGGTGTACTTGACCAATCGTGCCGACGCCGGCGTGTCGATCAGCTTGCTGACCAACTCACTGGAAGCCACCGATGTGCCCGCCGCGCACGGTGCGTACGCCCCTTATCGCAAAACCTTGCTGGAGCATGGTGTGCAGCTGTTCGAATTACGCCGCCAGTCCGGCGACAATGGCGACAGCGACAGCGGACCGCGCCTGTTTCACAGCGGATCTTCCAACAGTTCCGACTCCAGCCTGCATAGCAAGGCGATGATTTTCGACCAGCAGAAAGCTTTTATCGGCTCGTTCAATTTCGACTCGCGCTCATTATTGTGGAACACCGAAGTCGGGGTGTTGGTGGATAATCCGGAACTCGCCGGACGGGTGCGCAAACTGGCCCTGGAGGGTATGGCACCCACTCTCAGTTATCATGCCGTGCTGGAAAAGAATCAGCTGGTCTGGGTCACTGAGGATGACGGCAAACAGCATACGTTGACCAAGGAGCCGGGGAGTTGGTGGCGACGTTTCAATTCGTGGCTTAGCAGCACGATCGGGCTGGAGAGGATGTTGTAGCTGTTGGAGGTAACTCCATTCATTTCACCTTCAGGACCGGGATGAATCATGCGGATGTGGATGGGGGGCACGGCGCGGCTTATCAACCAATTGATAATGGCGGCGGGTATCAGCCTTATCGCAATCGTCACTAATGGGCAGGTTCCAGCCACCCCTCAAGCCACTCAAGAGATAAACGGCTTGCTGGACTTTGTCGAGCACAGTGAGTGTCAGTTTGTGCGCAACGGGAGCGAGTACCCAGGTCCCCGTGCTCGGGCGCATCTGGAGAAGAAGCTGAGTTATCTGGAAGGCAAGAACATGGTGAACCGCGCAGAAGACTTCATCGATCTTGCTGCCACTAAAAGCAGTATGAGTGGCCGTGCCTATGAGGTGCGATGTCCAGAAGGCGTAGAATCGGCAAGCACCTGGTTGAAGAGGGAACTTCAGAGGCTACGGCAACCTCATTGATTTTATCTGAAGTCCAAACAGTCAGTAATGCGACGTCCCCGGTGGACATAAACTCGACTGTCCGCTCCTGGCCGATTTCTGCCCGTCGCGAAGGGCAGAAATCAGTCAAAAGCAGACCATGGGCATGTTGCTACACTCTCCTCTAATGTGCCAAAAGCCATGTCGCCTTTCCGCCTCACCTAATTTCGTGTTTCTGGAGTAACAATCAAGAAAAACAGAGGTTACGCATGAGCAAAGAAGCCTATAAGGCACAAACGATAAACAGCATTTCTCCTAGCGTCGATATAGAAAACCCAATCTGACGTTTTTACACACTCTGGGCCGTTAACAGCCGGTCGTGAAGCGTTCGACCTAACGCTAACTTCTCCTCCGAGACTACGTCATGGCGTGCCATTTCTTCAGTGGAGGCGGAAGCGGGTCAACTACTCAAAGGTTGTAATAGTCGCTTGTCATGAAAGTTCAAAGGAACACCCATGCCCATCTTTTCATTTGCACGATTCAACGCAATCGATACAGGCCTTCCTGTCCTAACGTCGCCACCAATCTTCCTTTCTGATCATGCACATGACCCAAGGTCAAACCGCGCCCCAGACTGGTCGAAGGACTGTGGGCGGAGACCAGCAACCACTCATCCGCTTGCACATCCTGCTGGTGGAACCAGATCGTGTGATTGAGGCTGGAAACAAACAGGTCATCCCCCAGCTTGTGTTCGCGGTGAGGCATCAGTGCTGTGATGCCGAACCAGAAGTCACTTAGATAAGCGAGCACTGCCGGTTGCAAGCGTGCTGGTAGATTTGGGGACTGAGTGGGGCGCATCCAGTAGCTGATCTTGGCTTGATCGTCTCGGCCGAGGACAAACTGTTCCGGGTCCGTCGGGCGGATATCCACTGAACGGGTTTTACCGATGAACACCCGCTCGATGGGATTAAGTCGTTGATGGAACGCTTCGCGAACTTGCGCTAGTCCCATCAAGCTTTCCGGATCGGGCACGGGATCACAGTCCTGTTGGTGCTCCATGCCGCTTTCACCGGTATGGAAGGACAGCGTGGCGATGGCAATGGAACGTCCGTGTTGCACCAATCGAACTAGTCGCGCGGCAAAGCGCCGGGTTTGCTGGATGCGTTCGACTTCAATCGACAGCGGGGCATTGACATCGCCAGCAGCCAGAAAGCTGACTTGAAGTACATGAGGATGCAAATGCGCTTCAACGGTGGCGATCGCAGCCGCGACTGCCAGACCGAGCGTTTGCCCGCCGTAGATCGCAGCATTCTGATTGGAGTGAAAGCAGTTGCAGGTGAAGTGGTCCGGGCCCACTTCCAAAACGTCAAGCAGGGGCGCGATATCTATGCCATCCCAAGTTGCGGAGGCTGTGGCCAAGTGTTGCATGGCGGTATCAGAGCCCACGGAAAACTCCTGCACGCTTCTTGAAAAACGCTTCGCGGCCCTCGGCGAAATCTTCGGAACCGATCAGTAGCGCTTGGGTATCGGCCTCCCAATCAAGCAGGGTTTCCAGGCTCAAAGGGTGTCGCCCCAGTAAAGACTTGGTCGCTGAAAGCGGTCCAGGTGCGCTGCTGGCCAACTGTTGAGCGCGTTGGAGCGCGGTCTCCAAAACCTGGCCAGGCTCAGCCAGAAAGTCGACGAGGCCGAGTTGTGCCGCTTCTTCGCCGCCAAGAATCTGCTGGAACATGACCAGTTGGCGAGTTCGAGGAAGGCCGATACGCTGGGGCAGGGTCCACAGCGCGCCCCAGTCTGGCATAACCCCCACTTTACCGAACACTGCACCAAAGCGGCTGTCGGCATCGGCCACGACGAAGTCGCAGGCTGCCGCCAATGACAGCCCGGCACCGAATGCAGCGCCTTGCACGGCGGCGATCACGGGCACCCGGCCATTTACGATGGCACGGATCACCCGATGGCCGCAGCGCATATCCTTGCGCATAACCATCGGCCGGGTATCAAGGCCATCCAGTGGCCCCCCCGCGCAAAAATGCTGACCACCGCTAAGTACGATTACCCGGACTTGCTCATTATCTTGCAGGTTCTCAAGCTCGTCGGCCAAGCGGCGATAGAGCTCAGGAACCAGGCTGTTGCGCTTTTCCGGCAGATTCAGGCTTACCAGGGCGACAGTATCGTGGTGGGTGACAGTGACGGCTGTATTCATCATGCAACTCCTTGGGACGATGGGCTCAAAGCCGCTCGATGATGGTCACGTTGGCCAATCCACCGCCTTCGCACATGGTCTGCAAGCCATAGCGACCTCCGCTGCGCTCCAGTTCATGGAGCAGGGTGGTCATCAGTTTGGTGCCGGTTGCGCCGATAGGGTGACCCAGGGCAATGGCGCCACCGTTGACGTTGGTCCGTTCGCTCGGGTAATCCATTTCCTGAAGCCAGGCCATAGCGACGCTAGCGAAGGCTTCGTTGATCTCCACAAGGTCAATATCTGCCATGCGCAGGCCGGATTTTTCCAGGGCTCGGCGAGTCGCAGCGATAGGGGCGGTGAGCATCCACACCGGATCATCGCCAAGCACGCTCATATGGACAATGCGTGCCCGTGGTTTCAGGCCATAACGTTTGACCGCTTCTTCGGAGCAGACCAACACGGCACTGGCGGCGTCGGACATCTGGCTGCTGGTAGCCGCGGTCAGTTGGCCGTCTGGCAAAAGGGTCTGCAGCGTGGCCATTTTCTCCAGGCTGCTACGCCGGGCTGTTTCATCCATACGCAGATCGCCGTAGGGCACGATCTCATGGTCGAAACGCCCTTGCTCAATGGCCGCCAGAGCGCGTTCGTGAGAACTCAGGGCATAGGCTTCCATGTCTTGGCGAGTGAAGCCCCAATGGCGCGCAATGCGCTCGGCGGCTTCGAATTGCGCGAGCTGTTGCGTGCCGTAGCGGGCGCGGTAGGTTTGCGCTGTGGTCCAGGGATCGCTAAAGCCGAGGTCTTTGGCAATGTACAACGCGGTATTGATCGGAATCTGACTCATATTTTGCACGCCGCCAGCAATCACCACGTCCTGCGTTCCACTCATGACCGCCTGGGCAGCAAAATGCACGGCTTGCTGTGACGAGCCACACTGGCGGTCGATGGTCACGCCGGGCACGCTATCGGGCAGGCCGGCACCCAGCCAGCAAAAGCGCGCCAGGTTACCGGCATTTGGGCCAATGGCATCGATGGTGCCGAAGATGACGTCGTCATAGTTCTCGGCAGGAATCGTGTTGTGTTCCACCAACGCCTTTATTACATGAGCACCCATGTCCATGGGGTGTGCCTGGGACAGGCTGCCGGCTCGTTTGCCGGTGGGCGTGCGCAGCGCATCGACGATATAGGCTTGTTTCACGGAAAACTCCTTGATCGAGTGGGGCGCGCTCAGCGAGCCTGAGTGTGTGGACGCAGAATGTTCTTCGCGATGCTCCAGCGATGTACTTCCGATGGGCCGTCATAGATGCGGAAAGCCCGCACATCGGCAAAAATCCGCGCGACGATCGATTCGTGGGTGACGCCCTGGCCACCCAGAACCTGCACGCTGCGGTCGACCACGCGCCAGATCGCTTCGGATGAAATCACCTTGGCGATACTGGAGGCGTGCCGCCCGAGATTGCCCTGGTCCAAAACCCAAGCACAGTGCCAGACGGCAAGACGAGTGATGTGCAGGTCCATTTCGTTGTCAGCCAGCTTGAAGCCGACGCCTTCATGCTCGCCGAGCCATTTGCCGAAAGCCTGGCGTTGGGCCGCGTAGCGGGTCGCCACGTCATGGGCACGACGCGCCGCGCCGAGCCAGCGCATACAGTGGGTCAAGCGAGCTGGGGACAAGCGCACCTGAGCATATTTGAGCCCCTCACCAGGCTCACCTAGTACGTCACTGGCAGGTACCCGGAGCTTGTCGAAACGCACCACGGCATGTCCCCCGGGGAAGCATGAGTCAAGAGCATCCATTGCACGTACGATCTGAATGCCCGGACGGTCCATGTCGGCGAGGAACATGGTCGCGCGGCCATCCTCTAGCTTGGCCATGATGATGGCGAAACTCGCCCCTTCGGCCCCGGTGATGAACCATTTTTCACCGGTGATCAGATAATCGTCACCGTCGAGTACAGCAGTGGTGGCGAGCATGCCTGGGTCCGATCCCGAACCAGGGGAAGGTTCGGTCATGCAGAAGCACGAGCGAATTTCGCCCAAGGCGAGGGGCTTGAGCCAACGCTGCTTCTGGTCAGGCGTCGCGATGACTTCCATCATGTGCATGTTGCCCTCGTCGGGCGCAGCAATGTTCAGTGCTACAGGCCCCAGGGGCGAATAACCCGCCTCTTCGAAGAGAATCGCCTTCGCTCGATGATTCAGACCCAGCCCGCCCAACTCGCTGGGCATGTGCGAGGACAGCAGCCCGGCCTTGCGTGCCAGCGAGATCATTTCCCTGCGCAGGTCTTCAGTCGGGCCATGCGCCGTGCAGCGAGGATCTTTTTCGAGCGGGATAATGTGCTCGGCGATAAAGGCACGCGTACGGTTTTGCAAGTCAAGCAGTTCGGGTGACAGGGTGAAGTCCATGATTACTTCCACTTCAAATGATGGAGAGAGGCACTCACGCGCCGGCAGTGTCCAGTTCGATTAATAGCTGCGGCACGGCCGGGAATAGGTCGGCGACAAGTACCTTCACGCGCTGTGCTCCGAGAGCAGCTTCAAGAATGAACTCATGAGTAGAACTTCAGATTGTCCGCCGCCATCTCGCGCATACGAGGAGGGACGTGATATAGACCTCCGAGATTTGCGTAGTGGTCGCAACGCTCAACAAGAGCCGGCAATCCGACCCAATCTGCATACTTGAGGGCTCCACCCACTGGCTTTGGGAAACCAACGCCGAGGATCAGTGCCATGTCGATTTCAATGGCGCTTTCGCAGATGCCTTCTTCGAGTGCCCGGGCTGCTTCAATCAGCGTTGGCAGCATGATGCGCTCGACGATTTCTTCGGAGCTGAATTCACAACGTCCTTGTGGCTGCACACGGGTCAATAAAATCTGCGTGCGCGGATCAACCGATTTCACCAGCCGGCCCTTGATATCTCGGTCGTAACGGTAGAAGCCCAATCCGTTCTTCTGGCCCATGCGCTTGTCGGCGACCATGAGTTCGACAGCATGGGTAAAGCCCGGCAGCATGCGATCGCCATAACCCTGACTGATGCAATCGATCACATGGCGCGAAGTGTCCATGCCGATCACATCCTGCAAGTACGCCGGCCCCATTGGCCAACCAAAGGCTTCCATGGCCTGGTCGACGGCTTGGTAGTCTGCGCCATCATGAATCAGTCGTAAAAAGGCGAGGACGTTGGCGGTCAAAATGCGATTGACCAGAAAACCTGGGCAATCTTTGACTACGATCGGCGTTTTACCCAGCGTCGCCGCATAGCTGGCAACCGTTGCAGCCGATTGTTGGCTGGTGTGCGGGCCACAGATTACTTCGACCAGCGGCATGACTGGCACTGGATTGAAGAAGTGCATGCCAACGAAGTTTTCAGGACGTTGCAGTGCACTTGCGAGTTCAGTGATGGACAACGATGAGGTGTTGGACGCCAGTACAGTGGTAGAGGCAACCTGGGTTTCGACTTCGGCCAATACCGTTTTTTTCACGGCGAGGTTTTCCACTACGGCCTCAACCAGTACGTCGATTTTGTCCATGCCTTGATAGTCCAGCGTCGGTGTAATCGACTCCAGCACCCGTTCCGCCTGGAACTGCGTCATGCGGTTATTGCTGACTTGCTTGTCCAGCAGTTTGCCGGCTTCGGCCATTCCCAGATCCAGCGAAGGCTGAGCGATGTCTTTCATGATCGTCAATACACCGCTGGCAGCGCTGGTATAGGCGATACCGCCTCCCATGATGCCCGCGCCCAATACGGCGGCACGGGACAGCTTGCGCGAAGCCTTGGCGTACTCCCGGGTTTTCTTACGCAAGTACTGATCGTTGATGAACAGTTGTACCAGTGCCTGAGCGGCCTGGGTCTGGGCGACCTGCGCGAAGGTGCGGTTTTCTTCGGTCAATGCTTCAGCCAGGGACAATCCGGCGCTGCGTTCGAGTAGCTCTATGGCTAACAACGGCGCAGGTACCAACGGGTTACGGGCAATCATGGCGGCCTTGGCATTAGCGCTTTGTTCCGCGTCTAGCGCAAAGTGTTGGCTACGCTGGCGTCGCCGTTTTTGCCAATCGCGCTGGCCATTGACGGCCTCGGCCAACACGGACAATGCGCGTTCGCCTACGGCCCAATCATCGACCACCTCGTCGACCGCACCCAATTTTTTGGCCAAAGCTGACGTCTGCGGTTTGCCAGACGTAATCCAGTCAATACTGGAGGCTGCGCCGATTAAGCGTGGCAACCTGGCGGTACCACCTAGCCCGGGAATAATGCCCAGGCCGACTTCTGGCAAACCTACTTTTGCGGTGCTGCCTAACACTCTGTAATCGGTGGCAAGGGTAACTTCGAAACCGCCCCCCAACGCCAAGCCGTTGATAGCCGAAACCGTCGGTAGCGGTAGCTGCGCCAGCTCGTTGAACACCTGATTTTGGGCCAGATTGTAGGCTGCGAGTTCGCTTTCGGTCCGTGCAAACAGTTGAGTGAATTCGAAGATGTCGGCACCCACGATGAAGCTGTCCTTGGCGCTGGTCAAAACCAGGCCAAGGACGTCACCGGTATCGCGTATTGTATTGCAGGCGATGCGCAGCTCTTCGACTGTCAGGGCATCGAATTTGTTGACGGCCTCGCCCTTGCGGTCGAAGCACAGTTCGACCAGTTGATTGTCGAGGCGGGTCAGGTGCAGCGTTTGACCTTGATACATGCGAAAACCTGCTTTCTTGTCTGTTTTGTTAAGGCTGAGCTGATTCAGGCGTTGGCCAGCCGCGTGGCAAATGCCAGACGCTCGCGACATTCGCGAACCATGCGCTCAAGCAGTTCTTCACAGGTTGGCAAGTCGTCGATCAAGCCAATGACCATGCCCGCAGTGATGATCCCTTCGTTGATTTCACCAGCTTCCAGCGCCGCACGACCGCGAGAACCGGCCACCAATGGGCGGATATCTTCAAAGGCGCAGCCGCCAGGACGACGTTCGGTCGCAACGACTTCATCGGAGATCGCATTCTTGAATACCCGGGCGCTGTTTTTCATGCTGCGGAAGATCAGGTTGGTATCGCGCTCGGTGCCCTTAAGCAGCGCAGCCTTGATGTTTTCGTGAATCGGCGCTTCCTGGGTCAGGCAAAAGCGGGTACCCATGTTGATCCCTTCGGCACCCAAAGCGAGGGCGGCGGCCATACCTCGACCGTCACCAATGCCGCCCGAGGCGATCACCGGAATGCTCAGCACTTTTGCGGCGGCCGGGATCAGCACCAAGCCAGGAATATCTTCTTCCCCAGGATGTCCAGCACACTCAAAACCGTCGATGCTGATGGCATCCACGCCAAGTTTCTCGGCGCTCAAGGCGTGTCTTACCGCAACGCATTTATGGATGATGCGAATGCCGGCAGCTTTCAGCTTCGGCATGTAATCGACTGCTTTGTTTCCCGCAGTTTCGACGACAGTCACGCCACTGGCGATGATTGCATCGATGTACTCGTCGTAAGGAGGAGGGCTAATGGTCGGGAAGATGGTCATGTTGACCCCGAACGGGCTATCGGTCATTTCCTGGCAACAGCGGATTTCCTTGGCCAAGGCTTCCGGTGTTGGTTGTGTAAGACCTGTCAGCATGCCCAGGCCGCCGGCATTGGATACCGCCGATGCAAGCTCAGCACGGCCTACCCACTGCATACCGCCCTGGATGATCGGATAACGGATGCCAAGCATTTCGGTAATACGTGTCTTCATGGTGACTGCCTCGTTCACTTGACTTTGCGTTCATCCAGGCCGAGGGCCCGGCCAATGATTTCTTTCATGATTTCGCTGGTGCCGGCGAAGATTCGCGACACCCGCGCATCTCGGTACATGCGGGAAATTCGGTACTCCTCCATGTAGCCAGCACTGCCATGGAGCTGTACGCAGTCATCCATGACGCGGCCTTCGAGTTCCGAGGTCAGCAGCTTTGCGGAGGCGGCGGCTTCGGCACTTAGCCGACCGGCGTTGTGTTGCAGCACCAATTGGTCGATCCACGTCTGCTGGCAATCAAGCAGGGCGCGTAGCTCCGCCAGCTTGAACCGGCTGTTTTGGAAGGTGCCGACTGGACGGCCGAAGGCTCTGCGATCTTTGACATAGTCCAGGGTCAGGTCGAAGGCGACCTGGGCATGAGCTATTGACTGGCAGGCTGAAAGCAAACGCTCTTCGGCCAGACCTTCGGCGAGGTACGTAAAGCCTTTCTGCGGATCGCCAAGACCATTGGTCTTCGGAATGCGCACATCGTCGAAGAACACAATCACGGTGTCTTGGGCATCGAGGCCCATCTTCGCCAACGGCGTACGACTTATGCCCGGCCAATCCGCTTCCACCAGAAACAGACCGATTGCATAGCGTTCGCTGCCGGTCCGAGCTGCGACCACCATCAAGTCGGCATTGAGTCCGTTGGAGATGTACATCTTGGAGCCATTAAGCAGCCAGTGATCGCCACAGTCCTCCACGCGCGCTTTCATGCCTGCCAAGTCCGACCCGGCGTCAGGTTCGGTCATGGCGACGGCGAGAATGGTCTCCCCACTGATGCAGCCCGGCAGATAGCGTTGGCGCTGCTCCTCCGTGCCGAAGCGTTGCAAGTAGGGGCCGACAATGCGTGAGTGCAGGGTGAAGAACACGCCTATATCGCCGTGGCGAATCACTTCTTCGTAGACGATCTGCTCGTAGCGCAGATCATCGACGCCGGAACCACCATAAGCTTCATCGGCCCACATCAGCAGCAAACCCTGGGCACCGGCCTTGCGAAAAATTTCCCGGTCGCAACGCCCGGCCTCACGCCAATGATCGACGTGGGGGCCGATCTCCTTTTGCACAAATTTGCGGACTTGGTCGCGAAACAATTCATGGTCGCTGTCAAAGATCAGTCGATTCTGGAGCATGTACTGTCCTCTCAGGCCGCGTCGTTACGTGGGTGGAAGCGCTCACCGCGCTCGGCACGGGCACGTAGCCAGGCCGAAGGCCGGAAACGTTCGCCGAAGGCATTGGCCAACTCATCGCAACGAACAACGAAAGCTTGGGCACCCAAGGTATCGATCAATGAGAGCGTGCCACCGGTCCAGGAGGGGAAACCCAGCCCGAGGATGCTGCCCAGATCGGCATCGGCGGCATAGTTCAGCACCCCTTCCTCGACACAGCGCGCGGTTTCCAGCGCCTGGATATAGAGCAGACGGTCCTTGACAGTCTCGACATCCAGTTGTAGCGCGGCACGTGGGAAGTGCTCGGCAAGCCCCGGCCAAAGATGCTTCTTGCCACCCTGTGGGAATTCATAAAAACCACCGCCACTCTTGCGGCCCAGGCGGCCCAGGAAATTCATCAACTCGACGACTGGCCTGGCATGCAGGCGCAGAAACTTCTCCGCCAATCCATCTCTGTGAGCCTGGTCGATGACGCTTTTCTGCAGATCCAGCGAGACTTCATCGGTCACAGCCAGAGGGCTCGTGGCCGCACTGGCCAGACGCGCGGCGTTTTCGATCAGGGCCGGGTTGACGCCTTCGGCCAGCATCGCCATGCCTTCATCGGTGTAAGTGCTGAAGATGCGGCTGGTGTAGAAGCCTGGGCTGTCATTGACCAGGATCGGGGTTTTGCGCAGTTGGCCGACAAAGTCCAGGGCGCGGGCAATGGTTTGCTCACTAGTCTTCTTACCGACAATCACTTCCACCAGGGGCATACGCTCTACCGGCGAAAAGAAGTGCAAGCCGATGAAATGATCTGGGCGCTCTGAATACTCGGCCAGCCCAGTGATTGGCAGCGTTGAGGTGTTGCTCGCAAATATTGCATCGGGTGAGAGCTCGGCTTCGGTTTTGCCGATGACGGAGGCTTTTACGTCACGGTTCTCGAAAACGGCTTCGATGACCAGATCACAGCCGTCGAAGGCCGCGTAGTCAGCGCAAGGCTCGATCAGTGCGAGAATCGCATCGGCCTTGTCCCGAGTCTGGGTGCCGCGATCGACGGCTTTGTCGAGGATGCGCCGGGAGTAGTCCTTGCCCCGGGCCGCGGCGTCAGCGTTGCTATCGAGGAGCATGACCTTTACGCCAGCAGCGGCACCGACGTAAGCGATGCCGGCGCCCATCATTCCGGCACCCACTACGCCGAGTTTGCGCACAGCGCTTTTAGCCGGCGCGGCTGGTCGGCGGACAAGTTTGTCGGCGGCGCCCTTGTTGATGAACATCGTACGCATCAAGTTGCGCGCGACTGGATTGGCCAGCAACGTGCCGAAGTACTTGGCTTCGACTGCCAGAGCCTTGTCCATGGGAAGTTGAGTGCCTTCAAACACCGCCGAAAGAATGGCCAGGCGTGCAGGGTAGTTCTGCGCGCCGACGGCTTTGGCCAGCGTGGTGCCGAATTGGAAGGAACGGGTGGCGTGCGGTGCCAGACAGCCCGCACCATCGGGAATCCGATAGCCTTTTACGTCCCATGGCTGAGTTACCTGCGGGTTGTCCAGCACCCAGCGACGCGCTCGTTCTAGCAAACCGGTAGCGTCGGCCAGTTCATCGACGATCCCCCACTGCAAGGCCTGCACAGGCTTCAAGGTGTTGCCTTCCATCAACAGAGGCAAGGCCTTTTCTATACCGATCAAACGCGGCAGGCGTTGGGTGCCACCTCCGGCAGGTAGCAAGCCGACGGTCACTTCGGGCAGGCCGACGATGGCTTTCGGGTCATCGACCAACAAACGTCGATGGCACGCCAACGCCAGCTCGAGACCACCGCCCAACGCCAGGCCATTTAGCGCCGCGACGAAGGGCTTGCCGCCAGTTTCGATGCGACGCATCACCGCGTTTTCGCGATCGAAGCGGTGCGAGGCTTGCACCGCATCGATGCCTTGATCGAAAGCATCGACCAGATCCTTAAGATCGGCCCCCGCGATAAATCCGGATTTGCCCGAGGTCAGGACTGCACCGCGGATAGCTACGTTCGACAGGACTTCTTCGACCGCTGCCTGCAGATCGCTGACGAATGTGGGTGTAAATACATTCACCGGGCGATCCGGCAGGTTGATGGTAATGATGGCCACGCCATCGGCGCCCAGGTCTAGTTTCAAGGTGTTCATAGCGTTCGATTCCATGCTCAGATCCGCTCGATCAGGGTGGCAGTGGCCATCCCCGCTGCGGCACACAAAGTGACGAGGGCAGTGTTCAGGTCACGGCGCTCCAGTTCATCGAGCACGATGCCAACAAGCATCGCGCCGGTTGCGCCGAGTGGGTGGCCCATGGCGATTGAGCCGCCATTGACGTTGACGCGTTCGGGATTGAGGTTGAAATGGCGTATGTAACGCATCACTACCGAAGCGAAGGCTTCATTGACTTCAAACAAGTCGATGTCGGCGATGGTCATCCCGGTTCGGGCCAGCAATTTTTCGGTACAGGCCGCAGGGCCGGTGAGCATGATGGCCGGCTCTGAACCGATCGAGGTGTAACTGCGAATACGGGCGCGGGGGCGCAGACCTGTTTTGCGGCCGAACTCGGCATTGCCAAGCAGAATGGCCGCTGCACCGTCGACAATGGTGCTGGAGTTACCCGCGGTGTGGACGTGATGGATCGCTTCGATATCCGGATAGCGCTGCAGCATCACGGCGTCAAAGCCATTCTGGCTGCCGGTAGCCTCGAAAGCAGGTTTGAGTCGAGCTAGGTCTTCCAGGCTCGCGCCATGGCGAATGGCTTCATCTCGCTCGAGGAGGGGCTGGCCGAGCAAATCGGTGACGACGAATTGCGATCGCTTGAATCGACCTTCCACTTCGGCTAATGCCGCTCGTTGCTGACTACGCAGGGCAAACGCGTCGACGTCTGCTCGACTGTATCCGTCCTGTTCCGCAATCAGATCGGCACCAATACCCTGGGGGATGTACCAGGTTTTCCAGATTACTTGGGGATCGGTATAGACGGCGCCTCCATCAGAGCCGAGAGGAACCCTCGACATACTCTCGACACCACCGGCAACGATGGCCTGCGCTTCACCAGCGCGCAGCGTCGAGGCTGCGAGGTTGACCGCTTCAAGGCCAGAGGCGCAGTAGCGATTGAGCTGCAGGCCCGGCACGCTCTGGTCGTAGTCGGCGGCCAGGGCCGCGACCCGGGCAATATTGCCGCCTTGCTCACCGGCCGCCATGACGCAACCCAGTAATACATCGTCGACCAGGCTCGTATCGAGTTGGTTGCGATCGCGCAAAGCGCTCAAGGTCTGGGCTGCCAGCGCGGTGGCACTCACTTCATGCAGTGCGCCATCCGGGCGGCCCTTGCCGCGTGGGCTGCGTACGTGGTCGTAGATAATGGCGTCATTCACGTCAAGGATCCCTCAAGGTCTGTGCGGCGGCGAACTGCCACATGAGTCTTAAAGATTATAATCATACATATAATAGAGCAAGAGGGATGACCATCGGATTCACGTGAAACCGGGCGTTTGAAAATCACTTACGCAGATTGACAGCTGGTTAAATCATATACATCATTATGACTAGTGATATTGTTTGATCTGCTAAATCATTGCCGCAAATAAAGGAGTTCCGAAATGACCCTCGAAACAACACCTTTGCCGGACCTGGCCCGTTTACGCGATTGGCTGGAAACTGAAGTGGGCCCCGTCCAGTCCTTGAGCGTGAGCGCAGTACAGGGCGGTGCGAGCAATCTGATCTACAAAGTCGACGTCAACGATCGCCAGTTCGCGCTCCGTCGACCGCCTTTGGTAGCCAATGACGCGAGCTCCAACAACATCCTGCGCGAGATGAAACTGCTGCGTGCCATTGCCGGCACAGAGATTCCGCACACCAGGCTGGTGGCGGCTTGCGAAGATTCCGAGGTCATTGGAGCGCCGTTCGCATTGCTCGAATGGCATGCCGGTTTTACCGGTAAATCGCCTTTGCCCGACGGCATAGAAGGCAACCCCGAGGCCTCTCGGCAAATGGCGTTCGAGCTGGTCGATGCCTTAGCAGAGTTGGCAAACACCGACTGGCAGGCCATCGGCCTGGACGGTTTCGGCAAGCCCGAGCAATTTCTCGAGCGCCAGGTCTCACGTTGGAATGCGCAGCTTGAGCGCTACAAGGTTCGTGATCTCCCAGGGCTTGAACAACTAGGGCAGTGGCTCGCAGCGAATACCCCGGCAATGCAGCGTTCGGCACTGATTCATGGTGATTACCAGTTCATCAATGTCATGTATGACGCGAGTGAGCCGGTCAAGCTCAGTGCCATTGTCGACTGGGAGATGGCGACTATCGGCGACCCACTTCTCGACTTGGGCTGGATGCTTGCCGGATGGCAGGAGGCAGATGAAGAGGCGACCTATGCCAACTACATCGACTGGCAATGGATGCCCACCCGGCAGGAACTTGCGCGGCGCTACGCGGATAAAACCAGTCTGGATATTTCCCGGTTGAATTACTACATGGCGCTGTCGATGTTCAAACTGGCAATCATTATGGAGGGCGCATACGCCCGCTATGTAGCCGGCAAGTCCACCCACGAGGTCCATGCCCGGATGGAACATGACGTCCCGGCCATGGTTCAGCGCGGTTTGCGTTTCGCCACTCTTGTTTCCTGATCAACCAGCGAAGGTCGATAACCATGTGGGACTTCAGTACTGAACCGGCGTTTCAAGAAAAGCTCGATTGGATGAGTCGTTTCGTCAAAGAAGAGATAGAGCCGCTGGATACGCTCTGGCCAGATATGAGCGCACCGTACGACACCAGCAATCACGTTGCTCGAGCGATCATCAAACCGCTCAGCGATGAAGTGCGCAGACAGGAACTGTGGGCCTGTCATCTGGGGGCGGAGCTGGGTGGTCAGGGCTACGGGCAGATCAAACTGGCACTGATGAATGAAATTCTCGGTCGTTCCAGTTGGGCGCCTACCGTATTCGGGACGGCCGCACCGGATACCGGCAATGCCGAGATCCTGGCCATGTTTGGTACCGAGCAACAAAAGGCCACGTACCTGCAGCCATTGCTCGATGGAAACATCGTGTCTTGTTATTCGATGACCGAGCCGCAGGGTGGTGCTGACCCTTCCGTGTTCGCCACCACAGCGGTACGTGAAGGCGATGAGTGGGTGATCAACGGGGAGAAATGGTTCTCCTCCAATGCCCGTTATGCGGCTTTTTTGATCGTGATGTGCGTGACTGACCCGGCCGTACCGGTGTATGCCGGTACGTCGATGCTGTTGGTACCGACCAACACTCCAGGTGTCAACATCCTGCGTAACCCAGGTGTATATGGTGAAAATCCAGGGGAGGGTGCTCACGCCTATATCCGCTACGAAAACGTGCGGGTTCCAGCGGATGCCTTGCTTGGTGAAGTCGGCAAAGGTTTCGCGGTGGCACAGGCGCGCCTTGGTGGCGGTCGGGTTCACCATGCTATGCGTACGGTTGGTCAGTGCCAGAAGGCTCTCGACATGATGGCCGAACGTGCACTGTCGCGAGTCACCAAAGGTGAGCCGCTGGCCAACAAGCAGATCGTCCAGCACTACCTCGCCGACTCCTTTAGCGAGCTTCAGCAATACCGTTTGCTGGTTCTGGAGACTGCATGGAGGATCGATAACGGCCACGACTACAAGGCCAATCAGATGTACATCGCCGCGATCAAAGCGGCTGCGCCGAAGATCTACCACGACATCGTCCAGCGCACCATGCAGGTCCATGGTTCGCTCGGTGTGTCGGATGAAATGGCCCTGGGTCAAATGTGGACCTATGCCGCTTGCATGGGGTTGGTCGATGGCCCGACTGAAGTTCATAAGGTGACCGTCGCTAAAAACCTGCTCAAACGTTACCAACCGGCGCCGGGACTGTTTCCAACCGAGCATCTGGTATCGCGCCGAGCGGCGGCGTTGGATAAATTCAGGGACTACCTGGGGTGAGCATGGTGGACAAGATCGACTATTTTGACCTCTCCGGAAAAGTCGCACTTGTGACCGGAGGCAGCCGGGGCCTGGGTAGAGAAATCGCTCTGGCTTATGCCCTTCAGGGTGCTGATGTGATTATTGTCAGTCGCAAGTTTGAGGCGTGCCAAGAGGTCGCCGCCGAGATCACCTCGCTGGGTCGGAGAGCGTTGCCTCTTGCTTGTCATATGGGTAAGTGGGCGGAAATCGATGCATTGGTCGAAAAGGCATATGCCGAGTTTGGTCGCATCGACATCCTGGTCAACAACGCCGGAATGTCTCCTCTGGCGCCGGCCTCCCACGAAACTGGCGAAGCCTTGTTCGACAAGGTGGTGGAGGTCAACTTCAAAGGCCCTTTTCGTTTAAGCGCGCTGGTGGCGTCTCGTATGTCTGGCGGTGATGGCGGGGTTGTCATTAACGTAAGCAGCACAGGTGCACTACGGCCTTTGCCGGCAGTGGTGCCTTATTGCGGAGCCAAAGCGGCTCTCAATGCAATGACCGAATCCTTGGCAAAGGAATATGGGCCAAAGGTCAGGTTCAATACCTTATCCGCCGGACCATTCTTGACTGATGTGGCAAAGGCTTGGCCCGTCGAAGCGCGCGAAAAGTTCGACAATGCATTGGGGCGACCAGGTCAGCCGCATGAAGTTGTGACGGCCGCGCTTTACTTGGCCAGCCCTTTCAGTAGCTTTGTTACAGGAAGTCTTGTGCGTGTGGATGGTGGTATCAGCTGACTGGGAAATTATGTGCCAAATTGCCAGAAATCCAGATAGCTGTTTTAGGATCAGGATATAAGCTCCCAAGTCCTTTTATGGACGGTTTGGCGAGCTGGAATGGGGATCGAGATCTTTTGATTCAGCTGAGTTTCACCACGCTGTGAGTCCAAAATTTTTTGTCGCAGACCCTTTCGGGTTTGTTGTGCGCCCATATGTCGTGAGATTGACACGTTGTGCTTGAATAGCGGGCCCGAGCAAATATCGCAATACGACGAACCAATTCGATCTACCGAAAGGAGGTGTTAAGTAACGCGGCTAAAGCGCCATATGCCGAGGAATTAAAATGCTAAACCTTCTGCAATCGAACAAGCATCTTCTTAACCTGGTGGGTGCCCTCGACGGTAGAAAGCATCGTAATCGGGCTTTTCCCTGAACAGCGCTCTTTAGGCTTCGAGAGCCAACCGGTGACTTTCTCGTATTCTCCGAAGAGCGCCTCGCCCATGGCCAGAATATGCGCATGTCGAAACAGGCGGTTGCTCTCACCGGCCGTCAGGCGCTGGCCACGCGACGCCTTCCTGTTAGTGTCTTAAGTGGAATTATCTGGTTGCGCTGTCGGCTGCTTATTTTGCCGTGGTCGCAAATTCGCTTGACGCTAAACGGCGAGAAACCAGTCGCTATTGTCTTGTGGATGTACTGGTCTGAAGCGCCGTGGGTATATCGATGAGCGCTCTCAGCCGGTCTCGATAGGTACGGTAAATCTTGTCGTGCATAGATTTCGCAAGTATGGGTCGCCTCCATGTTTCGCCCTTTTTTCCCATAGTATCTAGCAATTCAAAATTGTATGAGGGGAGGCAAGTCTTGCCGACAGCCACGCCCCAAATCCTATTTTATCTTCAAGGCAGAGTGGCAGCTTAGCTTTTCAGTGCAACTGCCTCAGACACGAGCCGTGTCTTAAATCGGTCCTGTGGGTTTGGTTAGCCCCCGATAGTGATCTGCTTCGCCATATTTCACGAGGTGGGCCACCTGCGCAGCCAGCGAGACGGTGAACGCAGAAGAAATGAAGGGTGGGGTGCGAAATCTCAAACTGAGATCGCTATGGAGCCAGTTGGCTCAATGCGGATCGTTTACTAGTCCGGAAAATCGGAAGCTAACTCGTGAAGATGAAGCGTTTCCGGAAGGAGGCTCTTTGGCTCACATTCCAATGTGTTTGCTATACGGTACAGCTTCTCCACAGTGATATTCACCTCACCACGCTCAATGCGCCCCATGTAGCTTCGATCGACTTTGCAGGAAAGTGCCAAGGCATCTTGAGAGAGTCCTTTGGCCTTCCTTTTTACCCGTATCTTTTCGCCCAATGCCTTTGCAAGCTTATGCATAACCGCCTCGGTTCCCACTGAGGCGGCACTATCCTGCGTTTGCGGATAGATCAACCACGGATTATAATCCGTATTTTGGTTGTTCCGCGATTTTCCCTTCCAGGTGCCTGTATGAAATCGGATTCATTCATCGTCGACAGGCGGCTCTACGACCTGTTTCAGCAGGGGAACCATAGCCAGTTTACGACCCAGGATTTGCGCGATGCGTACGCTAAACACTTGGAGGGCATGACCTTCAGTAGCAGTGACCTGCGCAGATATGTGTATGAGCAGATCCGGCGCATGCTGCGTATCGGGTGGGTCATTCAGGACGAAAAACGTAAAAAAAGAGGTCAGATCTACCACTTGCAATCCCTTCCAGCGAACGTGCAGATCGAACTCATGGATTACGGATATGAAAACAGCGTTAAGTCTCTGAACAAACAGCTGCAAGACAGCCCTCAGAGCATTGGCCCAGAGCGGTCTGTGGCAGTCGTGACTGAGCACCTGGAATCCATACTCAAAGAGATTCGGCTCGACTTCCTTTCGTCGATGGGAGAGGCAGAGCGTTATAAGCAGCTCCTCGACGAAATGCCGCATCTCAAAGACCAAGTGGAGGGTGAATATCTCGAAGCCCGGGACCGAAGCTCTCGTCTGCTGGGTCATCTTCGAGCTGTCGAAAAGACACTGAAGACGGTGATGTCGACACGATGAGAGCATCGCCGAGAAAGTGGCAGAGCAAATGCATTGAAACTGCGCTAGAGCACTACATCACTACACCGCATTTCTTCTGTCAGGCAACACCGGGCGCGGGGAAGACGCGTATGGCGGCAGAGTTGGCCCGGTGCCTGTTAGAGCAAGGCAAGATTGATCTGGTGCTATGTTTCGCACCGTCATGTCAAGTCGTGGATGGTTTTCGGTCAACATTCTCTGCTGTGCTTGGTAAACGTCTGGATGGCCTAATTGGTGCCGTCGGAGCTGCCAGCACCTATCAAGCGATGGAGTATCAAGACGAAGCCTTCTGGAAGCTTTTCGATGACTACCGCGTTTTTGCAGTATTCGATGAGATTCATCACTGCTCTGGTTACGACCCGCTGTTGAGCAATGCTTGGGGGCAACAGATTCTCCAGAGAATGCAAGATCGTGCAGCGTTCACCTTGGCTCTATCTGGTACGCCATGGCGCTCTGATGACAGGGGCATCGCTCTGGCTCGGTACTCTAACCCTGAAGGGCGACTGATCTGCGATTATCGCTATGGGCTGAAAGAAGCCATTACCGATGGTGTTTGCCGATCTCCTCGCATCGTTCTGTTGGATAATCAGATGTTAAGGCTCACGGAAGATGTTGATAATGGCAGTACCGTCAGACTGTTTCCTAGCATCGCTAAGCTGTTGCGTGAGTCTCCAGTTTCATACGAGGACCTACTTTGTCATGAGGACGCGCTCAACCAGTTGCTCAACCTGGGAAGTGAGAAGCTTGATAGCGTCCGTAAGCTCAAACCGGATGCAGCTGGCTTGGTGGTGGCCACGAACATTGAACACGCTCACCAAGTCGCTTCGGCATTGAAGAGTAAGGGAGAAAGCTTCCAGATTGTAACCACCAGAACGCCAGATGCACAGCGGGTGATCAACGATTTCAAAAATAGTGACTGTCGTTGGATAGTTGCTGTAGGAATGGTCAGTGAGGGGACCGATATTCCCCGGTTACAGGTTTGCTGTTACCTCAGTCGTATACGAACAGAACTGCACTATCGTCAGGTTCTGGGCAGGGTTCTTCGACGTACAGGCGAGATTGATGAACAAGCCTGGTTGTTTGTTCTGGCGGAGCCATCACTAAAGCGATTTTCCCAGCGCATTGCTGAAGATCTGCCTGAGGATTTGGCAGTCCTGTGCGCAGTGGGGGAGCCTAGGCCCGATGCGTCGTTCGTAACCGATGATGCCGGTCCCTCCCCGCAAGATGAGTCGGACAAAAAATGCGGCTCTGCACCTATCGCTGCTGCGGGGCGTTTTTTATCGACGAACGATTTGGCAGCCGTAACGTCCTTTCAAATTAGTTTTTCGAAGGATTACCGTCAGCAGCTGCTGGCCGTTTTCTGATGTGCTTTGTTGAAAACGATCAAGAGGTATCATTTTTCGTAGAATGGCTCGAAAGCTCCCTTTGTGTTGACTGTCGCAAGCAACCAGCGTCTGAGTTCGGTCGGCCTAATCCTTACTAAATCGCGTTGGTGAAAGAGGGGGGTATTTAATCTCGAATAAACGACATCAGGCGCTATTTTTTATCAAGCGTGCAGGGGCGGCAATGAAAGGAAGACGCAAAGCAAAAACAAAGAAATGGTCTATGAAGGTTCAATTTGAGACAGAAGCCCAGCGATTGATGGCTACGAGATCTACTAATGCCACGAATCGATTTTTGGATGCTGTTGTACGACTCGGTGCGTTATATGAGACAACAGGAAGACTCAGTGGTGCGCTGAACAAACCTCAACCGGAAAAATTTGACCTTACAACGCTGCTTTCCCAAGTCATTGATGCGGTTTTGCGGGTAGGGCAACTACTTTCAACAGAATGGGAGCGGGTAGATGGGCCAAGGGGGCAGGGCGACAAAGCAGTAGTGGATGTCGAAATTGAATTTGTTTTGCGTCAACAATTAATTGGCCTGCATTCCTGCGACTTCTGGGGTGAGGAAACCGGACACATCCTTACGGGACACCCTTGGTGTTGGGTTGTTGACCCTAATGACGGCACAAGTGATTTTCTGAGGGGGCTCAAAGGGTCAGCTATTTCAGTTGGCCTCCTATACAAACAAATCCCAGTATTGGGTGTAGTTTATGCACCCGTGACAATAGAAGGTATCCCTGACTACATCGCTTGGGCTGAAGGCTTGCCCAACTTGTTGCGCAATGGCAAGCCAGTGATGACCAAGCTTACGGGTAAACAGTTATCGAGCAGCACTTGCGTGATGGTCAGTTCAGCTGCCGTGAACCTACCAAGTATCAATCGCGAACTTTGCTCGCCCAGCCGCTTTGTTGCGATGCCCTCAATTGCCTATAGGCTTGCAAAAGTAGCTGCAGGAGATGGTATTTGTGCTGTTTCTCTCTGCGCGGTATCTGCACATGACGTAGTTGCCGGGCATGCATTGTTAAGAGGAGCGGGCGGAGTTTTTCTTGACGAGCAGGGAGAGCCAATTTGCTATGTAACTGAATCAAAGATGATGGCTGTCTCGCGACGCTGCTTCGGTGGATCAGAAACCGCGTGTCGGGAATTGGTAGTTCGAGATTGGAGTCGTGTTTTCGCAGCTGAGCATTGAGCAGAGCAACCCTGTCTTTCGGTGTGCACTATATGGAAGATCGTCACATATCAGCCCCAGGATTTCCATATAGCGTAGTGGCCACTCTACGAGCCTAGAGGCCAATCATGGTCAGGTGTTGGAATATCCATATAGCGGTGCGCAACGCCTATGAGTCCAAAACCGGGGGAAATTGCGGGGTGAAAGGGGGGCGTCCTCCTTGACGCCGACGCAGCTTAGAGACTGTGCAATTGATTCTCAAGTGCTATTTTTCATTAGTTTGGCCCAATGATGCCGGGCATCTCTTGCCAACGGACATTCTTTTGATATCATCCGCGCCATTCGAATTTGCAGCACCTAAAGACTTCATTAGCCTGAAGGTAAAGCCAGAATAACTGGCAAAAAAAAGACCCGGCAAAAAGCCGGGTCAAAAACCGTGATTAGCCTGATGAGGAGAGAGTCCAGGAGACCGACCTAAGGTCCCTTGGACAATCGACTGATCTCGCGACCAGCTGCATGCAATAATAATCATTCTCGTTTGCAAGTCAAATGATTTTATCTGCGCGATTGGAAAATTCTTTCCCGTCCTCCTTGTAAACACCCTCGCTTCACCCGTTCTGATGGCCCTCCAGGGACCGATCCACCATCGCCTTGGCCATGTCGATCATGTGCACGGTCGAAAACGCCAGATCCCGAGGTGCGCCTTGCAGGTTGTTGGCTGACTCGAAGGCGGTCGCGGCGGCACAACGCAGCAGATCCGACGCATGGACCAACGCCTCTTCGCAGCTGATGTTGCGGTTCACATCAAAGAAACGCTCCTCGACCACCTCTTCTGACACAGCTGGTTTCAAGTAATAGTCCAGTGCGCGCTGCGCGGCGGCAGAGCCTTGAGGGGAAGTGAGGCTGGTGTCGATTTGCAGGTCAGGCAGGTCATTGCTGGGGATATTCATGGCGGGGGCAAGCTCCGTGTTAGATTCAGATCCGTGAACCAATCCTAGTACGAAGTGTATTTGTGACGAGAATTTAAATACTACAAGTTGTGTTTTGATGGCCGGAGGCGCCCACGTATCGTGCCGCACATGGATAAATGGATTGAATTGGTCAAGGCCAAGATGAGTGAACTCAAAATCACTCAAGAGATACTCGCTGAACGCCTCGGGATGTCCCAGGGCGGCGTCGGCCACTGGCTGAATAAACGCCGCGAGCCCGGCATCGATAACATGAATCGCGTGTTGAAAGCGCTCGGAATGGACTTTCTCGAAGTGGCGCTGGTGATCCGCGAGCCACTCGTCCCGGACGCTGACGAGATGCCGCTGGCGCACAAGTACAACCCGTACTTCCGCTATCCGGTCAGCGACTGGCGGGAGCCGGCTGAGGCGCGCGAGGGTGAGCTGAAGCTGTGCAGCAAGGAGCGCTATGAGCTGACCGACTACCACGCCCAGGGTCCGGCTTTCTGGCTGAGTGTGGTGGGTGATGCGATGACCGCGCCCAGCGGCATCAGTATCGCCGAGGGCATGATGATCCTGGTGGACCCGGCCATTGTGCCGGAACCCGGAAAGTTGGTGATCGCGCGGTGGCAGGACAGCGCCGAGGCGACGTTTCGCAAGCTGATCGAAGAGGGCGGGCAGCGTTACCTGGTCCCGCTCAATCCGACGTATCCGAAAGCCCTGTTTACCGAAGAGTGCCGAATCATCGGCGTGGTGGTTCAGGCAACAGCCAAGTTCTGATCAGATCGGTCCTCGCAAGTCGTAGGACCGATCTTCGTTTCAGGCTTCTTCCAACTCGACCAGCGCACTGCCTTCGCTGACCATTTCGCCTTCCTGGCAATACAGCGCTTTGATAACGCCTGCGTGTGGCGCACGAATGCTGTGCTCCATCTTCATTGCTTCCAGCACCACCAACTGTGCACCGGCTTCGACCGTTTGCCCGACCTCGACCAAGACCCGCACGATGCTGCCGTTCATAGGCGCGGTGAGCCCGCCTTGATGGCTATGACTGGCTTCGACGGCACTGATCGGGTCATAAGACTCGATGCGGCGCAATTCACCTTCCCATTGCAGGTACACGAAATCACCACGGCGGATTGCCCGAAGCTGGCGGCGCACGCCATCGTGCTCGGTCAGCAATTGTTCGCCCTTGAGCTGTGCCGTGTGCGCATCGGACACGCCCAGAGTCAGCGCGCGGTCTTGTCCTTCGCAGCTCAAGTGCAGGGTGATTTCTGTCGGCAGGCCCGCGCGGAAACCGTTGCTGTTGGCCCACGGCGAACTCAGGTCATCGGCGCGGGTTGTACGCGGCTGGCTCTGGGCAAACGCCTGGGCGGCGGCTTGCCAGAACTCATCGCTAAGGTCGGCAGTTGCTGGCAGCAGTTGTTCCTGATAGCGCGGAATGAATCCGGTATCCAGTTCGGCGGCGGCAAACGCCGGGTGGCCGATGATCCGGCGCAGAAAGTTGATGTTGGTCTTGAGCCCGCCAATCGCAAATTCATCGAGCATGCTCAGCAGGCGCAAGCGCGCCTGTTCACGGTCCTCGCCCCAGGCAATCAGCTTGCCGAGCATCGGGTCGTAGAACGGCGAGATCTCATCGCCTTCCTCGACGCCACTGTCGACCCGTCGTCCCGGGCCTTCGGCGGATTCGCGATACAACTCCAGACGCCCGGTGGCGGGCAGGAAATCATGGCTCGGGTCTTCGGCATACAGCCGCACTTCGATCGCATGACCCACTAGCGGAACCTCGGCCTGTGTCATCGGCAGCGCTTCGCCACGGGCGACGCGTATCTGCCAGGCCACCAGGTCGAGGCCGGTGATGGCTTCGGTGACCGGGTGTTCGACTTGCAGGCGCGTGTTCATCTCCATGAAGAAGAACTCGCCGCGCGAATCCAGCAGAAACTCCACGGTACCGGCGCCGACGTAACCGATGGCCTGTGCCGAACGCACGGCGGCTTCGCCCATGGCGCGACGCAGTTCGGGGCTCAAACCGGGCGCCGGTGCTTCTTCGACGACTTTCTGGTGCCGACGCTGAATCGAGCAGTCGCGTTCGTTGAGGTACAGGCAGTTGCCGTGTTGATCGGCGAACACCTGGATCTCCACGTGGCGCGGCTTGAGCAGGTATTTCTCGACCAGCATCCGCGAATCGCCGAACGAGGATTTCGCTTCACGCTGGGCCGAGGCCAGGGCTTCGGCCAGTTGGCTGACGTCCTCGACCACCTTCATGCCTTTGCCTCCACCACCGGCCGTGGCTTTGAGCAGCACCGGATAACCGATGCGTTCGCAGGCATCGCGGAAGGTGTCGAGGTCTTGCGCTTCACCGTGATAGCCCGGCACCAGCGGCACGCCGGCGGTTTCCATCAAGGCTTTGGCGGCGGATTTGCTGCCCATTGCGTCGATGGCCGAGGCGGGTGGGCCGAGGAAAATCAGGCCCGCTGCTTCGATGGCGCGGGCGAACCCGGCGTTCTCGGAAAGAAAGCCATAACCCGGATGAACCGCCTGGGCGCCGCTGGCCTTGGCGGCGGCGATCAGTTTGTCGATTTGCAGGTAGCTGTCGGCGGCTTTACTGCCACCGAGGTCGACGCGGATATCCGCTTCGCGGCTGTGCCGGGCGTCACGGTCGGTGGCGCTGTGCACGGCCACGGTGGTCAGGCCCAGGGCCTTGGCGGTGCGCATCACGCGGCAAGCGATTTCGCCACGGTTGGCCACCAGCAGCGAGGTAATGACAGGTGCGCTCATCAACGCGGCTCCTTGGTGGTGGTTGCGGCTTGCCAGCTCGGCGGGCGTTTTTGCAGAAAGGCCCGCAGACCTTCCTGGCCTTCGGGACTGACGCGAATTCGGGCGATCGCGTTTTCGGTGTAGCGTCGCAGGGCCGGGGTCAGTGCACCGTTGCCGACTTCACGCAACAAGTCCTTGCTGACGCGCATGGCGGCCGGGCTGTTGAGCAGCAGGTTGTCGATCCACTGTTCGACGATCTGTTCCAGTTCAGTGGCCGGATAACTCTCGGACAACAGGCCGATTTCCCGTGCCCGTTGCCCGCGGAAACGTTCGGCGGTCAACGCGTAGCGCCGCGCCGCGCGTTCGCCAATGGCTTGCACCACGAACGGACTGATCACCGCCGGGGCCAGGCCGATGCGCACTTCCGACAGGCAGAACTGCGCGTCATCGGCACCGATGGCCATGTCGCAGCAACTGATCAGGCCCAGCGCGCCGCCAAATGCCGCGCCTTGCACAACGGCGAGGGTCGGGATTTTCAGCTTCGCGAGGTTGTACATTAACTCCGCCAGTTCCCGGGCGTCGTCGAGGTTGGTGTGGTAATCGAGTTCGGCCGATTGCTGCATCCAGGCCAGATCGGCGCCGGCGCTGAAGTGTTTGCCACGGCCGCGCACCAACAGGAATCGCAGGCTGGCATCGCTCGACACCTTGTCCAGGGCGAGGATCAGTTCGCGGATCATTTCGGCATTGAACGCGTTGTTCTTTTCTTCACGGCTGAGCCACAGGGTCGCAAAACCCCGTGGGTCGGTCAGCAGTTCGAGGGTGTTGAAGTCGCTCATGTGTTACGTCTCCACAACTCATTCGTGTAGGAGCGAGGCTTGCCCGCGAAAGCAATTTGTCAGTCACATCGATGCTGGATGTACCGACGCTTTCGCGGGCAAGCCTCGCTCCTACAGGATCACATCCGGAACACGCCGAAGCGGCTCGATTCGATTGGCGCGTTCAGCGACGCCGACAAGGCCAGGGCCAGTACATCGCGGGTCTGTGCCGGGTCGATGACGCCGTCGTCCCACAAGCGAGCGCTGGAATAATACGGATGCCCCTGCTCTTCGTACTGGTCGAGGATCGGTTGCTTGATCTCGGCTTCCTGCTCGGCGCTGAAACCCTGGCCACTGCGTTCGGCCTGTTCCCGCTTGACCTGCACCAGCACGCCGGCGGCTTGTTCGGCACCCATCACGCCGATCCGCGCGTTCGGCCACATCCACAGGAACCGCGGATCGTAAGCCCGGCCGCACATACCATAGTTGCCGGCGCCGAAACTGCCGCCGATGATCACGGTAAATTTTGGCACCTTGGCGCAGGCCACGGCGGTCACCAGTTTCGCGCCGTGCTTGGCGATGCCACCGGCCTCGTATTTCTGGCCGACCATGAAGCCGGTGATGTTTTGCAGGAACAGCAGCGGGATGCCACGCTGACAGGCCAGTTCGATGAAGTGCGCGCCTTTCTGCGCGGCCTCGGCGAAGAGGATGCCGTTGTTGGCGAGGATCGCGATCGGGTAGCCGTGCAAGTAGGCAAAGCCACACACCAGCGTCGTCCCGAACAGTGCCTTGAACTCGTCGAACACCGAACCGTCGACCAACCGCGAAATCACTTCGCGCACGTCGAACGGCTGCTTGGCGTCCGCCGAAACAACGCCGTACAACTCGTCACTGCTATAAAGCGGGGCGATTGGCGCGCGCTGCTGCACTTCGCCGAGCTTGCGCCAGTTGAGGTTGGCGATGCTGCGTCGGGCAATGGCCAAGGCGTGTTCGTCGCTCTCGGCATAATGGTCGGCGACCCCGGAAATCTTGCAGTGCACATCGGCACCGCCGAGGTCTTCGGCGCTGACCACTTCACCCGTGGCGGCTTTTACCAGCGGCGGGCCAGCAAGGAAAATCGTCGCTTGCTCGCGCACCATGATCGCTTCATCGGCCATGGCCGGCACATAAGCACCGCCGGCCGTGCACGAACCCATGACCACCGCGATCTGCGGAATGCCCATGGCGCTCATGTTGGCTTGGTTGAAGAAGATCCGGCCGAAGTGTTCGCGGTCCGGGAACACTTCATCCTGACGCGGCAGGTTGGCACCGCCCGAGTCCACCAGGTAAATGCACGGCAGGCGGTTTTGCTGGGCGATGGTCTGGGCGCGCAGGTGTTTTTTCACGGTCAGCGGGTAGTACGAACCACCTTTCACCGTGGCATCGTTGGCGACGATCATGCATTCGACGCCTTCCACACGGCCGATCCCGGCAATCACGCCAGCGGCTGGAACGTCTTCGCCGTATACCTCGTAGGCCGCCAATTGGCTGATCTCGAGAAACGGCGAGCCCGGATCGAGCAAACGATTGATGCGCTCGCGGGGCAGCAATTTGCCCCGCGAAGTGTGGCGTTCTTGAGCTTTCGGGCCGCCACCTTGCTGCACTTGGGCGAGCAGGGTATGCAGGGCGTCGACCTGTTTGAGCATCGCCGCGCTGTTGGCGGCGAACTCCGCCGAACGGGGGTTGAGCTGGGTATGCAGGATAGCCATGGACAGCTCCGTTTAGCGGGTTTCGTTGAACAGTTCGCGACCGATCAGCATGCGACGGATCTCACTGGTGCCGGCGCCGATTTCGTACAGCTTGGCGTCACGCAGCAGACGACCGGCCGGGAATTCGTTGATGTAGCCATTGCCACCGAGAATCTGGATCGCGTCGAGGGCCATTTGCGTGGCGCGTTCGGCGCTGTAAAGGATTACCCCGGCGGCGTCCTTGCGCGTGGTTTCGCCGCGTTCGCAAGCCTGGGCCACCGCATACAGGTAGGCGCGGCTGGCGTTGAGTTGGGTGTACATGTCGGCGACTTTGCCCTGGATCAGCTGGAATTCGCCGATGCTTTGGCCGAACTGCTTGCGGTCGTGAATGTACGGGACGATCAGGTCCATGCATGACTGCATGATCCCGGTCGGGCCGCCGGACAGCACGACGCGTTCGTAATCGAGGCCGCTCATCAGCACTTTCACGCCGCCGTTGAGCACGCCGAGGATGTTTTCTTCCGGCACTTCAACGTCGTCGAAGAACAGTTCGCAGGTGTTCGAGCCGCGCATGCCGAGCTTGTCGAATTTGTTGCTGCGGCTGAAGCCTTTGGAATCCCGTTCAACGATGAACGCGGTAATGCCGTGGGGGCCTTTTTCCAGGTCGGTCTTGGCGTAGATCACGTAGGTGTTGGCGTCCGGGCCGTTGGTGATCCAGGTCTTGCTGCCGTTCAGGACGTAATGATCGCCGCGTTTGTCGGCGCGCAGTTTCATCGACACCACGTCGGAACCGGCATTCGGCTCGCTCATGGCCAGGGCGCCGATGTGCTCGCCGCTGATCAGCTTCGGCAGGTATTTGCTTTTCTGCTCGTGATTGCCGTTGCGATTGATCTGGTTGACACAGAGGTTGGAGTGCGCGCCGTAGGACAGGGCGACCGAGGCCGAGCCACGGCTGATTTCTTCCATGATGACCACATGCGCCAGGTAACCCAGGCCAGCGCCGCCGTACTCTTCCGGCACGGTCACGCCGAGCAGGCCCATGTCGCCGAATTTGCGCCACAGGTCGGCGGGGAACAGGTTGTCGATGTCGATCTGAGCGGCGCGCGGGGCGATCTCTTTGGCGACGAAGGACTGAACCTGATCGCGCAGCATGTCGATGGTTTCACCGAGGGCAAAGTTCAGGGATGGGTAGCTCATGGGTCACCTTTTGGCTTTTTTGTAGGGCGGGGAGGGCTGTGATTTGGCTCTCACCTTTACGTTAACGTAAGCCTGTGACGAATGGCTGTCAATCACCCTTTACGTTAACGTCAACTTGAGCGAGAGTAGAGCCAGTTCATAAAGGTGAGCCAACCCTGTGGGAGCGGGCTTGCTCGCGAAAGCGGTTTGTCATTCAGCATTGATGTCGACTGATCCGACGCTTTCGCGAGCAAGCCCGCTCCCACAAGGGGTCGCCGTAATACCCACTAATAAAGACAATAGGGGTCGTCATGGATCAACCCAGTGCAAGCCCGCAGCGCAGCTATACCCGTGGTTCTCAGGAAAAATCGCTGCTGGCGATGACCATCGGTCAGGCATTCGATAACACCGTCGCCCAGTACCCGAACGGGGAGGCGCTGGTCGTGCGTCATCAACAGTTGCGCTATACGTGGCAGCTACTGTCCGCAGCCGTGGACTTACACGCCCGGGCGCTGTTGGCGTTGGGCTTGCAGGCCGGTGATCGTCTGGGCATCTGGGCACCGAACTGTGCCCAATGGTGCATCAGCCAGTTTGCCAGTGCGAAAATCGGCGTGATTCTGGTCAACATCAACCCGGCCTATCGCAGCTCCGAACTCGAATACGTATTGAAGCAATCCGGCTGCCAATGGCTGGTCTGCGCCGGTGCCTTCAAGACGTCCGACTACCACGCCATGCTGCAAGGCCTGGTGCCGGAACTGGCAGAGCAATCCATCGGCAAGTTGCAGTGCGAGCGCCTGCCGGAGTTGCGCGGAGTTATCAGCCTGGATGCGCAGCCACCTTCGGGTTTCCTGCCGTGGTCGCAACTGGCCGATCTGGCTAATGGCATCTCGGTTGAACACTTGCACGAACGCCAGGACAGTCTGCATTTCGACCAGGCGGTGAACATCCAGTACACCTCCGGCACCACCGGTTTCCCCAAGGGCGCCACCCTCAGTCACTACAACCTCCTCAACAACGGTTACATGGTCGGCGAAAGCCTCGGTTTGACCGCCAATGATCGGTTGGTGATTCCGGTGCCGCTGTATCACTGCTTCGGCATGGTCATGGGCAACCTCGGTTGCATCACCCACGGCAGCACGATGATTTACCCCAACGATGCGTTCGATCCGCTGCTGACCCTGAGCACCGTCGCCGAAGAAAAGGCCACCGCGCTCTACGGCGTACCGACCATGTTCATCGCCATGCTCGATCAGCCAAAACGCGCCGAATTCGATCTGTCGAGCCTGCGCACCGGGATCATGGCTGGGGCGACCTGTCCAATCGAGGTCATGCGCCGGGTCATCAGCGAAATGCACATGAGCGAAGTGCAGATTGCCTACGGCATGACGGAAACAAGTCCGGTGTCGTTGCAAACCGGTCCGTCAGACGAGCTGGAATTACGCGTTACCACTGTCGGCCGCACCCAGCCGCAACTGGAAAGCAAAATCATCGACGAAGCGGGCAACCTCGTGCCGCGCGGCACCATCGGTGAGCTGTGCACTCGCGGTTACAGCGTGATGCTCGGCTACTGGAACAATCCGCAAGGGACGGCGGAAGCCATTGACCAGGCGGGCTGGATGCACACCGGTGACTTGGCGAGCATGAACGACGAGGGCTACGTGTGCATTGCCGGGCGGAACAAAGACATGATCATCCGCGGCGGTGAGAATATTTACCCGCGCGAGCTGGAAGAGTTCTTCTTTACCCACCCGGCGGTGGCGGACGTGCAGGTGATCGGCATTCCGTGTTCGCGTTATGGCGAAGAGATTGTCGCCTGGATCAAGTTCCACCCCGGCCACAGCGCTACCGAGCAGGAACTGCAAGCCTGGTGCAAGGAGCGCATCGCGCATTTCAAGACACCGCGTCACTTCAAGTTCGTCGAGGAATTCCCGATGACCGTGACCGGCAAGATCCAGAAATTCCGGATGCGCGAGATAAGCATCGCGGAGCTCAAAGCGAAGCCGTAGGAGCGAGGCTTGCCCGCGAAGACGATTCATCATTCAACATTGATGTCGACTGAGCGGGCGCTTTCGCGGGCAAGCCTCGCTCCTACTGGTTTTGTAAAACGCAGACAGCACAAAGGGGAGCCGAAGCTCCCCTTTAATTTTGTCGTTGCGCGTGCTCTTTTTTTATTATTGAGGGGCGGTCTGTTTTTGTTTTTAGCAACCGTGACCCTTTACCGCTGTTTTTATCGATCCCCATCCGGGATCAAGAGCAAACGTATTTTTTTGAGCGCTGATCTACTTTTTCGCTGAGCGATCCAACCAGTTCGGGAGCTACCTGAAGGTAGTTTTATTGTTCTCTGCCCGGTTGCGGGTTACTTCGAAAAGCACCCTGAAAAGCACATCCTCTCCAAAAAAATCTGTTAGCTGCGTCTCTGCCGTGTTGTTTTTGTTATGTCAGAGTCGTTACGTCTTATTTTTATTAGGTTTGCCGCTTTTTTTGTTCTTGTTATGCAGTAGAGATAGCAGAAGCCGTGCCAACTTTTAAAAACCCTTTAAAATCAATAGTTTGTGATTTTGCAGGATTTTTCGTTCGGCCAAACGCCGGCATTTTGTTTCCGTGTTACTCGCTTTCGCCCACGTTCCTGAGGGTGCGGTAACACCCGGACACATCCACGCGCTCACTGTGCGCTGCGAGCCTTGGCCACGCGCGAACCAGTAGGGCGGCCCAGCACGCTGCAAATCTGTTGGCCGGCCACAATCAATGCGTCCAGGTCGATTCCGGTGTGGATGCCCAGGCCATTGAGCAGGTACACCACGTCTTCGGTGGCGACGTTACCGCTGGCGCCCTTGGCGTAGGGGCAGCCGCCAAGGCCGGCGATTGAACTGTCGAACACCGCGATGCCTTCGAGCAGGCTGGCGTAGATGTTGGCCATGGCCTGGCCGTAGGTGTCGTGGAAATGCCCGGCCAGTTTCTCCCGTGGCACCTCGGCCGAGACCACGTCGAACATCTTGCGGGTTGCGCCGGCGGTACCGGTGCCGATGGTGTCGCCGAGGGACACTTCGTAACAGCCCATGGCATAGAGCTCGCGGGCGACCCGGGCGACTTGTTCCGGTGCGACGTTACCTTCGTAGGGGCAGCCCAGCACACACGAAACGTAACCGCGCACGCTGACGCCATGCTGTTTGGCGGCGTCCATGATCGGCACGAAACGCTCCAGGCTTTCGCTGATCGAGCAATTAATGTTGCGCTGGGAAAACGCTTCGGACGCCGCCGCAAACACCGCGACTTCCTTGACCCCGGCGGCGATCGCGTCTTCAAACCCGCGCAGGTTGGGGGCGAGTGCGCCATAGGTCACGCCGGGCTTGCGCTGGATCTGCGCGAAGACCTCGGCGGAACCGGCCATCTGCGGCACCCATTTGGGCGAAACGAAACTGCCGACTTCTATATAGCCCAGGCCAGCAGCGGTCAGCGCGTCGACCAATTGCACCTTGTCCGCAACGCTGATGGGTTGGGCTTCGTTCTGCAAACCGTCGCGGGGACCGACTTCGACCAGGCGTACGTGAGTGGGTAGGGACATGGGAATCGACCTGTGCTGAGTGTCTGAATGCGGTGAGAATCCTGTAGGAGCAGAGCTTGCTCGCGAAAGCGGTATTTCCTTCAACATCGATGTCGGCTGACCTGACGCTTTCGCGAGCAAGCTCAGCTCCTACACGAGCTGCTGGCTTTTGATGGTCTGCTCCAACGCCTGGACGCAGCGCTCCTGCGCGGTGTCCAGTTCCAGCTTCATCTGCTCGATGTCGAGCATCTGTTGTTCCAGCTGTTCGCGACGCTCGGCGATTTTGGTCAGCATGGTTTGCAGCTGTTTCTGATTGCCGCCGGTCGGGTCGTAGAGTTCGATCAGTTCGCGGCATTCGGCCAGTGAAAAGCCGATGCGCTTGCCCCGCAAAATCAGCTTCAGGCTGACCTTGTCGCGGGGCGTATAGATGCGCTCCTGGCCACGGCGCTCGGGGCTGAGCAAGCCTTGCTCTTCATAAAAGCGAATGGCCCGGGTGGTGATGTCGAGCTCGCGGGCGAGGTCGGAAATGCTATAGGTCTGGCTGCTCATGGAAGCGCTCGAATAAGGTCATGGCGCTAAGCTAATGGCAGGTTGACGTTTACGTCAAGGGGCAGGGATTTATGGTGCGGCTGACGGCCCCTTCGCGGGCAAGCCTCGCTCCTACAGGTTTTGCACAATTCCTGTAGGAGCGAGGCTTGCCCGCGAAGAACGATGACGCGGTACAAAGCCCTACACCTTATCGAGCTTCTTCTCATGCGCCGTCACCTGCTGGCACAACTCGATCATCTGCTCGCGCATCCAGCGATTGGCCGGGTCCTGGTCGGTGCTTTCGTGCCAGTAAAGGTGGGTTTCCACCGGCGGCACATCATTGACCGGCAGATTAAACGCGTGCAACTCATGGCGACGGGCAAAGCGCTCCGGCACGGTCATGACCATGTCGGTCTGTTGCAACACTTGCGAGGCCATCAGGTAATGCTGGGAGCGCAAGGCGATCTTGCGCTGAATCCCCATCTTGCCCAGCGCCAGGTCGACATGCCCCAAGCCGCTGCGGCGGCTGGAAATGTGGATGTGCGTCAGCGACAGGTAATCATCGAGGGTGAACTTCTCCTTGCCCGCCAACGGATGACCCTTGCGCATCGCACACACGTACCGGTCTTCCATCAACTTGACGTGGCGCACTTGCGGGTCGGTGTTGAGCGGTGCATCCACGGCGAAGTCGAGGCGCCCGGCCGCCAGTTCCTTGGTGGTCTCGCGGCGCTTCGACAGGAAACTCTCGATGATCACCGTCGGCGCCAGGCGACGCAGGCGCTGGAACAACGGCGGCAGAATCACCGCTTCAGTGAGGTCGGTCATGCTGATGCGGTAGGTCTTGACCGCCTGCAACGGGTTGAAGATGCGGCTTTCCTGCACCGACACCCGCAGCAACGAAAGGGCGTTGCGCACCGGCCCGATAATGTTCTGGGCCATCGGCGTCGGGACCATGCCCTGAGCCGTGCGCACGAACAACGGATCGTTGAAGGTTTCGCGCAGTCGGGCCAGAGCGTTCGAAACCGCCGGTTGAGTAATGCCGACAATCTGTCCGGCGCGGGTCAGGTTGGCTTCGGTGTAGATCGCGTCGAAGACGATGAAAAGGTTGAGGTCGACCTTGCTCAGATTCATTGCGCTGCACTCTTATTGTTGGGGCGTTTTGATAAGGCCGGGGGCCTTGGCAATCACCCGATCATATATCGGTGATGAATGTTAATACACGCCGAGAATAGGCTAGGTAAATTTTCGTAGCTGTTCTAGCATCGATTCCATGACCTGAACAACCCCTCTCAACCCCCGTTAAAAGGTAGAGCTGCCCATGGATTTCGCTTATTCGCCGAAGGTGCAAGAACTGCGTGAGCGCGTGACCGCGTTCATGGACACCTACGTATATCCCGCCGAAGCCGTGTTCGAGCGCCAGGTCGCCGAGGGCGATCGCTGGCAGCCGACGGCCATCATGGAGGAGCTCAAACTCAAGGCCAAGGCGGAAGGCCTTTGGAATTTGTTTCTGCCTGAGTCGGAACTCGGCGCCGGCCTGACCAACCTCGAATACGCACCCCTGGCGGAAATCATGGGGCGTTCGCTGCTGGGCCCGGAGCCGTTCAACTGCTCCGCACCAGACACCGGCAACATGGAGGTGCTGGTGCGTTACGCCAACGAAGAACAGAAACAACGCTGGCTCGAACCGCTGTTGCGCGGCGAGATCCGCTCGGCGTTCGCCATGACCGAACCGGACGTTGCGTCCTCCGACGCCACCAACATGGCTGCCCGTGCCGTGCGCGATGGCGACGAGTGGGTGATCAACGGTAAAAAATGGTGGACCTCGGGCGCCTGCGACCCGCGCTGCAAAATCCTGATCTTCATGGGCCTGAGCAATCCCGACGCGCCGCGCCATGCCCAACACTCGATGATTCTGGTGCCGGTGGATGCCCCAGGCGTGAAAATCGTGCGTCCGCTGCCGGTGTTCGGCTACGACGACGCGCCGCACGGCCACGCTGAAGTGCTGTTCGAAAATGTCCGGGTACCGTACGAAAACGTCCTGTTGGGCGAAGGGCGCGGCTTCGAAATCGCTCAAGGTCGCCTTGGCCCTGGCCGGATTCACCACTGCATGCGTTCGATCGGCATGGCGGAGCGTGCGCTGGAGCTGATGTGCAAACGCGCGGTGAACCGTACGGCGTTCGGCAAACCGCTGGCTCGCCTGGGTGGCAACATCGACAAGATTGCCGATTCGCGGATGGAGATCGACATGGCGCGCCTGCTGACATTGAAAGCGGCGTACATGATGGACACCGTCGGCAACAAGATTGCCAAGAGCGAAATTGCGCAGATCAAGGTCGTCGCACCGAACGTCGCTTTGCGGGTGATCGACCGGGCGATCCAGATTCATGGCGGGGCCGGGGTGTCCAACGATTTCCCGCTGGCCTACATGTATGCCATGCAACGCACCCTGCGCCTGGCCGACGGCCCGGACGAAGTGCACCGCGCGGCGATCGGCAAGTTCGAGATCGGCAAGTACGTGCCTAAAGAAATGATGCGTAGCGGGCAGTAAGACCGCAGCGCCTGCCATTCGCGAGCAAGCCCGCTCCCACATTTGATCTCCAGTGTTCACACAATCAATGTGGGAGCGGGCTTGCTCGCGAAGGCGTCAGCCGATTCGTCACAGCAACATCTGACTCAATACACCCAAACCTCAACCCGCCGATTCTTGATCCGCCCCTCATCCGCGCTATTGGCCGCCACCGGCATCTCGGCGCCAAAGCCGCGAATCTCGCGAAACACCACGCCGCTTTTCACCAGTTCTCGCCGCACCGCCATGGCCCGCAACTTCGACAACAGATCGGCGCGCGCCGGGTCGCTCTTGGCATCGCCAAACCCCACCAGCGTCACCTCCCGGTTGGCCTTGTCGTGCTGCTTTATATAGTCGAGCACCCGCGACAGGTCCTGTCGGGCCTTGTTGTCCAGGCTGGCGCTGCCTTCCTCGAAGCGGAAATTCACCGACAGCCGTTGGGCATGACGACTGAGCGCCTGATAACCCTCAGGCATCAGCGCGTTCGGCGTGACGGCCATGGCCTGGACGGTCTGGGCAATAAAACCATTGGCGGCGACGATAGCCTGACCCTTGTTGCTCTGGGCGAATGCCACCAACGCTTCGGCCCAAGGGTTTTTCCCAGTGGGCGGCAAGTAAAAGAACAGCCGTCGCGACAACGGATAGTCTTCCGTGGCGATCAGGCTATACAGCGGCAACATCGCTTGGGATTGGCCATCAGCAATCGCCACGGCTTTGGCCTGGCGCACGTAAGGCAGGCCGATGAAACCGATGCCTTGCGGGTCCTGGCTGACGGCGTCGGACAATTGCTCGCTGGATTCGAAGCGTTTCGCCGCGCTGTGAAGCGTTTTCCCACGACGACTGAGGACCAATTCCTTGAAGGTGTCGTAGGTGCCGGATTGATCATCCCGCGCGTAGAGATGAATTGTCCCACCGCTGCCGCCGAGTTCTTCCCAGGTTTTGGCTTCGCCGCTGAAGATTCGCGCCAGTTGTTCGGTGTTGAGTTGGTTCAGCGGGTTGTGCGGATGCAGGATGATCGCCAGCCCATCGATGGCAATGACTTGCTCGGCGGCGTGGCTTTTCAAATCGCCCAGGGTTTTGAGGTCTGCCAGCTCGCTGTCCTTGATCGGACGCGACGAGGCGGCGAGGTCGGCGGTGAAGGCTTTCAGCGCTGTGAATCCGGTGCTGGAGCCGTGGGCTGCGACCTCCACCAGCACTCGCCGGCCTTGAGCGGTTTCGCCGATGACACGCAATTCGTTAACGGTGGCCGAGGCTTCGCTGTGCACCTTGAGCAGGCCCTGTTCGCGCATCAACCCTTCGACCAGCGCCGGGCCCAATGCCGCGCCGATGGTGTTGGAACCCTGGATGCGCAGCACGGGGCCGTTTTCGGGCATCGGCAAATCGCCGGCCGACGCCATCAACGGCTGCCAGACGCAGAGCATCAACAGGAACAACACGCGCAGCGTCATGCCAGCACCTTATAGAGCCAAAGGAAGTGCCGGGAGAATAAGTCAGTAAGGTTTCCGAAAGATGACAGTTTTCAAATGTGGGAGCGGCGGTGCGGCGATCCGACTTGCTCGCGAAGGCGGTTCATCATTCAACGTTGATGTCGACTGATCCACCGCCTTCGCGAGCAAGCCCGCTCCCACATTTGATATATGCAGGTCTGTAGGGATCAGCTCAACTCGAGCCAGATCGGCGCATGATCCGATGGTTTTTCCATTCCGCGCAGGTCGTAATCCACGCCGGCATCCTTGACCCGTGGCAGCAAGCCGTGGGACGCCATGATCAGGTCAATCCGCAGGCCACGCTTGGGTTCGTCTTCAAACCCGCGACTGCGGTAGTCGAACCAGCTGAAACGGTCGGCCACGTCCGGGTTCAGGTGGCGGAAGCTGTCCACCAGGCCCCAGTTCTTCAAACGCGCCATCCACTCGCGTTCCTCCGGCAGGAAGCTGCACTTGCCGGTTTTCAGCCAGCGTTTCATGTTGTCCGGGCCGATACCGATGTCGCAGTCTTCTGGGGAAATGTTCACGTCGCCCATCACTACCACTGGCTGGTCGTTGCTGAACTGGCTTTCCAGCAATTGCTGCAGATCGCTGTAAAAACGTTCCTTGGCCGGGAACTTGGTCGGGTGATCGCGGCTTTCGCCCTGTGGGAAATAGCCGTTCATAATGGTCACCGGCACGCCATTGGCGTCGGCGAACGTGCCCCAGATGAAGCGTCGCTGAGCGTCTTCTTCATCGGTGGCAAAACCTTTGTGCAGCGCCAGCGGTTCTTTACGCGAGAGCAGGGCGACGCCGTAATGGCCTTTTTGCCCATGGAAATACACGTGATAGCCCAGCGCCTGGACTTCGGCCAGCGGGAACTGGTCGTCGTGGACCTTGGTTTCCTGGAGGCCGATCACGTCTGGCTGGTGTTTCTCGATCAGCGCCGCCAGCTGATGCGGGCGAGCGCGCAGCCCGTTGATGTTGAAGGAGACGATCTTCATGGTCGGCAGTCCTGGCAAAAGGGCGATGCTAGCTGACATGTAGGAATGGGGCCAGTGTGGGGTGAGGTGATTCACTGTGTTCTGTCAGATCTATATGGGCAGTGCTGGCCTCTTCGCGAGCAAGCCCGCTCCCACACTGGATCTTTGTAAGGACCCTGAAATCGCCAGTCTGGTCTATACCTTTGTGGGAGCGAGCCTGCTCGCGATGACGGCTCAAGCCGCAACACTGATTCGGATCAGCAAGGAACTGTGCCGCTGCTTATAGGCTCGTACCAAGAAGAGCGCAGTCATTTGAGCTGTGCCCCGGGGAGAAATACCGTTATGCCCGAAACCTCGACCGCCATCGCCGATATTCACATGCTCGACAGTGGCTACTCCCGCGAAGCCCGCTCCCTGTTGTACCAGGCCTACCGGCACGAGCCGACCTTCGGCTATCTGTTCGAAGCTGAACGCCCCGGTTATGAACAGCGGGTGCGCGCCACCGTGCGCGAACTGGTCAAGCAGCATTTTCTGCAGGACTTGCCCGCCATCGGCCTGCTGGTCAACGACCGGTTGATCGGCATTGCGCTGATCGCACCGCCGCAACGGCGCCTGGGCATCACTGAAAGCTGGGCATGGCGTTTGCGGATGGTGCTCAGCACCGGCTTTCGCTGCACCCGCCGCTACCTCGAATACCACGATGCCGTGATGGCGTGCGTGCCGTCCGACTCGGTGCACTTGCTGCCGCTGCTGGGGATTCATCCGCAATTCCAGGGCAAGCACTTCGGCGAACAACTGCTGCAAGCGGTGCACAACTGGTGCGCGGTCGATGAGCATTCTCAGGGGGTGGTGCTCGATACCGGGAATCCTCGTTATCTGGCGTTCTATAAACGCCAGGGCTATGAGGAAATCGGCGAGGTCGCCGTAGGACCGATCCGCGAGCACGTGTTTTTCCACGCCAATCCCCAGGTGGTGCAAACCGCCAGCGCATAGAGGGTCGAACTTTCCGCGCACGCCAGGCTCTATCACGCTCCCACGCTCGTGATAGCATCCGCGCCTATGAAGTTTCCAGGAAGAATTACCAGTGGCGTGCTGATGCTGATTACCAGCTGCACGGCGCTGGCGCAAAGTGAATTGGATGTGCGGATCAAACCGTCCAACGATGAACTGAAGGCCAATATAGAGGGCTATATTGGCAGCCTCGGCGATCGAGATGAAGAAGCCTTGTTGCGCTTCAGTCGTGGCGCCGAGGAACAGGCGCGCAAGGCCGCCCAGGCCTTGGGGTATTACCAACCGCAGATCGACACCGACGTGAAGGGCGGCAAGACGCCGCGCCTGATCCTCAACATTGATCCTGGCGAACCGATCCATTTGCGCAACGTCATCGTGCGCGTCGACGGACCGGCCGCATCGCTCAAAGCCTTTCGTGTGCCCAAAAGCAATGCGCTGAAAACCGGCGCCGTGCTCAACCACGGCCATTACGAAGACGCCAAACGACTGATCCAGAACCAGGCCTCGCGCTACGGTTTTTTCAGCGGCTACTTTTCCAGTCAGAAACTGTTGGTCGACCCCCGCGCTGGCGTCGCCGACATCGAACTTATCTACAACAGCGGCCCGCGTTATTCACTGGGCAAGGTCAGTTTCGAGGGCGACACGCCGTTCGACGAAGACTTGCTCAAACGCATGGTGCCGTTCAAGCAAGGCGCGCCTTACGACTCCGAACTGATCGCCGAACTCAATCAGGCGATGCAATCGAGCGGCTATTTCGAAAGTGTGCGGGTCGACGCGGCACCGACCGCGGCGAAGAACGATGTGATCCCGGTCGAGGTTAAACTCGAAACCCGCAAACCACGGACCATGGGCCTCGGGCTCGGTTATTCCACCGACGTCGGCCCACGGGTCAAGGCCAACTGGACCCGGCACTGGGTCAATCCCCAAGGGCACAGCTACGGCTGGGAGACTGAAGTCTCGGCGCCCCGGCAGAACGTCGGGGTGTTCTACGACATTCCCCTGGACCCGCCGCTGACCGACAAACTGCGCTTCGCCGGGGGTTACCAGAATGAAGAAATCGCCGACAAGGACTCCCTCAGCAAACTGCTGACCGTCGGTCCCGAGTGGCACAGCAAGTTGCCCAGCGGCTGGCAGCGGGTGGTGTCGCTGAAGTGGCAGCGCGAGGAATACCGGCTCGGCGACGACTCTGGGCTCAGCACCTTACTGATGCCGGGCGTCAGCTATTCCTACTTGAAAAGCGATAACCGCATCGACCCGCACAACGGCTATCGCCTGGCGTTCGAGACCAAAGTCGCCAAAGAGGGTTTGGGTTCCGATAACAATCTGATTTACGGCACGGCACTGGTGAAAGGCCTGACCACGGTCTTCGACAAACACCGCTTCCTCGGTCGTGTGCAGGTCGGCGGCAGCGCCACCAACGGCTACAAATCGGTGCCGCCGTCGCTGCGCTTCTTCGCCGGTGGCGATCAGAGCGTGCGCGGTTACGACTACCAAAGCCTGTCCCCGGAAAACTCCGAGGGCGACCGCATCGGTGGCCGCTACATGGTCGCCGGCAGCGTCGAGTATCAATACTCGGTCGCTGAAAAATGGCGGGTCGCGACCTTCATCGACCAGGGCAACTCCTTTAATACCCTTGAACTGCCAAACCTCAAGACCGGCGTCGGTATCGGCGTGCGTTGGGTCTCGCCAGTGGGGCCGATTCGCCTGTACCTGGCCCACGCGATGGACGACGACGGCGGCATTCGATTGCACTTTTCCATGGGGCCTGAGCTGTGAAGCGTGGTTTGAAAATAACGCTGCTGGCGATTCTGGCGCTGCTGATGCTGGTCGTCCTGAGTGTGGCCACGGTGCTCGGTACGGCGACGGGCAGCCGCTGGGCGCTGGGGTTTGTGCCGGGTTTGACCCTGGACAACTTTCAGGGCCGGCTGGGCGGACAGTGGAGCGCCGACCATGTGCTGTGGCAGCAGGACACCAGCCGGGTTGAGCTGAACAAAGTCATTTTCGCCTGGTCGCCGTTGTGCCTGACGCGCATGACCCTGTGCATCGAACAGCTCAAGGCTGATCAGGTCAGCCTGCAATTCCCGCCCGGCACAGAAGAGGACAGCGGCGGGCCGATCACGCTTCCGGATTTGAAATTGCCACTGGCCATCGAACTGGGTGACGTCCAGGTCGGCAGCCTGCTGTTCAACGGCAGCGAAGCACTCAAGGGCCTGCAACTGGCAGCACACTGGACAGTTAACGGTTTGCAGATCGACTCGGTGAAATTGCAGCGCGACGAGCTGAGCCTGAATCTGTCTGGCTTGCTGCAACCGAGCGGCAACTGGCCGCTGAAAGCTGAAGGCAAACTGACTCTGCCGGCGCCGGGCACCGAGCCTTGGGCGCTGGCCTTGAAAGTCGACGGCGATTTGCTGAAAACCCTGAACCTGAAAGCGGACAGCAGCGGTTACCTCAACGGGAAACTGACCGGCGAACTGCAACCGCTGGTGGACAACTTGCCGGCCAAAGTGCGGATCACCGCCGACGGCTTCAAGGCCAGCGCCGATCTGCCGGACACTTTGCTACTCAATCAACTGGAACTCACCGGCGTTGGTGACCTGAAAAACGGCTACCAATTGCACGGCACCGCTTCATTGCCCGCAGAAGCCGGCCCGGTCGCGCTGATGCTGAACGGCAAGGTCGACGCCAACGGCGCACAGATCGCCGCGCTCGATCTGACGGCCAACGACAAGCAAAGCCTCAAGCTCACCGGTAACCTCGACTGGAGCAAAGGCCTCAGCGCCAATGCCAAAATCGATTGGCTGGATTTCCCATGGCATCGCCTCTATCCGCTGATCGACGAGCCGGAAGTGGCGTTGCGCAGCTTCAACGGTGAAGTCTCCTACACCGATGGCAAATACATCGGCAACTTCAAAGCCGCACTCGATGGCCCGGCCGGCGCATTCAGCCTGACCAGCCCGTTCAGCGGCGACCTGACGACAATCTACCTGCAACAAATTCAACTGGTGGCTGGGCAGGGCAAGGCCGAAGGGCACCTGAACCTGCAATTCGCCGATGGCCTCGCCTGGGACACCGCGCTGGACCTGTCGGCGATCAACCCGGCGTACTGGGTTGCGGAACTGCCGGGCATCCTGGCCGGGCCGCTGCGCAGCAAAGGCGAGTTCAAGAATGAGAAACTCAGCCTCAGCGCCGACCTGGATTTGAAGGGCAAACTGCGTGGCCAGCCCGCCGTTCTCCAGGCCAAGGCTGACGGCGCCGGCGAGCAATGGAACCTCAACGCGTTGCAGATTCGCCTGGGCGACAACAGCATCACCGGCAAGGGCAGCCTGCAACAGAAACTCGCCGGCCAGATCGATATCAAGCTGTCGCGCCTGGCCCAGCTCTGGCCGCAATTGCGCGGTCAGCTCAATGGCCGCATTGATGTCGCCGGCACGCTCAAGGCGCCGCAAGGCAAGCTCGGGTTGCAAGGCACGCAACTGGCGTTTGCCGACAATCGCCTGCAAAGCCTGAACCTCGACGCCACCCTCGACAGCGTGCAACGGGCCAAGATCGACCTCAAGGGCAGCGGGATTCAGGCCGGTGACACGTCGCTGGGCACGCTGACCGCCAGTGGCCAGGGCGATATCAAAAACCAGAAGCTTGCCCTCGACCTGCAAGGACCGAAGCTGAAACTCGCGCTCGGCCTCGATGGCAGTCTGGACCAAGGCAACTGGCGCGGACGCCTGGCCAGTGGCGATATCCAGGCCGGCGGTCAGGACTGGAAGCTGCAAGGTCCGGCGAAGCTGGAACGGCTGGCGGACGGCAAGATCAACTTTGGCGCCCATTGCTGGACCTCCGGCACGGCCAGCCTGTGCGGTGAAGACCAGCGCCTGATGCCGGAGCCGAAGCTGCGTTACCACCTCAAACAATTCCCGATCGACAGCCTGGCGCAATGGTTGCCGAAGGATTTCGCCTGGAAGGGCCGGCTCAATGCCGACCTGCAACTGGACCTGCCGGCCAGCGGCCCGAACGGCCAGGTCAGCATCGATGCCAGCGGCGGCACCTTGCGCGTGAAGGAAAAGGATCAGTGGCTGGACTTCCCGTACCAGACCCTGATCCTCACCAGCAAACTCACGCCCAAGCGCATCGACACCGACCTCAACTTCGTCGGTGGCAAGCTTGGCGAACTGAGGGTGCAGGCGCAGATCAATCCATTGCCGGCGAACAAACCGCTGACCGGTTCGTTCCGCTTGAATGGCCTGGACCTGTCCGTGGCGCGGCCGTTTGTGCCGATGGTCGAGAAGCTCACTGGACGCTTGAATGGCAGCGGCACGATTGCCGGTACGCTGATGGCGCCGCAAATCAACGGCAATCTGCTGCTCAGCGACGGCGAGGTGTCCGGGCCTGAACTGCCGATGGAGCTTCAGGCCTTGCAACTGCGTGCGGTGATTGCTGGCGAAACCGTTCAAGTGGACGGCGGCTGGAAAAGCGGCAAGAGCGGGCAGGGCAGTCTGAACGGCAATATCGCCTGGGGTCAGGCACTGGTGGTGGATCTGACGCTCAAGGGTTCGCAATTGCCGGTCACCGTCGAGCCATACGCCAAGCTGGAAGTGGCGCCGGACCTGAAGATTTCACTGAAGGACGACAAACTGGCGATCGTCGGCAAAGTGCTGGTGCCCAAAGGCGAGATCACCGTGCGCGAGCTGCCGCCGTCGACGGTCAAGCTTTCGGATGACACGGTGATCGTCGGTCAGCAGACCGAAGAGGGCAAACCGCCGATGGCCATGGCGATGGACATCGATGTGGTCGTCGGGCAGGACAAGTTGAGCTTTGCCGGGTTTGGCCTCACCGCCAATCTGCAAGGCCATGTGCACATCGGCGACAACCTCGACACCCGTGGCGAGCTCTGGCTCAACGACGGGCGTTATCGCGCCTACGGTCAACGGCTAACGGTGCGCCGGGCGCGCTTGCTGTTTGCCGGGCCGATTGATCAGCCGTACCTGGACATCGAAGCGATTCGCCAGACCGACGACATCATCGCCGGCATTCGCCTGAGCGGCAGCGCCGAGCAGCCGACCACGCAAATCTTCTCCGAACCGGCCATGAGCCAGGAGCAGGCATTGTCCTATCTGGTGCTGGGGCGTCCGTTGGCCAGTAGCGGCGAAGACAACAACATGCTCGCCCAGGCGGCGCTCGGGTTGGGCTTGATGGGCAGTTCGGGGGTGACCAGCGGCCTGGCGAAAAACCTCGGGATTCAGGATTTCCAGCTCGATACCGAAGGTAGCGGCAACGCCACCAGCGTGGTCGCCAGCGGCAATATCTCCGAGAAACTCAGCCTGCGTTATGGCGTGGGCGTGTTCGAGCCGGCCAACACGATTGCCTTGCGCTACAAGCTGAGCAAGAAGGTCTACCTCGAAGCAGCGGGCGGCGTCGCCAGCTCGCTCGACATCTTCTACAAGCGGGATTTCTAGACTCCGCTCTCTCCAGAACCGAGGCGCTCCTTTCGCGAGCAAGCCCGCTCCCACATTTGATCTGCGGCGTACACAAATCAAATGTGGGAGCGGGCTTGCTCGCGAAGGCGGCAGTGCATCCACCAAAAATCCATAGCCATTTATCACCTAAATACCAAGCAACCTAACTATTACGTTGACATTCGCTGCCTAGGCAGTAACATCTCGTCATACATTCACTGCCTAGGCAGCTAATTGGTGGCTCGATGAAACACTTCACCCCAGACGGATTCCACAATTGCCATCTCGGCCTCTTGCTCGGGCGCGCCGCGCTGCTCAAGGACCGGATCATCGACACCCACATGGAACCCCACGGCATCACCGCCGCGCAGTTCAAGGTGCTGATCATCATGGCCCAGTTTGGCGTCGATACCCCGGCCGAACTGTGCCGGCACCTGTCCCTGGACAGCGGTTCGATGACGCGCATGCTCGATCGTCTGGAACAGAAAGGTTTCCTCGCCCGCCAACGTTCCGAGGCGGATCGCCGTCAGGTGCAGCTGGTGCTGACCGAAGAAGGGCAGAAGCTCGCTGACCGCCTGCCGCACATCGGTGCCGACGCCATGAATGAACTGGCAGGCGCCATCAGCCCGGAAGAGCTGGCAACCCTGGAACAGATCCTGAAGAAAATCTTGGTGGCAGCCGGTGACTCGATCACCTTGCTGCGGGTAGGTGACAAATGAGCAGCAAAACCCTGCGTACCAGCCTGAGTGCGGTGTTGTTGGCCATGAGCCTGGCCGGTTGCGCCAGTTACAGCGGCTTGAACACCGAAGGCGTCAACCTGGAAGCGAAAAACCTCAAGGCCGGACAATCCCTCAGCGGCGTGACCCTGTCGCCAGCGGCCTGGCCGAAAAGCGATTGGTGGAAAAGCCTCGGCGATCCGCAGCTCGACGGTCTGATCCGCGAAGCCCTGCACGACAGCCCCGACATGCAAATTGCCGACGCCCGCGCCCATCAGGCCAGCGCCGCCGCGTATGCCGCCGACGCCGCGCGGATGCCGACTCTCGATGCCAGCGCTGGCATCAGCCGTTCTCGCCTGGCCAAAGATCAAGACCCGAGAGGCCAGGGTGATGCGTACGCCACCGTGCGTAACATCGGCGCCAGTTTCAATTACAACTTCGACCTCTGGGGCGGTCAGCGTGACGCCTGGGAAGCCGCGTTGGGCCAGGCCCGCGCTGCTGAAGTCGATCAGCAGGCCGCGCAGCTGACCTTGTCTGCCGATGTCGCCCGCGCTTACAGCGATCTGGGTCAGGCGCACATCGTCTATGACCTGGCCAGTGAAGACCTCAAGCGCACCCGGCAAATGCTCGACCTGAGCCAGCGTCGCCTGAGCTCGGGCATCGACAGCCAGTACCAGTTCCAGCAAACCGAAAGCCTCGAAGCCACCTCCGAAGCCAGCCTGATCGACGCCGAAAAACGCCTGCAAAGCGCGAAAATCGCGTTGGCCGTGCTGCTGGGCAAAGGCCCGGATCGCGGCAACGAAATCGCCCGACCGAAAATCCTCCAGGCCAGCGCCGTGGCATTGCCGTCGGTACTGCCCGCCGAGTTGCTCGGTCGTCGTCCCGACCTGGTGGCCGCGCGCTGGCGGGTCGAGGCAGCGAGCAAGAACATCGACGCCGGCAAAACCCAGTTCTATCCCAACCTCAACCTGAGCGCCGCTGCCGGTGCCGAGTCGTTGCTGGGCGATGCGATGTTCGGTTCGGCGAGTCGATTCTTCAATGTCGCGCCGACAATTTCGGTACCAATTTTCGACGGCGGCCGCCTGCGTGCCGACCTGGATTCCCGCGACGCCGACTACGACCTCGCCGTGGCGCAGTACAACAAAAGCCTGGTGAAAGCCTTGGGCGATGTCAGCGACACCATCAACCAGTTGCGCGACATCGGCCGGCAGATCGGGGCGCAGCAACACGCCACCGACATTGCCCAGGATTCATACAACACCGTGGTCCAGCGCTACGGTTCCGGCATCGGCAACTACCTGGACGTGCTCAGCATCGAGCAGCAATTGCTCCAGGCCCAGCGTCAGCTGGCCAACCTGAATGCCGAGCAGATCGACCTGTCGATCCAACTGATGCAGGCGCTGGGCGGTGGCTTCCAGGGCGAAACCCTGGCCGCCGCCAAGACAACCCCAGCCACGCTGACCCACTAATTCAAGGTAACTGTCATGGCCACTGCCGAAACAACTTCAAACCCTGACAACGCACCCGACACCAGCAATCCGCGCAAACGCAAAGTGATGCTGGTGGTCCTCGCGATCGTGGTGATCCTCGCCGGTATCGGCGTCTGGGGTTATCACGAATTCTACGGTCGCTGGAATGAAAGCACCGACGACGCCTACGTGAACGGCAACGTGGTGGAAATCACCCCGCTGGTCACCGGCACCGTCGTCAGCATCGGTGCCGACGATGGCGACCTGGTTCACGAAGGCCAGGTGCTGATCAACTTCGACCCGAACGACGCCGAAATCGGTCTGCAAAATGCCCAGGCCCAGCTGGCGCGCACCGTGCGCCAGGTTCGCGGTTTGTACAGCAACGTCGACGGCATGAAAGCCCAGGTCAACGCCCAGCAGGCTGAAGTGCAGAAGGCTCAGGACAACTTCAATCGGCGGAAGAATCTGGCTGCCGGCGGGGCGATTTCCCAGGAAGAACTGTCCCACGCTCGCGATGACCTGACCTCGGCGCAAAACGCCTTGGCCAACGCCAAGCAACAACTCAAGACCACCAGCGCGCTGGTCGATGACACCGTGGTGTCGTCGCATCCGGACGTGATGGCCGCCGCCGCGCAACTGCGTCAGGCGTACCTGAACAACTCGCGCAGCACCTTGATCGCGCCGGTCACCGGTTACGTCGCCAAGCGTTCGGTGCAACTGGGCCAACGGGTCCAGCCGGGTACGGCGCTGATGGCCGTCATTCCACTGGATCAGCTGTGGATCGACGCCAATTTCAAGGAAACCCAGCTGCGTGACATGCGCATCGGTCAACCGGTGGACATCCAGGCCGACCTGTACGGCAGCAGCGTGAAGTACAGCGGCACCATCGACAGCCTCGGCGCCGGTACCGGCAGCGCGTTTGCCCTGCTGCCGGCACAGAACGCCACCGGTAACTGGATCAAGATCGTCCAGCGCGTGCCGGTGCGGATTCACATCAACCCCGAAGAACTGGCCAAGCACCCGTTGCGGGTCGGCCTGTCGACTCAGGTCGATGTGAACCTGCACGACCAGAGCGGCCCGGTGCTGGCGCAACAGCCGCCGCAAAAGGCTTCATTCAGCACCAACGTCTATGACCGTCAGTTGGCCGAGGCCGACGCGATGATCGCTCAGTTGATCCACGACAACAGCGCCGTGGTCAGCAAGACCGCGCAACGCTGATTATCACGCCGACCCTGTGGGAGCGAGCCTGCTCGCGATAGCGGTGGATCAATCAACAAAGATGCTGAATGTTAATCCGCCATCGCGAGCAGGCTCGCTCCCACAAGGTCAGCTGCGTCCGTAACCGGCGCGGCACCCATCAGGTTTCAAAGGATTCGCGATGAGCAATAACGCGTCTTTCACGCCGCCCAGCCTGCTGCTCAGCACCATTGGCCTGTCGCTGGCGACTTTCATGCAAGTGCTCGACACCACCATCGCCAACGTGGCGCTGCCGACGATTTCGGGCAACCTGGGCGTGAGTTCGGAGCAGGGCACCTGGGTGATCACTTCGTTCGCCGTGAGTAACGCCATCGCGTTGCCGCTGACCGGTTGGCTCAGCCGGCGTTTCGGTGAGGTGAAGCTGTTTCTGTGGGCGACCATCCTTTTCGTAATTGCCTCGTTCCTTTGCGGTATCTCGACCTCGATGCCCGAGCTGATCGGCTTCCGTGTGCTGCAAGGCCTGGTGGCGGGTCCGCTGTACCCGATGACTCAAACATTGCTGATCGCGGTTTATCCACCGGCCAGGCGCGGCATGGCCCTGGCGTTGCTGGCGATGGTCACGGTGGTGGCGCCGATTGCCGGGCCGATTCTCGGTGGCTGGATCACCGACAGTTACAGCTGGCCGTGGATCTTCTTTATCAACGTGCCGATCGGGATTTTCGCGGTGATGGTGGTGCGTTCGCAGCTCAAGGCGCGCCCGGTGGTGACCAGTTACCAGCCGATGGATTACGTGGGGTTGATCACGCTGATCATTGGCGTTGGCGCGCTGCAGGTGATTCTCGACAAGGGCAACGACCTGGACTGGTTCGAATCGAACTTCATCATCATTGGCGCCGCTATCTCGGTGATTGCGCTGGCGGTGTTCGTGATCTGGGAAATGACCGACAAACACCCGGTGGTCAACCTGCGGCTGTTTGCCTATCGAAACTTTCGCATCGGCACGATCGTGTTGGTGTTGGGATACGCCGGGTTCTTCGGCATCAACCTGATCCTGCCGCAATGGCTGCAAACCCAGATGGGCTACACGGCGACGTGGGCCGGGTTGGCGGTGGCACCGATCGGGATTCTGCCGGTATTGATGTCGCCGTTTGTCGGCAAATACGCGCACAAATTCGACCTGCGGCTGCTGGCCGGCCTGGCATTCCTGGCGATTGGCCTGAGTTGCTTCATGCGTGCCGGGTTTACCAACGAAGTGGACTTCCAGCACATCGCCCTGGTGCAGTTGTTCATGGGGATTGGTGTGGCGCTGTTCTTCATGCCGACGTTGAGCATTCTGATGTCGGACTTACCACCGAGCCAGATCGCCGACGGCGCGGGGCTGGCCACGTTCCTGCGGACCTTGGGCGGCAGTTTTGCGGCATCGCTGACCACCTGGATCTGGATTCGCCGGGCGGACCAGCACCATGCGTATTTGAGTGAAAGCATCACCACGTATGAGCCGGCGACCCGGGAGGCGTTGAACAACCTGGGTGGGGCGGGCAATCCGGCGTATGCGCAACTGGATCATGTGCTGACCAGCCAGGCGTACATGCTCTCCACCGTGGATTACTTCACGTTGCTGGGGTGGGCGTTCATGGGGCTTATCGTGATCGTCTGGCTGGCGAAACCGCCGTTCGCGGCGAAGGCCGGGCCTGCAGCCAGCGGTCACTGACCCCGCCACACCCCTGTAGGAGCGAGGCTTGCCCGCGAAGGCGTCATATCAGGCGACACATTTGCTGACTGACACGACGCCTTCGCGGGCAAGCCTCGCTCCTACAGGGGGCTCATTCGAGGCTCAGGCGCGGGTGACCAAAGTCAAACGGCGCCAACGCAAACCCTTGCTCATCCACCTGCAACGCCCAGCCCTGGCGATCCCAATCCCCCAACACAATGCGCTTGGCCGCCTGCTCGCCAATCTGCAACTTGTGGATAGCGGGGCGATGGGTGTGCCCATGGATCAAGGTTTTCACGCCGTAGGCCTGCATGATCCGCGGCACTTCGCCCGGGGTGACATCGACGATGTCATTGGCCTTCATCCGCGTCTGGGCACGGCTTTCGCTGCGCAGTTTGCGCGCCAGTTTCTGCCGGGTGCCCAAGGGCAAATGCCGCAGGATGAACAGGGTGATCGGGTTGCGCAGGTAACGACGCAGCTTCATATAGCCAATGTCGCGGGTGCACAGGCTGTCGCCGTGCATCAATAGCACCGGCTCGCCGTTGAACTGCACGACACTCGGGTCCTTCAGCAAGGTACAACCGGCCTGTTTGCAAAAGGCCCGCCCAAGCATGAAGTCGCGATTGCCGTGCATCAGAAAAATTGCCGTGCCGCTGTCGCTGAGATCGCGCAGGGCCTGGCAGATGGAACGCTGGAACGGCGTCATGGCATCGTCGCCAATCCACGCCTCAAAAAAATCGCCGAGGATGTACAACGCACTCGCCGAACGGGCGCGTCCGGCGAGCAAATCCAGAAACGCCCGGGTAATGTCCGGGCGCTCCTCTTCCAGATGTAAGTCTGAAATCAGCAGTATCACTCAATGATCTCGGCTTTCTCGATGATCACGTCGTCTGCTGGCACGTCCTGGTGGCCGGACTTCATGGTGGTGGAAACACCTTTGATCTTGTCGACAACGTCAGTGCCGGCAACCACTTTGGCGAATACCGCGTAGCCCCAGCCCTGGGTGGTCTTGGCGCTGTGGTTGAGGAAGCTGTTGTCAGCCACGTTGATGAAGAACTGGGCGGACGCCGAATGCGGCTCCATGGTGCGCGCCATGGCCACGCTGTACTTCTCGTTCGGCAGGCCGTTGTCGGCTTCGTTCTGGATGCTTGGGCGCTTGTCTTTCTTTTCTTTCATGCCTGGCTCGAAACCGCCGCCCTGGATCATGAAGTTACCGATGACGCGGTGGAAAACCGTGTTTTCGTAGTGACCGGCTTTAACGTATTCGATGAAGTTGGCCACGGTGATCGGGGCTTTTTCAGCGTTCAGTTCCAGGACGATGTCGCCATGGTTGGTGGTCAGTTTGACTTGGGTCATGATCGGTACTCTTTCTAGGAATTCGTGGGTTTCGGGGCGTTACAACCCCCAACCGGTCTGGCCAGCAACAGCCAAGGTGCGCAGTTTAGCGCGACAGACGGGAATTTCGAGGCTGTTTTTCATGTGCATCCGATTAAATGCAGCCGTTTTCGGGCCCGCTCTGTCAGCGACTTGACGGCATCGGCTATGATAGGCCCCTTTGTTTTGTCAGGCCCGTCTCCGGCCGCGCACTTGTACGTCCAAGGATCCTATGAGCAAGCCCACTGTCGAACCTACCTCGAATTCCAAGACCGGCCCTGCCGTGCCGGTCAATTTCCTGCGCCCGATCATCCAGGCGGACCTGGACTCGGGTAAGCACACGCAGATCGTCACCCGTTTCCCGCCTGAGCCCAACGGCTACCTGCACATCGGTCACGCCAAGTCGATTTGCGTGAACTTCGGCCTGGCCCAGGAATTCGGCGGCGTCACGCACCTGCGTTTCGACGACACCAACCCGGCCAAGGAAGACCAGGAATACATCGACGCGATCGAAAGCGACATCAAATGGCTGGGCTTCGAATGGTCCGGCGAAGTGCGCTACGCCTCGCAGTATTTCGACCAGTTGCACGACTGGGCCGTTGAGCTGATCAAGGCCGGCAAGGCCTACGTTGACGACCTGAGCCCGGAGCAGGCCAAGGAATACCGCGGCACCCTGACCGAGCCGGGCAAGAACAGCCCGTTCCGCGACCGTACCGTGGAAGAAAACCTCGACTGGTTCGCCCGCATGAAGGCCGGCGAATTCCAGGACGGCGCACGCGTGCTGCGGGCCAAGATCGACATGGCCTCGCCGAACATGAACCTGCGCGACCCGATCATGTATCGCATCCGTCACGCGCATCACCACCAGACCGGCGACAAGTGGTGCATCTACCCGAACTACGACTTCACCCACGGTCAGTCGGACGCCATCGAAGGCATCACCCACTCGATCTGCACCCTGGAATTCGAAAGCCATCGTCCGCTGTACGACTGGTTCCTGGACGCCTTGCCAGTACCGGCGCACCCGCGCCAGTACGAATTCAGCCGCCTGAACCTGAACTACACCATCACCAGCAAGCGCAAGCTCAAGCAACTGGTTGATGAAAAGCACGTGTTCGGCTGGGACGACCCGCGCATGTCCACGCTGTCGGGCTTCCGCCGCCGTGGCTACACCCCGGCGTCGATCCGTAACTTCTGCGAGATGGTCGGCACCAACCGTTCCGACGGCGTGGTCGACTACGGCATGCTTGAATTCAGCATCCGTCAGGACCTGGATCAGAACGCTCCGCGCGCCATGTGCGTGCTGCGTCCGTTGAAGGTGGTGATCACCAACTACCCGCAAGACCAGGTCGAAAACCTCGAACTGCCGCGTCATCCGCAGAAAGAAGAACTCGGCGTGCGCAAGCTGCCGTTCGCCCGTGAAATCTACATCGACCGCGATGACTTCATGGAAGAGCCGCCAAAAGGCTACAAGCGCCTGGAACCGAATGGCGAAGTGCGTCTGCGCGGCAGCTACGTGATTCGTGCCGACGAAGCGATCAAGGACGCCGAGGGCAACATCGTCGAACTGCGTTGCTCCTATGATCCGGAAACCCTGGGCAAGAACCCTGAAGGCCGCAAGGTCAAAGGCGTGGTGCATTGGGTGCCGGCAGCAGCCAGCATCGAGTGCGAAGTGCGTCTGTACGATCGCCTGTTCCGTTCGGCCAACCCTGAGAAGGCCGAAGACAGCGCCAGTTTCCTGGACAACATCAACCCTGACTCGCTGCAAGTTCTCACAGGTTGTCGTGCCGAGCCTTCGCTGGGCGACGCACAGCCGGAAGACCGTTTCCAGTTCGAGCGCGAAGGTTACTTCTGCGCGGATATCAAGGACTCGAAACCGGGCGCTCCGGTGTTCAACCGTACCGTGACCTTGCGTGATTCGTGGGGCCAGTGATTCAAGGAAACTGACAAGTGCTGACGATCTACAACACGCTCACCAAGAGCAAAGAAGTCTTCAAGCCGCTGGATGGCAACAAGGTGCGCATGTACGTCTGCGGGATGACCGTGTACGACTACTGCCACCTCGGCCACGGCCGCAGCATGGTCGCGTTTGACCTGGTGACCCGCTGGTTGCGGTTCAGCGGCTACGACCTGACCTACGTGCGCAACATCACCGACATCGACGACAAGATCATCAATCGCGCCCGTGAAAACGGCGAGTCGTTCGAAGCGCTGACCGAGCGCATGATCGCGGCGATGCACGAAGATGAAGCGCGCCTGAACATCAAGAAGCCGGACATGGAGCCGCGCGCCACCGGCCACATCGCCGGCATGCACGCGATGATCCAGACCCTGATCGACAAGGGCTACGCCTACGCCCCGGGCAATGGCGACGTGTACTACCGCGTCGCCAAGTTCATGGGCTACGGCAAGCTGTCGCGCAAGAAAATCGAAGACCTGCGCATTGGCGCGCGGATCGAAGTCGACGAGTCGAAACAGGACCCGCTGGACTTCGTGCTGTGGAAAGCCGCCAAGCCGGGTGAACCAAGCTGGGCATCGCCGTGGGGCGACGGTCGTCCGGGCTGGCACATCGAGTGCTCGGTGATGTCGACCTGCTGCCTCGGCGAGACCTTCGACATTCATGGCGGCGGCAGCGACCTCGAGTTCCCGCACCACGAAAACGAAATCGCCCAGAGTGAAGCGGCCACCGGCAAGACCTACGCCAACGCGTGGATGCATTGCGGCATGATTCGCATCAATGGCGAAAAGATGTCCAAGTCCTTGAACAACTTCTTCACCATTCGCGACGTGCTGGAAAAGTACCACCCGGAAGTCGTGCGTTACCTGCTGGTGTCGAGCCACTACCGCAGCGCGATCAACTATTCGGAAGACAACCTCAAGGACGCCAAAGGCGCACTCGAGCGTTTCTACCACGCGTTGAAAGGCCTGCCGAACGTGGCGCCTGCTGGCGGCGAAGCGTTCGTCGAGCGTTTCACCCAGGTGATGAACGACGATTTCGGCACGCCGGAAGCCTGCGCGGTGCTGTTCGAGATGGTGCGCGAGATCAACCGTCTGCGCGAGAGCGATCTTGATGCAGCGGCCGGTTTGGCGGCGCGCTTGAAGGAACTGGCCAGTGTGTTGGGTGTGTTGCAGCTTGAGGCGGATGACTTCCTGCAGGCCGGTGCTGAAGGGCGGGTTGATGCGGCTGAGGTGGATGCGCTGATTGCGGCGCGTCTGGCCGCTCGTGCGGGTAAAGACTGGGCCGAATCCGACCGCATCCGCGACCAGCTCACCGCCATGGGCGTGGTTCTGGAAGACGGCAAGGGCGGCACGACCTGGCGTTTGGCTGACTGATTGTTGTGTTCGTTACAAACAAAACCCGCCTTGTGCGGGTTTTTGTTTATGCGCAGGGCACTAGGACTGCGGTGACAAGGCTGACGCCTTCGCGAGCAAGCCCGCTCCCACATTTGATTACGGCGTACACGAATCCAATGTGGGAGCGGGCTTGCTCGCGAAGGTCTCAACCCGAACACCGCCAGCGCGGTTCACCTGTCATTCCGTCTGGCGCAACCGCTTGTAAAGGGTATTGCGGCTCACCCCGAGCCTACGAGCTAAATGGGAGATATTCCCCCCAGCCGCCTGCAACAACCGATTCAAATCCTCGGCATCATTCAAATCCACCGCCAGCGGTTCCGGGGTCTCAACCGGCTCCATCTCCAGATCGACAAAAAAATCATCCGGCAAATGCTCCGGCCGCACCGGTTGTTCTTCGGCCATGGCCAGCGCCACCTGCATCACGCTGCTGACCTGACGCAAATTCCCCGGCCACGGATGACGGCTGAACAATTCCATCACCTCACGGCTCAATCCCGCCCACTGCGACGGCTCGCGGTGCTGTTCCCACAGCCGCTTAAACAGCGCCTGCTTGTCTGAGCGTTCCCGTAGCGGCGGCAACTCCAGGGTCAGGCCGCCGATGCGGTAGTACAAATCCTCACGGAAACGCCCCAGTTGCACCTGCTCACGCAACGAGCGGTTAGTCGCCGAGATGATGCGGATGTCCACCGGGAACAGCTCGCTGCTGCCCACCGGTTGTACGCAACGCTCCTGCAACACGCGCAACAGCCGGGCCTGGGTCGGCAGCGGCATATCACCGATTTCATCGAGGAACAGCGTGCCTTTGTCGGCCTTGCGGATCAGCCCGATGCTGCCTTTCTGATTGGCACCGGTGAATGCGCCTTTCTCGTAGCCAAACAGCTCGGATTCCACCAGTTCGGCGGGGATCGCTGCACAGTTGACGGCAATGAACGGTTGTTTGCTGCGGGAACTGGCTTGGTGCAACGCTTTGACGAAAACTTCCTTGCCGACGCCAGTTTCACCGTGGATCAGCAGCGGAATGTCTTTCTCCAGCAAACGCTCGGCCTGACGCACGGCTTTTTCTACGCGACTGTCACCGAAATGCAGGGTGTTGAGGCTGATCGCCGCCGGTGCCGCCGATTCGATGCTCTTGGGTTCAGAAAACACCCGGGCCTGAATCGGCACCTGTTTCGGTCGCTTCAACAGGCATTGAAAGCGATTGCGCCCGGAGGCTTGCAGGGCGAAGGGCAGGCCATCGGGCTGGTTCAACAGCTCCAGCAAGGACACCTTGAACAGGCTCTCGACGCTGACCCGAGACAGGCTGATGCCCAGCAAATTATCGGCCCGGCGATTGGCCGACAGCACCTGGCCGGTTTCATCGAAGATCAGCAACCCGGCCCACTGGCTGTCGAGGTTGTTCAGCCCGGTGTTGAAGGTCAGTTGGAAATGCTGGCCATGGAACAGGTTGAGGATCAGCCGGTTTTCCACGGTCTGGCTCATCATCTTGACCATGCCGAGGGTGTGGGACGGCGGCAGGTAGCTGTCGCTGGACACATCCAGCACCGCGATCACCTTGCGTTCGGCATCGAAAATCGGCGCGGCGGAACCGGTCATGAAGCGGTTGGCCTTGAGAAAGTGTTCATCGTGCTCGATGTGCACCGCTTGCTCGCAGGCGAGCGCAGTGCCGATGGCGTTGGTGCCGCTGCAACGCTCCATCCAGCTGGCCCCGGCGCTGAAACCGCGGGTCAGGCTCGGCTCGATAAAACGTTGGGTGCCCCAGGACGTCAGCACCTGGCCCTGGTTGTCGGCCAGCATGATCAGGCAATTGGAATTGCTCAGGATGTTTTCGTAATACGGCAGGACTTCCTGGTGGGTGGTCTGCACCAGTGAATGCTGGCTCTCCAGCAACTGCGCGATGCCTTCGGCCGGCAACTGGTCGAACGCCGGAGCGCTCTGATGATCGAGGCCGAACGCGCGGCAACGGGACCAGGAGTCCTGGATGATGGCGTCGTGGGAGAGCGGCGAGGCAGGTGCGGCCATGGCAGGCAATCTCTGAGCAAAGCTTTATTGTTTTTATGGAGTCTGCATCACGTTCAAACGCTACATAACTGTAGGAGCCAGGCTTGCCGGCGAAGGCGATTTCAAAGACGCCTTCGCCGGCAAGCCTGGCTCCTACAGGGGCGATGTGTGGCTGAAAAGTGTTTATAGAGTGTTGTTCACTATTGTTCATTGTCAATCTTTGAACTGTTCAATTGTTCATTCGAGGTTGTTCATTTCTGTTCAGCAACGAAAGCGGTGTTTCCTCCATCTGCAGGATTTTCAAGCCGGATCAAAGGCTTGCCATTTCTGGCACGAAAGTCGCTCTACTGCTCAGGTCGCTTGACTCCAAATAATAAAAAAGGCCGAGCCATGTCATTAACCCTGGAGCACGTCAGCCGCACCGTCGAGGGCCAGACCTGGATCGACGATGCGTGCCTGAGTTTCGAACCCGGATCCTTCAACGTTTTGCTCGGTCGCACGCTGTCCGGCAAAACCAGTCTCATGCGCCTGATGGCCGGCCTGGATAAACCCGACAGCGGCCGCATCCTGATGAGCGGCGTCGATGTCACGCAGCGCCCGGTGCGCCTGCGCAACGTGTCGATGGTTTATCAGCAGTTCATCAATTACCCGACCATGACCGTGTTCGAGAACATCGCCTCGCCGTTGCGCCAGGGCGGTGTTTCCAACGAACTGATTCAGAGCAAAGTGCTGGAAACCGCGAAGATGCTGCGCATCGAGAAATTCCTCCAGCGCTATCCCCTCGAACTCTCCGGCGGTCAGCAACAGCGCACGGCCATGGCCCGGGCGCTGGTCAAGGACGCCGAGCTGATCCTGTTCGACGAGCCGCTGGTGAATCTCGATTACAAACTGCGCGAAGAGCTGCGTCAGGAAATGCGCGAGCTGTTCAAGGCGCGGCACACCATTGCCATCTACGCCACCACAGAACCCAACGAAGCCCTGGCCCTGGGTGGCACCACCACCATTCTTCACGAAGGCCGGGTGATCCAGAGCGGCCGATCCACCGAGGTTTATCACCAGCCACAAACGGTGCTGGCGGCCGAGTTGTTCTCCGAACCGCCGATCAACCTGATGCCCGGACGCATTGCCGGCAACGAAGTGAGTTTCGCCAATTTCGTGCATTTCCCGTTGAACGTGGACCTGCGACCGGTGGGCGAGGGCGAGTTCCGCTTCGGTGTGCGGCCGAGCCACATCTCGCTGGTGCCCAGCAACGACGACGATCTGGAACTGGCAGTGACCGTCGAGGTGGCCGAGATCAGCGGTTCGGAAACCTTCCTGCACGTGCGCAACGAGCATTTCCTGTTGGTGCTGCACCTGCCGGGTGTCCACGAATACGACGTCGATGCGCCGATTCGCATCTATATCCCGACCCATAAATTGTTTGTGTTCGATAAGCAGGGGCGGCTGGTCCAGGCGCCCGGTCGCCGTATCGCGAGGGTTGCCTGATGGCTGAAATTCGTTTGCAACACCTCGCCCACAGTTACACCCGCACGCCGAGCGGCCCTGAGGATTACGCGATACGCGAGATGGACCACGTCTGGGAGCAGGGCGGTGCCTACGCCTTGCTCGGGCCATCAGGCTGTGGCAAGTCGACGTTGCTCAACATCATTTCCGGGCTGCTCAGCCCGTCCCAGGGGCAGGTGTTGTTCGACAGCAAAGTGGTCAACGACCTGACCCCGGAGAAGCGCAACATCGCCCAGGTTTTCCAGTTTCCGGTGGTCTACGACACCATGACGGTGTTCGACAACCTGGCCTTTCCGCTGCGTAATCAGGGCATGGCCGAGGCGAAAATTCACAGCAAGGTGCAGGAAATCGCCGAGGTGCTCGACCTCCAGGCGTTGCTGAGCAAAAAGGCCCGCAACCTCACCGCCGATGAAAAACAGAAAGTCTCCATGGGCCGTGGGCTGGTGCGCGATGACGTCTCGGCGATCCTGTTCGACGAGCCGCTGACGGTGATCGATCCACACCTGAAGTGGAAGCTACGGCGCAAGCTCAAGCAGATCCACGAGCAGTTCAACATCACCATGGTCTACGTCACCCACGATCAGCTGGAAGCGTCGACCTTTGCCGACAAGATTGCGGTGATGTATGGCGGGCAGATCGTGCAATTCGGTACGCCGCGCGAGTTGTTCGAGCGGCCAAGCCATACCTTTGTCGGCTATTTCATCGGCAGCCCGGGGATGAACCTGATCGAGGTTCAGCCGCAGGCGGGCGGTGTCGGATTCGCCTCGACCCATTTGCCGCTGTCCGAAGCGATGCAGAAACGTATCGAAGAGTCCGAGTGGAAAACCCTCAAGGTCGGCATCCGTCCGGAGTTCGTGCATGTGTGGGACGAACCCTTTGATGACGCGATGCAGGCACGGGTCGTCCACGTCGAAGACCTCGGCACCTACAAGATCATGACCCTGAACCTCGATGGCACACCGCTGAAAGTGCGCCTGGCCGAAGACAAACCGGTGCCCGAGGGCATTGCGTACATCAGCTTCCCGGGCCAGTGGCTGATGGTCTATGCCGACGACTACCTGCTGGAGGTATAGCCATGAACAAGGTGCAGAACAACAAGGCGTGGTGGTTGGTGTTGCCGGTGTTTTTGCTGGTGGCGTTCAGTGCGGTGATCCCGATGATGACGGTGGTCAACTACTCGGTGCAGGACATCTTCGACCAGTCCAGCCGCTACTTCGTCGGCGCCGACTGGTACAAGCAGGTGCTGCTCGATCCACGGCTGCATGACTCGCTGCTGCGGCAATTCATCTACTCCGGCTGCGTGTTGCTGATCGAGATTCCGCTGGGCATCGCCATCGCCCTGACCATGCCGACCAAGGGCCGCTGGTCCTCGCTGGTGCTGATCATTCTGGCGATTCCGCTGCTGATCCCGTGGAACGTGGTGGGCACGATCTGGCAGATCTTCGGGCGGGCCGACATCGGTCTGCTCGGTTCGACCCTCAACGCCATGGGCATCAGCTACAACTATGCGGCGAACACCATGGACGCCTGGGTCACGGTGCTGGTGATGGATGTCTGGCACTGGACGTCGTTGGTGGCGTTGTTGTGCTTCTCCGGGCTGCGAGCGATTCCGGACGTGTACTACCAGGCGGCGCGAATTGATCGGGCATCGGCCTGGGCAGTTTTCCGGCACATCCAGTTGCCCAAGCTCAAGAGCGTGCTGTTGATCGCGGTGATGCTGCGGTTCATGGACAGTTTCATGATCTACACCGAGCCGTTCGTGCTCACCGGTGGCGGGCCGGGGAATGCCACGACCTTCTTGAGCCAGACCCTGACGCAAATGGCGATCGGGCAGTTTGACCTTGGTCCGGCGGCGGCTTTCTCGCTGGTGTACTTCCTGATCATCCTGTTGGTGTCCTGGCTGTTCTACACCGCCATGACTCACTCTGACGCCAACCGCTGAGGCCTGCCATGAGTAAAAGAAAGCTCATTCCGCTGCTGATCTACATCCTGTTCCTGCTGGTGCCGATCTATTGGCTGCTGAACATGTCCTTCAAGAGCAACACTGAAATCCTCAGTGGCCTGACCCTGTTTCCGCAGGATTTCACCTTCGCCAACTACAAAGTGATTTTCACCGATCCGGCCTGGTACACCGGTTACCTCAACTCGCTGTATTACGTAAGCCTGAACACGGTGATCTCGCTGAGCGTGGCGTTGCCGGCGGCGTATGCGTTCTCGCGCTACCGTTTTCTCGGCGACAAGCACCTGTTCTTCTGGCTGCTGACCAACCGCATGGCGCCGCCAGCGGTATTCCTGTTGCCGTTTTTCCAGTTGTATTCCTCGATCGGGTTGTTCGATACCCACATTGCCGTGGCGTTGGCCCACTGCTTGTTCAACGTGCCGCTGGCGGTGTGGATCCTCGAGGGCTTCATGTCCGGCGTGCCGAAGGAGATCGACGAAACGGCCTACATCGACGGCTACAGTTTTCCCAAGTTCTTCGTGAAGATTTTCGTCCCGCTGATTGGCTCCGGCATCGGCGTCACGGCGTTTTTCTGCTTCATGTTTTCCTGGGTCGAACTGCTGCTGGCGCGCACGCTGACCTCGGTGAACGCCAAGCCGATCGCGGCGGTGATGACCCGCACGGTTTCCGCGTCGGGCATTGACTGGGGCGTGCTGGCGGCGGCGGGGGTGTTGACCATCCTGCCGGGCATGCTGGTGATCTGGTTTGTTCGCAACCACGTGGCCAAGGGCTTTGCCCTGGGCCGGGTCTGAGGAGCTGATGATGGAATGGATGAGTTGGACCGGCCCGACGGCGGCGTTCTTCAGTGTCATTGCCTTGATCCTGGTGGGAATGACGACCTGGGAATTGCGTTCGCCGAGCATTCTTCGGCGTGGTTTGTTGCCGATTGCCACCACCCGTGGCGATCGGCTGTTTATCGGTCTTCTCGGCAGCGCCTACCTGCATTTGCTGGTAATCGGCGTCACCGACTGGAGCATCTGGGTTGCGTTCGCGTTGTCCCTGGTGTGGCTGTTGGCTGTGATGCGTTGGGGCTAGTCGAATCGCTCGGCAAAGTTGCTCCGAAACCCTATAAGGAGGTCTCTATGTTCGACAAAAACAATAAGCTGCGACATAGCATTTCATTGGCAGCCATGCTGGCACTCAGCGGTTTGAGCGCGTCTGCGTGGGCCGATGCCTACGAAGACGCGGCGAAAAAGTGGATCGGCAGTGAGTTCAAGCCGTCCACCCTGACGGCCGATCAGCAGCTGGAAGAATTGAAGTGGTTCATCAAGGCGGCGGAGCCCTTCCGCGGAATGAGCATCAAGGTGGTCTCGGAAACCATCGCGACCCATGAATATGAATCCAAAGTGCTGGCCAAGGCCTTCACCGAGATCACCGGGATCAAGCTGACCCACGACCTACTGCAGGAAGGCGACGTGGTGGAAAAGCTGCAGACCGTGATGCAATCGGACAAAAGCATCTATGACGGCTGGGTCAACGACTCGGACTTGATCGGTACGCATTTTCGGTACGGCAAGACCGAATCGATCACCGACCTGATGGCTAACGAAGGCAAAGACTTCACCTCGCCGACACTCGACATCAAGGATTTCATCGGCATTTCCTTCACCACTGCACCGGACGGCAAGATCTACCAGTTGCCTGACCAGCAGTTCGCCAACCTGTACTGGTTCCGTGCCGATTGGTTCGAACGCGCGGACCTCAAGGCCAAGTTCAAGGAAAAGTACGGCTACGACCTGGGCGTACCGGTGAACTGGTCGGCCTATGAAGACATTGCCAAGTTCTTCAGCGAAGACGTCAAGGAAATCGACGGCAAGCGTGTCTACGGGCACATGGACTACGGCAAGAAGGATCCGTCCCTGGGCTGGCGTTTCACCGATGCCTGGTTCTCCATGGCCGGTGGCGGCGACAAGGGCATTCCCAACGGCTTGCCGGTGGACGAGTGGGGCATTCGTGTCGAGGACTGCCACCCGGTGGGTTCCAGCGTGACCCGCGGCGGCGACACCAACGGCCCGGCGGCGGTGTTCGCCACCACCAAGTACGTCGACTGGCTGAAAAAGTACGCGCCACCGGAAGCGGCGGGCATGACCTTCTCCGAATCCGGCCCGGTGCCGTCCCAAGGCAGCATCGCCCAGCAGATTTTCTGGTACACCGCCTTCACCGCCGACATGACCAAGCCAGGCCTGGCGGTGATGAATGCCGATGGCACGCCGAAATGGCGCATGGCGCCGTCACCGCGAGGCCCGTATTGGGAGGAGGGCATGAAGCTTGGGTATCAGGACGTGGGTTCGTGGACGTTCATGAAATCCACGCCTGAGAAACAGAAACTGGCGGCCTGGCTCTATGCGCAGTTTGTGACGTCGAAAACGGTATCGCTGAAGAAAACCATCGTCGGCCTGACGCCGATTCGCGAGTCGGACATCAACTCTCAAGCGATGACTGACCTGGCACCGAAACTCGGTGGTTTGGTGGAGTTCTATCGCAGCCCGGCCCGTGTGCAATGGACCCCGACCGGGACCAACGTGCCGGACTATCCGCGTCTGGCACAATTGTGGTGGAGCCACATCGCCGAAGCCGCCAGTGGCGATAAAACTCCGCAACAGGCGCTGGACGGTTTGGCCAAGGATCAGGATGCAATCATGACCCGCTTGGAACGGTCGAAAGCGCAAACCACGTGCGCACCGAAGATGAACCCTGAGCGTGATGCGCAGTATTGGTTCGATCAGCCGGGCGCACCGAAGCCGAAATTGGCAAACGAGAAGCCTAAGGGTGAGACTGTGAGCTATAACGAGCTGCTGAAATCTTGGGCGGATGCGCGTAAGTAAAGTGGTTGTACGATGAAATGCGAACGGCACCGAGAGGTGCCGTTTTCATGGGTGCCGGTTTTACCGCATTTTCCTTGAACGAACGCGGTCCCCCTGTGGTAGCTGGCCTGCCAGCGATGGCGGCCTGATAGCCGACCATGTTCTTTCAGGGGTACATATCCATTTCTGCGGTAACGGCTGCTTAGGGTCTCGCCCTTACGGCGACTCACTTTTTTTTCAAACGCCAAAAAAAAGTAAGCAAAAAAAGGCTCGCCCCGGCGTCCGGCCCCTCGCTTAGGCTCGGCGTTCCTTCGCTCCGGTATTCATCTGGGCGCATCGCCTCCGGTCTGCTTCGCGACGACCTCCTCTCGATGTGTTCGACTGCGTCGAACGGCGCTACGCGCCTGCCCCCAGATGAACACCTCCACTCAGCCTCCCGAAGGGGCGGACAGATCAAAATCAAAAGCGGCAAGCGAGCTAACGCTCGGCCTGTTGAGTGGTGGGAATCAAAAGCGTACGCCGCTGTGCTTTTGATTTTCTGTAGGAGCGAGGCTTGCCCGCGAAGGCGGCCTGGTAGCCGACCAGTCTCTCGCAGATGTACCCGGCCCCCATTGTGGAAACAAGCCAGCTCGCGAAGGCGTCATCAGCCATCGCACTGGAATCAAGTCAACGCCGCCAGTTGTTCTACCGTTTCTGGAAACCGCTCGACCAGTCGAATCAAGGTCGTGGCCTGGGCATTTGGTTTTGCCCGTCCCTGCTCCCAGTTTTCCAGCGTTCGGGTATTCGTACGCAAATACATCGCGAATACCGATCGGGAAAGATTGAGCTGTTGACGGATGGCTACCACTTCCTCGGCAGTGATGGGCACCAGTTTTGGCAACTGAACTTTGTGGGTTCGCAAAGTGATTTTGCCTTGGCGCTCATCTGCAAGGGCTTCGAGGCCATCCATCAGTTCGGAAAAAATGTCACGTTTCATAGTGGGATCTCGTTTTGATTTCTTTTTCCAGCGCTTGTCTGAACAGTTTTTTCTGGGAGGGCGACAGGTCGTCTTGTACATTTTTGTCGTACACGGTGAACAGCCAGAATTGATCGAAGCCTGACCACCAGTAGTAAATCACCCGTAATCCGCTGCGCTTGCCTTTGCCTCGTCGTTGATCGCAGAAGCGGATTTTGCGCAGTCCACCGGTGCCCTCAATGAGATCGCCCGCTTCCGGATTCCTCAGCAACTCCAGTTGAAAGCTGCGAAACAGATCGTCATCCAGGTAATCGTCTCGATGTTTCTGAAACATACGTAATTCGATAAAAAGAGCATCCATGTTCTGTACGCTACCTACGTATAGTTTTGTCTCGATAATCGAATCGGTCAAGGCGTCTGTGCCTGCCAATTCGTTCAAGTCATTACGTTAAGGTTGGAGGCAGGATAAGGATGTAGGACGCGGCTGATTTGTCTGCGGGGTGATTCTGGATGTGGGGGGAGGAGGCATTGGAGATCAAAAGATCGCAGCCTCGTTTCACTCGACAGCTCCTACAGGGAACGCATTCCAATGTAGGAGCTGTCGAGTGAAACGAGGCTGCGATCTTTTGACTTCAAAACGCAAAAACGGCACCCGAAGGTGCCGTTTCTGTTTTCTACCGAATCACGCTAAGCGATCAACCCGCCAGGCCCGCCTGCTGAACCAGGTTCAGCAATGGCTGTGGGTACAGACCCAGGAAGAACGCCAGTGCGGCGATGGCCAGCAGCATCACGCCGCCCGCACGTTGTTCCCAGTGCAGTTGGGCATCGTGGCGACGCAGGTTCGGTTCGATCAGGTACAGGGTCACCATGACGCGCAGGTAGTAGAAGACGCCGATGGCGCTGCCCAGTACCAGGGAACCGACCAGCCACCATTGGTGCGACTCGACACCGGTGGCGATGATGTAGAACTTGCCGATGAAGCCCGCGGTCAGCGGGATGCCGGCCAGGGACAGCATCATCACGGTCAGTACGGCGGTCAGGTACGGACGGCGCCAGAACAGGCCGCGGTATTCGTACAGGGCATCGGCGTCACGGCCGTTGTACGGCGAGGACATCAGGGTGATCACGCCGAACGCGCCGAGGCTGGTGATCACGTAGGTGACCAGGTACACGCCGATGGCTTCCACGGCCAGGCCTTTGCTCGCCACCAGGGCGATCAGCAGGTAGCCGAAGTGAGCGATGGACGAGTAACCCAGCAGACGCTTGAGGTTGCTTTGGGTCAGTGCCAGCAGGTTACCGAACAGGATCGACGCGATGGCGATGATGGTCAGCACGTTGCTCAGGACACCGCTGCTTGCCGCTGGCGAGATCTGGAACAGACGCACCATCACCGCAAATACCGCGACCTTCGAAGCGGTAGCGAGGAACGCCGCCACCGGTGCCGGAGCCCCTTCGTAAACGTCCGGGGTCCAGAGGTGGAACGGTACCAGCGACAGTTTGAACGCCAGGCCGATCATCATCATGCCCAGGCCCAGTTGTGCCAGCGAGCTTGGCAGACCGGTGGCCGCCAGCGCCTGGCCGATACCGACGAAGCTCAGGCTGCCGGAGTCGGCGTAGAGCAGGGCCATACCGAACAACAGGAACGCGGAACCGGCGGCCGACAGCACCATGTACTTGATACCGGCTTCCAGCGAACGCTTGTTGAAGAAGGCGTAAGCCACCAGACCGTAGACCGGCACCGAGAGCAGTTCCAGACCGACGAACAAGCCGGCCAGGTGCTGCGCGCTGTCCAGAACCAGGCCACCGGCGGCGGCCATCAGGATCAGCAGGTACAGTTCTTCACGGTTGCCCGGGTAACCCGAACCGCCATCGCCGAGGTAGGCGTGGGCGAGGGTTACACAAGCGAGGGTGGCGACCAGGATCAGCGCCATGTACAGACACGCGAAGCTATCGATTTGCAGCAGCGGGGTCACGGCCAGGGGCGCGACCTTCAAGGCTGGCAGGATCGACAGCAACGCCAGGTTCAAACCCGCCACGGAAATCAGGAAGGTCTGCGAGTGGTTGCGGCGCCAGGCGATCGCCAGCATCACCACGATGATCGTGGCGCTGGTGATCAACAACGGCGCAAGCGCGATAAAGTGTTGAGTCGTGAATTCCATAGCGCTCTTACCGGGCCGAAGCGAGTTGAGTGAAGGCGGTGCCGAGCCACTGCTGCACGCCATGCATCGTCGCGGCAGAGGTGTCGAGGAACGGCTGCGGGTAGACGCCGATGTAAATCAGCAGCGCCGCCAGACCGACCACCATGATCAGTTCGCGACCGTCCATGCCATGCATCACCGCGTCCGATTTGGACGGGCCGAAGTAGGCACGGTGGATCATGATCAGCGAGTAGACCGAACCGAACACCAGGCCCGACGTGGCGATCACGGTCATCCATGGCGCAGCGGCGAAGGTGCCGATCAGGATCAGGAACTCACCGACGAAGTTACCGGTACCCGGCAAGCCCAGCGACGCCGCAGCGAAGAACAGGCTGATGGCCGGCAGGTAAGCGATCTTCGACCACAGGCCACCCATTTCACGCATGTCGCGGGTGTGGGTACGTTCGTACAGCTGGCCGCTGAGGATAAAGAGTGCCGCGGCCGACAGACCGTGCGCCAGCATCTGCATGACTGCGCCCTGCAGCGCCAGTTGGCTGCCGGAGTAGATGCCGATCAATACGAAGCCCATGTGGGAAACGGAGGAGTAGGCGATCAGACGCTTGATGTCGGTTTGCGCGAACGCCAGGAACGCACCGTAGAAGATCCCGATCAGACCGAGGGTCATGGCGATCGGCGCAAATTCGGCCGAGGCATTCGGGAACAGCGGCAAGGCAAAACGCAGCAGACCGTAAGCCGCCGTCTTCAACAAGATACCGGCCAGGTCGACCGAACCTGCGGTTGGCGCCTGGGCGTGAGCGTCAGGCAACCAGGAGTGGAACGGCACGACCGGCAGTTTCACCGCGAAAGCGATGAAGAAGCCGAGCATCAGGATGTACTCGGTGGTGAGCGACATCTTGGTTTTCAACAGGTCGGCGTAGTTGAAGGTAATCACGCCGGTGTCGTTGAAGTTGACCAGGACCAGACCGAGGATCGCCACCAACATGATCAGGCCGGAAGCCTGAGTGAAGATGAAGAACTTGGTCGCCGCGTAGATCCGGGTTTTCTTGCCGTCCGAAGAACTGTGACCCCAGAGCGCGATGAGGAAGTACATCGGCACCAGCATCATTTCCCAGAAGAAGAAGAACATGAACAGGTCGAGGGCGAGGAATACGCCGACGACACCGCCCAGGATCCACATCAGGTTCAGGTGGAAGAAGCCCACGTGACGCTGGATCTCTTTCCACGAGCAGAGTACCGAGAGGATACCCAGCAGACCGGTCAGCAGGATCATCAACAGCGACAGGCCGTCGAGGGCCAGGTGCACGCTGATGCCGAAGCGCTGGATCCAGATGTGCTTGAACTCAAGCACCCAGGTCGGATCCGCGCCAGGCGCCGGAGCAAATGAGTAATTACCGTGGGCCCACAGCCAGAGGCCGAGCGCGAGTTCCAGGGTCATGGTCAACAGCGCAATCCAGCGGGGGAGGGTGGCGCCGAAGCGCTCACCCATCCAGCACAGCAGGCCGCCGATGAAGGGGATCAGGATTAGCCAAGGCAGAATCATGACGGGCTCAATTCCTTTCGCAAGTTCGCAAGGTTCATATTCAGACCGCTACCAGCACAATGGCGCCGATGACCAGCACGGAGCCGGCTGCCATCGAGGCAGCGTACCAACGCAGTTGACCGGTTTCGGTACGGCTCAGGGCGGTGTGGCCGCCCTTGGCCATACGCGGGATCAGACCGATGGTCTGGTCGAGCGGGTCTTTGCGCAGTGCGTGGCTGATCGCAAGGTATGGCTTGACGAACAGTTTGTCGTAGATCCAGTCGAAGCCCCAGGCAGCGAACCACCAGGCCGAAAGGAAGCGGCCAATGCCGCTGTTGGCGATTGCAGTGACGAAACGCCGCTTGCCGAGGAACAGCAGCGCGGACAGCAGGATACCGGCCAGGGCAATGGCGCCCGAAGCGATTTCCAGACTGTGCTTGGCTTCGCCACCGGCATGGCCGACGCTTTCCGGCAGCACGCCGTGCAGTGGCGGAACGATCATGGCGCCGACGAAGGTCGACAGCACGATCAGCACCGACAGTGGCAGCCAGTGAGCGATGCCGTGACCGGCGTGCGCTTCGGTCTTCGCTTCACCGTGGAACGCGATGAAGATCAGGCGGAAGGTGTACAGCGACGTCATGAACGCACCGACCAGGCCGGCATACAGCAGACCGTGGTTGCCGCTGGCGAACGCTTCCCAAAGGATTTCGTCCTTGGAGTAGAAGCCCGCGGTTACCAGTGGCAGGGCCGACAGGGCCGCGCCGCCGACGATGAAGCTGGCGTAGGCCAGTGGCAGTTTCTTCCACAGGCCGCCCATCTTGAAGATGTTCTGCTCGTGGTGGCAGGCAACGATCACCGAACCGGACGCAAGGAACAGCAGCGCCTTGAAGAAGGCGTGGGTCATCAGGTGGAAGATCGCGCCATCCCAGGCACCGACGCCCAGCGCCAGGAACATGTAGCCGATCTGGCTCATGGTCGAGTAGGCGAGGATACGTTTGATGTCGGTCTGGACCAGGGCTGCGAAGCCCGCCAGAACCAGGGTCACGCCGCCGACGATGCCCACCAGGTGCAGGATGTCCGGCGCCAGGGTGAACAGGCCGTGAGTACGGGCGATCAGGTAGACACCAGCGGTCACCATGGTTGCGGCGTGGATCAGTGCCGAAACCGGGGTAGGACCGGCCATCGCATCCGCCAGCCAGGTTTGCAGCGGCAGTTGCGCGGATTTACCGACAGCGCCACCCAGCAGCATCAGGGTGGCCATGACCATCCAGAAGTCGCCGGCCTGGAATTTCTGCGGTGCCAGCACCAACAGTTCCTGGATGTTCAGCGTGCCCAACTGCGCGAACAGGATGAACAGGCCGATGGCCATGAACACGTCGCCGATACGGGTGACGATGAAGGCTTTGAGTGCCGCGTTACCGTTGTTGCGGTTGCTGTAGTAGAAACCGATCAACAGGTACGAGCACAGGCCCACGCCTTCCCAACCGAAGTACAGGAACAACAGGTTATCGCCCAGCACCAGGAACAGCATGCTGGCGATAAACAGGTTGGTGTAGGCGAAGAAGCGCGAATAACCGGCTTCACCGCGCATGTACCAGGACGCGAAAAGGTGGATCAGGAAGCCGACGCCGACGACCACACCGAGCATGGTCACGGACAGACCATCCAGGTACAGCGCGAAGTTCGGCGTAAAGCCTTCCACCGCCATCCACTGCCACAACACCTGGGTGTAGTGACCGCCTTCAGGCGGCGCAACGTTGAACTGCCAGATCACATAAGCAGTCACGATGGCCGACAAGCCAATGGAGCCGACGCCGATCAGCGCCGAAAGGTTTTCCGAGAGGCGTCCACGGGAGAACGACAGCAGCAGGAAACCAATGAGAGGGAATACGAAAGTCAGATAGAGAAGATTCATCCGCGCATCTCGCTGGCAGCGTCGATATCGAGAGTGTGGAAGCGGCGATACAGCTGCAACAGAATCGCCAGGCCAATACTGGCCTCGGCGGCTGCCAGGCTGATCACCAGGATGAACATGATCTGTCCATCCGGCTGCGCCCAGCGGCTACCGGCGACGATGAAGGCCAGTGCGGAGGCATTCATCATGACCTCCAGGCTCATCAGCACGAAGAGAATGTTGCGGCGGACCATCAGGCCGACCAGACCGAGGCAGAACAGGATGCCGGCGACCGCCAGACCATGCTCCATAGGGATAGCAGGCATCGTCATTGCTCCTTGGCTTCGTTGCGGCCCAAGTGGAACGCCGTGACGGCTGCGGCGAGCAGCAGCATCGAGGCGAGTTCGACCACCAGCAGATACGGACCGAACAGGCTGATGCCCACGGCCTTGGCGTCTACGGTGGTGTGGCCGACGGCCTGGCCGCTGTCGTGGCTGAACAGCACGTACAGCAGTTCAGCCAGCAGCAGGGCGCCGAGAATCACCGGGCCGAGCCAGATGCCGGGCTTGAGCCAGACGCGCTCTTGCTGAACCGAGGCGGGGCCGAGGTTCAGCATCATCACCACGAACACGAACAGCACCATGATGGCGCCAGCGTAGGCGATCACTTCCAGCACACCGGCGAACGGTGCGCCGAGGGCGAAGAACGTCATCGCCACGGCGATCAGCGAAATGATCAGGTAGAGCAGGGCGTGCACAGGGTTGGTGTTGGTGATCACACGAAGCGTGGACACCACCGCGATACCCGATGCGAAATAGAAAGCGAATTCCATCTTTCTTCCTTAAGGCAGCAAGCTCTTCACGTTGATCGGCTGGGCTTCGTTCTGCGCGGAGCCTTTCGGCTTCCCGGCAATCGCCATACCTGCAACACGATAGAAGTTGTAATCAGGGTTTTTGCCGGGGCCGGAGATCAGCAGATCTTCTTTCTCGTACACCAGGTCCTGACGTTTGAACTCGGCCATCTCGAAATCCGGTGTCAGCTGGATCGCGGTGGTCGGGCAGGCTTCCTCGCAGAGGCCGCAGAAAATGCAGCGCGAGAAGTCGATGCGGAAGAAGTCCGGGTACCAGCGACCGTCTTCGGTTTCAGCTTTCTGCAGCGAGATGCAACCGACCGGGCACGCCACGGCGCACAGGTTGCAGGCTACACAACGCTCTTCGCCGTCGGGGTCGCGGGTCAGGACGATACGGCCACGGTAGCGCGGCGGCAGGTACACGGCTTCTTCCGGGTACTGCAGCGTGTCGCGCTTGCGGAAGGCGTGGCCGAAAATCATCACCAGGCTGCGAAGCTGGGTGAAGAAGCCATGCACGATGTCAATAATGTACTTCATGATTCTCTATCCTCACTGAGCCGCGACGGCGGGCGTGTTGAGCAACACGATCGCAGCGGTCACCAGCATGTTGACGAGGGTCAGCGGCAGGCAGAACTTCCAGCTGAAATCCATCACTTGGTCATACCGTGGGCGCGGAATCGAGGCGCGCAGCAGGATGAAGATCATGATGAAGAACGCGGTTTTCAGCGCGAACCAGATGAACGGGATCTGCGGCAGAATGCCGAACGGACCGTGCCAGCCACCGAAGAACAAGGTCACCAGCAGCGCCGAAATCAACACGATGCCGATGTATTCGCCGACGAAGAACATGCCCCATTTCATGCCGGCGTATTCAATGTGGTAACCGTCGGCCAGTTCCTGCTCCGCTTCCGGCTGGTCGAACGGGTGACGGTGAGTCACGGCGACGCCAGCGATGAAGAAGGTCAGGAAACCGAAGATCTGCGGAATGATGAACCACAGGTTCTGCGCTTGATATTCGACGATGTCGCGCATGTTGAACGAGCCGACCTGAATCACGATGCCCATCAACGACAGGCCCATGAACACTTCGTACGACACGGTCTGTGCCGAGGCCCGCAAGCTGCCCAGCAAGGCGAACTTGTTGTTACTCGACCAGCCGGCGAACAACACCGCGTAGACCGACAGACCGGCCATGGCGAAGAAGAACAGGATACCGATGTTGATATCCGCCACGCCCCAGGTCGGGGTGATCGGGATGATCGCGAAGGCAATCAGCAAGGCGCTCATGGCCACGACCGGTGCCAGGGTGAAGATCATCTTGTCGGCGAACGGCGGGGTCCAGTCTTCCTTGAAGAACATCTTGATCATGTCGGCCGCGATCTGGAACGCGCCGAACGGGCCGACGCGGTTCGGACCGTAACGGTCCTGCCAGAGGGCGAGCAGACGACGCTCGACCCAGCTGAGCAGCGCGCCGCACACCACCACGGCGAGCAGAATCACGATGGCCTGGATGACCGCGATGATCACGTCGATCACTTCAGGAGTGAACCAAGTCATAGCGCTGCCTCCTGCAGACCATCAACGGTTTTGCCAAAGATCGCGGGCGGAATGCCGGCGATACCCGCAGGCAAAGCGACCAGGCCAGCACCCAGCTCTTCGTTGATGCGCAGTGGCAGACGCAAGGTCTGGCCAGCCAAGTTCAAGCTCAGCAGTGCACCGTCATTGACACCCAGACGGTCGGCTTCGGACTTGGCCAGCGACACGTAGGCGGCCGGAATGCGTTCTTGTACCGGTGCGGCTTTGGAAGAGTTCTCTTCGCTGCCGAACAGGTGGAAGAACGGCACAACCTGCCAGGTGCCCTGGGCCGGATTGAACGCGCGCGGAACACTGGCGAACCAGTTCAGCGAGTCACCGGTGCTTTCGATCAGGCGGGTGCCCGGGTCGCCAGCGCGGATGTGACCACCGACTTCGTCCTGGAACTTGTTCCAGGCTTGCGGCGAGTTCCAGCCCGGCGACCAGGCGAACGGCACTTGCTGACGCGGTTCGACCGAGCCCGAGTAACCTTCCATGGAAAACGAGAACGCGGTGTCGTTGTCCTGGGAAGTACGCGGTTCGTGCACGTTGATGTCAGCGCGCATGGCGGTACGACCGGAGTAACGCAGCGGTTCGCGAGCCAGTTTCAGGCCTTTGATACGGAACGCGGCGGACGGCGCGGCATCGACGATGCGCGCCAGTTGCGGGGTGCTTGCAGCAACGGCAGCGGTGACGTGGTCCAGTTGGGTCCAGTCGATCGGCTGGTTCAGCAGGGTCGCGCGCAGGGCATGCAGCCAGCGCCAGCCTTCGTGAACCAGGATGCTCGCATCAAGGTAAGTCGGGTCGAAAACCTGGAAGAAGCGCTGGGCGCGGCCTTCCTGGCTGACCAGCGTACCGTCGCCTTCAGCGAAGCTGGCGGCTGGCAGAACCAGGTGCGCGCGATCGCTGGTGGCGGTTTTCTGATGGTCGGCAACGATCAGCACTTTCGCGGCGGTCAGGGCAGCATCGACCTTCGCTTTGTCGGTGCGGGTGTACAGATCGTTTTCCAGCACGACGATGGCGTCGGCCTTGCCGTCGATCACGGCTTGCAGCGCGTCGTCGACGGAGTTGCCGCCGAGCATGGCCAGGCCGAGGCTGTTGGCTTCCGGCACGATCAGGCTGATGGAACCGTTCTTCTCACGCAGCTTCAGGGCCTTGGCGATGTTCGCCGCGGCTTCGATCAGCGCCTTGGAACCCAACGAGGTACCGGCAATGATCAGCGGACGCTTGGCCGCGAGCAGGGCGTCGGCAATGCGCTTGGCCAGGTCCAGAGCTTCAGTGTCCAGGCCTTCAACGGCCGGCGCGCTGGCGTCGAGGGCGTGAGCCACGGCGAAACCGATGCGGGCCAGATCGTCTGGCGCGGCGTGTACGCATTCTTCAGCGATGTCGTCGAGCTTGGTTTCAGCCAGGCTGGCGATGAACAGCGGGTTCAGCTCGTGCTGACCGATGTTCTTCACGGCGGCGTCGAGCCAAGGCTGGACGCGCATGGCGTCGGCCATGTCTTCGGCCTTGCCCTTGACCGATTGGCGCAGGGACAGGGCCATGCGTGCAGCGGTCTGGGTCAGGTCTTCACCGAGGACGAAGATCGCGTCGTGGTCTTCGATGTCACGCATGTTCGGGATCGGCAGCGGGCTGTCTTTCAACACCTGCATGACCAGGCGAATGCGTTCCAGCTCGGCGGCTTCAATACCGGAGTAGAAGTGCTCGGCACCGACCAGTTCGCGCAACGCGTAGTTGCTTTCGAGGCTGGCACGTGGCGAACCGATACCGACGATATTGCGACCGCGCAGCAGGTCCGCTGCTTTATCCAAAGCTTCGTCGAGGGTCAGCTTGGCGCCGTTGGCCAGTTTTGGCTGGCGCGGGCGGTCTTCGCGGTTGACGTAGCCATAGCCGAAACGGCCACGGTCGCACAGGAAGTACTGGTTGACCGAACCGTTGAAGCGGTTTTCGATCCGGCGCAGTTCACCGTAGCGTTCGCCCGGGGAAATGTTGCAACCGCTGGAGCAGCCATGGCAGATGCTCGGCGAGAACTGCATGTCCCACTTGCGGTTGTAGCGCTCGGAGTGCGTCTTGTCGGTGAACACACCGGTCGGGCAGACCTCGGTGAGGTTGCCGGAGAACTCGCTTTCCAGGGTGCCGTCTTCAACGCGACCGAAGTACACGTTGTCGTGGGCGCCGAACACACCGAGGTCGGTGCCGCCCGCGTAATCCTTATAGAAGCGCACGCAGCGGTAGCAAGCGATGCAGCGGTTCATCTCGTGGGAAATGAACGGGCCCAGTTGCTGGTTCTGGTGGGTGCGCTTGGTGAAGCGATAACGGCGCTCGTTGTGGCCGGTCATCACGGTCATGTCTTGCAGGTGGCAGTGACCGCCTTCTTCACAGACCGGGCAGTCGTGAGGGTGGTTGGTCATCAGCCATTCAACGACGCTGGCGCGAAACACTTTCGCTTCTTCGTCGTCGATGGAGATCCAGCTGCCGTCGGTGGCGGGCGTCATGCACGACATGACGATCCGACCACGCTTGTCGTTCTCATCGGTGTACTGCTTGACTGCGCACTGGCGGCAAGCGCCAACGCTGCCAAGGGCTGGGTGCCAGCAGAAATAAGGGATATCGAGGCCTAGCGACAGACATGCCTGTAACAGGTTGTCTGCCCCATCGACTTCGAGCTCTTTGCCGTCTACGTGGATAGTGGCCATGGTTCAAAGGTCTTCGTTGGCCCGGTGTCAGCGGGCGTGGCTAATGGAATCTTGTTATTCGCGTGAATCAACACAGCCGTTCAAGGCGTCATCACACGAGAAGGCGAAGGGCACGGACCCTTCGCCTCTTTTAAGCGTTTACGCGCCGACTACGATCGGCCTTGCCAGAGGCGGGACGACGGCGCTGGTAGGCGCGATGCCGGCTTCGAACTCATGGCGGAAGTATTTGATTGCGCTGCCCAACGGCTCCACGGCGCCCGGTGCGTGAGCACAGAAGGTCTTGCCAGGGCCGAGGAAGCCGACCAGACCCAGCAGGGTCTCGATATCGCCGGCTTGCCCTTCGCCGTTCTCGATCGCGCGCAGGAGCTTGACGCTCCATGGCAGACCGTCACGGCACGGGGTGCAGAAACCGCAGGATTCACGGGAGAAGAACTCTTCCATGTTGCGCAGCAAGGACACCATGTTGACGCTGTCGTCCACCGCCATGGCCAGGCCGGTACCCATACGGGTGCCCACTTTGGCGATGCCGCCGGCGTACATTTGTGCGTCCAGGTGCTCCGGCAACAGGAAACCGGTACCGGCGCCGCCTGGCTGCCAGCACTTGAGCTTGAAGCCGTCGCGCATGCCACCGGCGTAGTCTTCGAACAGCTCGCGACCGGTGACGCCGAATGGCAGTTCCCACAGGCCCGGGTTCTTGACCTTGCCGGAGAAGCCCATGAGCTTGGTGCCCATGTCTTCACTGCCTTCGCGGGCCAACGATTTTTAGCAGTTCTGTAGTTCGTCTTTTATGGAATGATTGTTGGACTGT